>NZ_LUKQ02000371.1 GCF_001647025.1 Endozoicomonas atrinae
TTGCGTGTGGGTTTTGCCTCGGTTCTGGGTGCCTTGCCGTGGACGTGTACGTCGATGAAGTCGGATTTGAGTTGACCTTTCTCGGCCAGATCAAGGGCAAGGATGATGAGCTTCTGGAAGTTTGTTAACTCGAAGTCGGGGTACCTGAGCTTGATGTAGCCGAGGTAGGATTCCTCGGCGTGACGGAGTTTCAGGAGGTGTTTCGCTGCATCCTTGCGGCTGATTTTCATGCGTTACCGTTTGGCTTTACGGGAGAGCCACGCCTGAGAAAGTTCGGCGGCGGCCATCGGGTCGGTGATGTTGCTGGCTGCTACCCGCATCATGTGGTCAATGATGGCCATTTTCCGGCGTTCTGGCGGAATGTCGTCCAGGTTGAGCATGTTCATGTGCTGGCCGAACTCTTCGGGGGTGAGGCTTGAGGGAATGCCGTTCTTTTCGCGGTTAATGACGGTCATGGTCGTGTTCCTTGGGAGTGAGATTTATTGTTCAATCACCATTAGGGAGAACTTCAGCTTCAGCGATAATGGCTTCCAACTCAGCGCGGGAGAGTTCATCGACTTTGCGGTGCTCGATCTGAACTTCGGTAAATTTCTGCGACAAGTCTGGCATGACTTTGTTGAGCAACATGCCGTAGAGGCGGACTTGATTGCTGTTCCACTCGGATTTTCCTTCGAGGAAGAGGCGAGCGCGTTCGGTTTCGCTGACGACGATGTTATGGAGGTCGGTACGGATGCGGGCAACGTCTTCGGAAGTGACTGGTCTGGCCAGAAGGCGGGCCTGAACCGCCATCATTTGTTTGGCGACGTGTTCCTCGTTGGCTTTTTGCTGGTCGAGCTTGCGCTGTTTTTCTTCGATTTCGAGTTTTCGTTTTTCGAGGAGGGCCTTACTGTTGTTTTCGGAGATGGTTTTCCGCCCCTTGCGACCGGATTTTTCGCGAGCGATGGCAATGCGGGTCTCCTGGGACTTGTTGTAGCGGCATTGCCTGCGGGGACGATTAACTTTCTGTCCAGTCTCCAGAACGGTTTTGCAGGCTTCCTCTGACTTTTTCCTCAACATGGTATCGAGACCTGTTTTTGAAATTTGCTAAAAATTGTCGCGGGGTCGGAAAGTGGAAATTCCTGGGACTCCTGACAGCAAAGAGCCCCTCCCCCCCCCCTTTTTTTGTATAACTTTTTCTCTTCACCTTCGTCCCGTACATTTAACTTATTGATTTTAAATAATTCTTGGAACCTATCTTAGGTTTTCAACAAGATCGATAAGCACAAACAAATGCGAAAATTTATCCATAAACACATCGTTTCCACCTGTTTTTAACAAGTAATCCACAGGTAATTCACACGCATATAGGGGAAATCGCTGTACCAATTCCGGCAAAACAGCGAGGTAATTCTCATGGAAAATTTACACGGCAAAACCGCGAAAGAAATCACTGCACTCGTGCAATCAGGCGAGGTTGATCAGACCGTTGCCGTCGAGCACATGCTCCAGAACGGCGCAAAGCGTGTGGCCAAGGGTCGCAAGCCCACATTCCCGAGCCTGAAGGCCCTCGAAGCCATGACCGGCAAGCCCATCGCCACCCTGCGCGATGAGATCAACGCGATCGCCGGTGTTGCTGCTCCGCAGCAGCCCAAGAAATCCACGAAGCGCAAAGCCACGAAGCCAAGTGCGAACCACGCACAGCTCGACGGCTTGACCGTCGCCTTCGTCGAGGCTGACGTCATGAAACTCATGGACTCACGCACCACCAAGGCCGCGATCACCCGCATGAACAAGGGCATGATCAAAGACCCACTCAAGGTCGCGAACCTGCGTGAAGCCGAGCGTCGTCTCGGTCTGGTTCAGCCTGAGCAAGCCAAGCCCGTGAGCGCAGACACTCGAATCGACGCGCTTGAAGCCAAGCTGGACAAACTGCTCGCAGTGTTCGGGTAATCCACCTGCGTAACCACTCCCCGCCTCGTGCGGGGATTTTTTTTGTCCACGAAAAATGCGAGGTAACACACCATGAAACTACCACAACAATTCCAAGGCGCGGCTCGCGCCTGCTACGACGGCGCGGTCAACCGTCAACTCATCGCCCGCAACATCCACGAAGCGATTGTCTACTGCCAAGAGAACAACATCGCCCTCGAAGCTAACGACTGTCCGCCAGAGATCACGATCATGATCGCCCAACTCGCCTACCTGCTGGGATTGCGTGACATATCACTATCGGACAAGTACGAGGAAGCAATGAGAGAGCTGGGTTACATCTAACACAGACACCCGCGCATGTTCTTAGGGGAAATCCATCAGCCAGATCAATCGGTCTGGCTTTTTTGTGCCCAAAACAAACGTCCACGGAGGACAACACCATGAAACTACTCACGAAAGCCATTGAAAACAAGTTCGCCAAGACCGGCGACCTGTCACAAACACCCATCGACGACATCACCGTCATCTGCAAGTGGTTCAACCCCTGCGGTAGCCACACATGGTACGTCTACGAACGTCTCGACGACGACATCTTTATGGCCTTCGTCACCGACGGCAATCCCATGTTCGCCGAGTGCGGCACGGTCTCACTGGCTGAACTCCAGAGCGTGACACTCCCCTTCGGCATGTCCATCGAACGTGACATCAACTTCGAGCCACGCCCACTCAGGGAAATCATCGACACCATCAAGGCAGGAGGACACGTCTGACATTTGCCAACTACTGCACCGTCGTATCAACTTATGTAAGGGAGAACAACAAATGACCTTCACACAATGGCTCATGCAAGCCAACGACTACGCCTTGAAGACCTACAACATCGACGCCCGCGAGGTAACGGGCGACTATTGCAGGCTCAAGGACTCCTACGAAGCTGGCGAAGCACCGGAAGAATGCGTCGAGTACTACGCCACGAAATACCGACTGACAAAACTGGATGATTGGTAACAAATAAGTTCATGCAGTGTGGTAGTGAACCCTCAGCTGTAATTTCTCACCCTGCGATCAGGCAAAACCCACTCGCAGTGAATCCCATTTCGTTCACCTTCACCACAGACGACATCAAAAAAACCATCCAGTGCTTTCATATTATCCGGTGACGAAAGCTCGAACTCGAACTTGTTCCGCAACCTGTAGACAACATTTTGTCCAGATTCAGTCCGGTCAGAACGAAGCACCTTGTTATTTCGATGTATTGTGCAGCTCCTGGCACCATAGCGAATGGATATGTAATCGCCTAACACCTCATATCGAATACGAATGTTTTGCTCTGAGTCCATTAGGTATAGTGGCTTCGGTGGAATAAAGTTGTGCATACAAGGCTTCCCAAAACGTCCTTAGCCCCACATCTTATACAAAAAAACACAAGCCCTCATTGCAGTTGATCAATAAATACACCCGCCCGCGCTATTAGGGGAAACCCCCTTACCAAATTCTCAGTTTCCCCCTGATCCCATCCTCACTGAGCCGGATTGGCATTCACCCACGGAATTACGGGAACCCTCTCAGCCAGATCAATTACGGTCTGGCTTTTTTGTGCAACCACGAAAAGGAGGTCTTCATGATCCTCATGCGTTTGAAAGACTTCGTTCGCAGCATGAGCCTCGGCTCAACCAGCGACACCCCACCTGAAGTACGGTTCATTCGTCCTGACATGCTCTCGCCAGAGTTCGACCCGTTCGGTGACGGCAGCTCCTTCCTCGCAGTCCACGACCCTGACGGTTTCGACCAGTTCCTCCGCTCTTACAACGGCGGCAGGTATATCCGAGACATGACCCACTGGTACAGCCGCAACATCGACAATGCCCATTACATCGTCGTCCGATACGACTTCACCGACCAGGCCGTGTACTTCGGAACCTATTACGCCAACGGAGGTCGCATTCTCGGCGGCCATCACATGAACGACCAGCGTGATTGGTCAAGTCACACATAAAGGAGGCACCTATGTACAAGAATAACTTCGACATGAGTTCAACGGGACTCAACATAGAACTGACCTGCTTCTACGACTGCGCCAGGGCACAGTACGATTTCAGCGAGTCGTTCACCTACATCAAGCAGTACAAGCAGC
>NZ_LUKQ02000372.1 GCF_001647025.1 Endozoicomonas atrinae
GATCATCCTGAGTTTTAATCTGACTGGCTATTTGATCTACCAGTTTTTCGTTGATTTCAACGCTCATTGTTATTCTCCATTTTGGAGTATTAACGACAAGCGTTTACACAATTTAAATTACATTCCCTGCCTACTACTCATTATGGCTGGCTGCTCTGGGGCAGTTGCCTATCATGACGCTTGATCAGCTTAGCGCCAACATATCCACAACCAATTAAGCCTGCTCCTAAACCCATTCCAGCAATCGCACCACCTCCGGTAGCAGCAACTGCGGATAAAAAGAATATTCCTCCACCTATGCCAGCCAGTGCAGCGACACACACCTTTCTCATATCAAGCGTTTTGTTCTCTGGAGTAGAGCCCTTATAAAACCATTCCTTAGCCGCACGTAACTTTCGCATGACAACATTCTGTTTTTTGACTCTTATACCAAAACATTGAGTGTAGACCTCTGTATCTCCCGTTTCTGCAGTATTAGTGAATCCGGTGCCCGTGGCCTGACCTGACTGAGTTGCTCCGTATGAATCTAACATAACAAACCTCCTTGTCTGTTCTTGTTTAATAGTTAAATAATAAGATTTATCATGACATTATGTGTATAACATGGCTGTCAGAACCCATAACAAAGTGGATAATTCTGGGCTTACCGTTTCAATGATGGCTTATATTCAGGTATTAAAAACAGGATATTTGATACTGATAAAATGATAACGTTACGTAAACCTGAAACACCTAATCAATGCAATTACGGCATAAGTAGCAGATATGCATTGATCAGGAGTTACAAGTGCCTAATTCATTATGGCCGGCTGCTCTGGGGCAGTTGCCTATCATGACGCTTGATCAGCTTAGCGCCAACATATCCACAACCAATTAAGCCTGCTCCTAAACCCATTCCAGCAATCGCACCACCTCCGGTAGCAGCAACTGCGGATAAAAAGAATATTCCTCCACCTATGCCAGCCAGTGCAGCGACACACACCTTTCTCATATCAAGCGTTTTGTTCTCTGGAGTAGAGCCCTTATAAAACCATTCCTTAGCCGCACGTAACTTTCGCATGACAACATTCTCTTTTTTGACTCTTATACCAAAACATTGAGTGTAGACCTCTGTATCTCCCGTTTCTGCAGTATTGGTGAATCCGGTGCCCGTGGCCTGACCTGACTGAGTTGCTCCGTATGAATCTAACATAACAAACCTCCTTGTCTGTTCTTGTTTAATAGTTAAATAATAAGATTTATCATGACATTATGTGTATAACATGGCTGTCAGAACCCATAACAAAGTGGATAATTCTGGGCTTACCGTTTCAATGATGGCTTATATTCAGGTATTAAAAACAGGATGTAAGCAGAAAGTTGTTTTTATTCCCTAAAAATCACCAATACCATAACATCACCCATCAGACTGATTAACGTATTGGTCCCATGGGGAGTTATCAAATGGCAATACAGCCCGATGGTAACGCCCCCTAGAGAGTATTAAACAGAATAATTCTTGCCCCTGCGACTATCAGGCAGAATGACTCCAATAAAGGGGGATGAAGTATGGTCTTAAAAATTATTCGTAATGTATTAGGCTACGGTATAGCAGCTGTGGATAAGTTGACCCGCCCTGCAGCGATGGCTCGCTCACCAGAACAACAAGCCCAGGTGAATGCACAAACAGCCAATATGACGCTCTATCAATTCAAGGCCTGCCCTTTCTGTATCAAAGCTCGCAGGGCTATTCATAAACTGGGACTGAATATACAGACTGTGGATGCCATGAATGACGCTCAGGCCCGTAATGAACTACAACAGATGGGCGGCAAGGTTCAGGTACCCTGTCTGCGTATTCAGGAAGAGGGTCAAGACGATATCTGGATGTATGAGTCTGGAGATATTATCCAGTATCTTCAAAAGAAATTTGGCTGATTAATGGTCTACCAGCTCCGCCCCTACCAAAAAGATGCCGTTCACAGTGTGATACGGCATTTTCGCAAATCCGATAATCCAGCCCTGCTTGTGCTGCCCACAGGAGCAGGAAAGAGCCTTGTTATCTCTGAACTGGCCCGTATCGCCCGAGGCCGCGTTCTGGTGCTGGCTCATGTAAAAGAACTGGTAGAGCAGAACCACGCCAAGTATGAAAGCTATAGCTTGAAGGCTTCCATCTTCAGTGCAGGGCTTGGGCAGAAAGAAGCCTCTGAACAGGTAATATTTGGCAGTGTGCAAAGCGTTGTAAGAAACCTTAAGCAGTTTCAAAACACGCCGGGTGAGAAAATATTCACCCTGCTGGTTATTGATGAGTGCCACCGGGTATCCATGGAGAAAGACTCCAGTTACCACAAAGTCATTCAACACTTTAAACGTCTGAATCCACACCTCAAGGTTCTCGGTTTAACAGCAACTCCTTATCGCCTGGGGATGGGTTGGTTGTACCAGTATCACCAAAGCTCTGAGAACAAAGGGGCTGTCAGAACAGAAGAGCCTCGTTTTTTCAAAGAGTGCCTGTTTGAACTGCCACTCTCCTACATGGTTGATAATGGTTACCTCACGACACCAGAGGTCGTTGATGCGCCTATTGTTTTCTATGACTTCAGTCAGCTATCCAGAGACAGCTTTGGACGTTACGGGGAGCAGGAGCTGAATCAGTTATTAAAAGGAAAAACCCGGGCTACCCGTGAAATCATAGAGCAGGTAAAAAGAGAAGCGACAACCCGTAAAGGCGTCATGGTGTTTGCGTCTACGGTAGACCATGCCCGTGAGATCATGGGTTACCTTCCAGAAAATGAGAGCGCTCTGATTATTGGTGATACTCCATCAAAAGAGCGGGATCGCCTGATCGAAGCCTTCAAACAGCAGCAGCTCAAATTCCTTGTGAATGTTTCAGTACTCACTACAGGCTTCGATGCACCCCATGTTGACCTGATTGCCATACTGCGCCCAACAGAGTCCGTCAGCCTTTATCAGCAGATAGTTGGTCGGGGGCTGCGTCTCGCTCCGAACAAAAAAGACTGCCTGATTATTGATTATGCCGGTAACCGCTTCAGTTTATACAGCCCGGAAGTCGGTGACCCCAAACCGGACTCCAAAGCTGTACCGGTAACGGTTCCCTGTCCTGCCTGTGGTCATGAGAATCATTTCTGGGGAGTTGTCGATGGCGATGGGGACCTGGTTGAACACTATGGTCGACGCTGCCAGGGCTTTGAAGCGTTTCTGGATGACAACGGTAAAGAAGTAAAAGAACAGTGTGAGTTCCGATATCGCTTCAAAGAGTGTGACCAGTGTGGTGCTGAAAACGATATAGCAGCCAGAAAATGTCACAGTTGCCAGAACGGACTGGTAGACCCAGATAAAAAACTTCGAGAGGCTCTAAACCTGAGAAACTGCATGGTTATACGGTGTTCTGGGATGGAAATGAGCGCTGATAAAGACGCTCAGGGCAAACAACGTATCAAGATCACCTACCATGACGAAGATGGTGCCGAAATTAATGAATTTTTCAGACTGGATACGCCATCCCAACAAGGTGCCTTCTACCATCATTTTGGCAAGCATGCCTTGATTAATCGTGCGGAGCCATTCAGGGCGTCAACTGTGGATAATGTTATCCACAGCAGGAATAAATTTCGCAAACCTGACTTTGTCATTGCTCAGAAAGAAAAACATTACTGGAAGATCATTGATAAGCTGTTCGACTACAATGGCCGGTACCGTAAGGCGGACACTCTTTAATCAAAACTCAGGTTTAACCGTATCAATTTAAAGTCTGAAATTTGCTGGTATAAAAAAAGATAACTAGATAAATACATATTATAAGAAATGACAAATTTTATTAAAAATAAACTTGCAATGTATGAAATAAATGCAATAAATATACTTACAAAATATAAGGTTATTTAGGGAATGTAATTTAAATTGTGTAAACGCTTGTCGTTAATACTCCAAAATGGAGAATAACAATGAGCGTTGAAATCAACGAAAAACTGGTAGATCAAATAGCCAGTCAGATTAAAACTCAGGA
>NZ_LUKQ02000373.1 GCF_001647025.1 Endozoicomonas atrinae
CAATGGCACTGGCACCGATGTACTGGCGAGCCTTCTGCTCGGCTTCCTGCTCATAGCTCTGATCAATCAGGTCGATGATCTCAATCGCGTCCATGCGTCACCTGCCGTCAGAATGGGATGTCATCTGGAAACTGATCAGTCCCGTCAGTCACCACAGGTGGATGCGAAGCAGGAGCCGCAGTCACCGCCGCCCCCGCAATCCTCTGGCCAACGTCCCTGGCATAACCAACAATCTCACCACGACCTTCCCGACGTTCACCGGTATCGGTCACAAAATCGTCGCCACGCTTCAGGTTCACCACCACTTTAAGGCCAGACAGGGAGTTAATATCCCCAGGCTTGTCAGGGTTGGGATGACCCGTTTCGATCAGGAACTTTTTCAACTTCTGAAGCCCGATCTCCACCGCCTTCGGGTTGGCATTCTGCACATTGAAGCGATCAACAGTGACACCGTTACCGTCCATGCACTTCATTTCCACCTTCACGAAGCGGCCAGTCTTGGCCTTGTTCTGCTCAACAGATGCCTTCACGACTTCGCACCGGAACTGACCCGCTTTCAGGTAGCTGTCGCCAGCTTCCACGTTGGTCAAATCAAGGCTGTCGAATCCAGTAAATTCCATTTCACTTACCTTTTTTGGAGTTAATCTTGGAGTTATAGTCAGCGAACTGTTCATCGCTCATGTCCATCAACCTGAACAGCTCAACGACATTCGCTGTATCCATGATGGGAGTCAGACGCCCACGGGGATCGCGGGTCTTGCCGTGCCAGCCACGCACTTCGTCGGTAATCAGACGACGGGTGACGACAGGATTGTCACGGTCTCCGTCGGTCGAACGGATACCGCAGAACACATGGTCGAACAGACCTGGAATCTGCTTGCCCACCTTGGCACCCTTGACCATGGGCCAGTACTCAATAACACCGTTGTCATTGGTCTCTTCCTGGGCCAGACAGGTGACACAGACATGGGTAGGCAGATCACGAATCCACTTCAGGGCACCGGTCAGCAACCGTGCATACTCGCCCCACTTCTCGAACGTGTTCTTGTTGTCCTTGTGCTTCTCTTCCAGCGTCTCCAGCAGCCGGTCAGCCAGCTCGGTCAGTGAATCAAGGCCGATCCACTTGTAACCCATGGCTTTAAACTCTGGCGACTGCATCTGGCGAACGATGCCGCGAAAGGAATACACGTCTTTCTCAGGGTCATGCGGCCCGTCCCACGACGAAAAGGGCAGGTAGTCAATGTCGTGATCCTTCACCGACATCAGCCCCGATTCACCGGACAGGATAAAACCCTTGCCGTACTCTTTGGCGTAATGACCGAACTGGGTGGTCTTCCCCCAACCATGGTGAGCCATGATCAACAGCTTGGAGATTTCGTTCAGCTCTGCATCACAAGTCTTCTTAGGCTTGAACATGCTTTCTGTCCTTACGAGTTAGAGGGCGGAATTTCCTTGACTGAAATACGCGCTACGCCAGGGGCACGGGTGAGTGCATCCAGGTAGGCGTCTTTTTCTGGCTCATCGAGTCGCTCGAACTTGCGCTTATCCACACTCAGCTTGCGCTTCATGAAATAAGGCAGCTCTTTCTCGTCGACGATTTGCGCCAGCTTCTCTTCGTCCCAGCTCCACTTCTCGCTGATGCGAACTTCCAGAAGATGTGTACCGCCCTGACTCACCTGTTCGTACTGCCCTGGCTCCTTCGGAAAGAAATCCAGAATCTCTTCACGAATGACATCCAGCTTCTCTTTCAGTGACTCGATAAGGCCGTTGGTGGATTTGAACTCTTTCATGAGTTCCTGAAGGC
Source organism: Endozoicomonas atrinae (assembly GCF_001647025.1). GTDB lineage: Bacteria > Pseudomonadota > Gammaproteobacteria > Pseudomonadales > Endozoicomonadaceae > Endozoicomonas > Endozoicomonas atrinae. Next base: position 1,805 of record NZ_LUKQ02000373.1, read on the forward strand.
GATCCGTGGCGATCGCCGGAGTGTCGTTTTTATCCTGCTGATCCGCAGTACTGCTAACGGTTTCATCCCAGATACTCATTAGCGTTGTTTCCTATTGTCTGATGTTGACAGTAAATAAAACTATATTGCTTTATATTGCTGTCTAAGCGACATTGATACAGCAATATTAAAACAAAAACAAGGATGAGTTATGTTGAGCAGCAATATTAAGCACGCAATTAATGAATATCTGGATCGTGGCTGGTCAATCATCCCGATCTGTGCGAATGACAAGACACCATTAGTGAAGTGGAAGAAGTTTCAAACACGCCAACCCACGGAAGATGAGATAGATTTCTGGCTGGAAAAGTGGCCGGACATGTTAATCGCCGTCGTGTGTGGTGCCATCTCTGGCATCATCGTGGTCGACGCCGACAATACAGACGCTCAGCGGGCAGCCCACGATCAAGGTTTTGAGTCACCCGTCATGGTGAAAACCAAACGTGGACGACACTGGTATTTCAAACACCCTCTCGACGGGGTTCACCGTGGCCCACAGTCCGGCTCCGGTTCGAAAGGGGAAGTCTGGCCACAGATAAATGGCCTCGATTTTCGTGGTGATGGCAGTTATGCACTCCTGCCGCCGAGTACGCATTACACCTGGGATATTCTTAACGACCACGATCTCGACGACATGCCGCTCTTTCAGGACTGGCGACCCTCGAAGTCCACCAATACCAACAACGAAGACTTCGACTTTGCCAACCTCGACCTGACACAGATCAGAACCGGCCACGTCGACATCTGGCAGGAGACCGCCGATCGTGCAGCGCTCTACCCCAGCAACCTGATCCCCCGTGGTGGCTCTGGCATCTACGACACGACGTTCAGATACCTTGGTCAGCAGGTTGCCAAACTCGGCCTTGGCGATGAACTGGAACGTGCAGGCCGTGAATTCATGCGGACGTTTTTTACATCCCCCCTGGAAGAGCCGCGCTATCAGCAGAACCTTAAAACCATTCGTGAAAAAGAGAAGCTCAACCACCCTGACCGCTTCGACAAAGACGGCAATTACATTGCCCATCTTCCGCAATCATCAAGCGCACCTGACCCAAAAATACCCGAGCGCATCGCCCTCACTGAAGACGACGCTGACACACTGATCAAGCAGGCCGGAGATCAGCAGTTCTTCATGTCACCGATACTCAGGCAAGCCAGTATCCTGCAAATCTACGGTTACTCTGGCCATGGCAAGTCATGGTTTACCCAACTTCTGCTCTACCATGCCTGTCGTGGCATCGACTTCGGCCCATTTAAAGCCGAGACTACGCCAAAAATCCTCTACTGCGACTGGGAAAACGGCAGGTCAACCCTCGGTGCCGGTCTCAAGTCCATGCGAATGTCCTTCGGTTCGTCCGACGGCAACTACAATGTCTGGACGCCGTTCATTAACGGCACCGAGATCAACCTCCGCAACCCCGACGGGCGCAAAGAGCTGTTCGAGTGGATCAAAGCCTACCGCCCCGACGTGCTGGTCATTGACACAATACGAAGCGCCTTCCCTGGCATTGCCGAGAACAGTGCCGAAGAGTGGGCCACCCTCAACCAGCTCTGCCTGAAGCTCCGCAACCACGGCATCAGCGTGATCCTTCTGCACCACGCCAACAAACCCACGGAACATGGCGTCGGACGTGAAGCCGGTTCCTCCAACCAGCTCACGGTGATCGAGACCCAAGTGAGAGTGACACAGGTGTTTGAAGACAAGGATGTTGCCAAGACCAAAGGGGGTATCTGGCAGGGCGACTATTCTGATCAGAACGTGTTCAAATCCCTGCGTCTCAAGGCACCCAAGGACGGCACCATCAGAATCGTGCTGGAAGTCCGTTATGGCAAAGTTCGTGAGTGGTCAGACCTGCATGACCATGTGCAGTGGGTTGCGATTGGTGAAAAGGAAAATGGCACACGATTTGTGGTCGGCTCCATGGCTCCCGTCGACAAGGCCAGAACGCTGGCATCCAGTGGGTTTTCTGTTGAGTCCATCATGGGGACACTGGGCCGACCAAGGCATATCATTCAACAGTGGATAGAGACATAATACCAATCGCATTTTCTAAATCCTTAAGCTGCCGCCAACTATGCTTAGGCATCATTACCATGCATTATCTAGAACAGATGTCTCGTCGACCACAGCTACCCGAAGGTTTTAATGATGTTGATTTTC
>NZ_LUKQ02000374.1 GCF_001647025.1 Endozoicomonas atrinae
TAATTATCAGATTGCACCTGAGTTATCCAGGTAATTGAAGGCATCGGTAAACCCATGAGCTGAGAATTCAGTTCCCTGTATATCCACTAACATTTTTGTCTTGAGTTGTTGTATTACAAATGCATCCCCTTCGGCAGTAGTAGGGTACCAGTGCATAAATCCTATCTGATCGGAGCATTGCATGATGAACTTGACGGGTTGATCGTTTACTCGCAGTACTAATTCAGTCTCATCTTTATTAACAGAAAAACAGGATACATCTTTGCGTGATATGTATGTGTAATCACGATATTCGGAGCTTTGTGCTGGAACATATACGAGCGCTGCTTCTTCAGTTGAATTATCTACAACAAAAGAGACTCCATTGTCATTGACAATCCAGTCACCGAAGGTTTCAACAGCATTGGCTGCGATAGATACTATAAACACAATAATTGCGATGAATATTGATCTCATTGGGCCATTCATAAATAAGAAGAACTGTGGCATTACCTCTTATCAGTCATCGCTGAAAGAAGTCGGTGAGTGAGATAATATTTGAACACTAGAGGTTGTTGAAGTGGCACTTCTTATAATGAGAGTAGATATTTCTCACATCTCCAACAGTAGCGGGCGAGTCCCATTCTGGGTAACCCCGCTGCCCTAAACCGGTTTCCCACCCACCTCAAGCCAACAAGCCTCCTCCCTCACAACACTTCTTGTACTTCTTCCCACTGCCACATGGACAGGGCGAATTTCTGGCCACCTTTTCAGAGCAGGCCTGGTACAACTCGGGGTTAAGCAGTTTCTGCAGGTCCGAGATATCTTCCGGTACATGAGGTGGTTCAAAGCCGATAATGTAGTGCCAGCCGTGTTCGTCACAGGTGGTGGCAACGGCCCTTGCCATTTCTTCGGTATGTACCCGGGCAATTACCGGGTTCTTTTCTGAGCCTAACTGATACCATATCCACCTTCTAATCGCGGGCTGTGCAGCCATTTTGAACTGCTGGCCTGCGTTGAAGCTCCTCGCCATAGCTAAGGCTATGACTCGTCACTTCGTCTTGTCCAACTGCCCAAAATGACTTGCTCGCTCTCACAATTAGAACGCGGATATGGTAGGCCATAAAAACAGTGATCAATAGGTGGTAATTAAAAAAGAGCTGAGCCCTTTGCCTCGGTTAGTGCAGTTCGGGCACAGGCTGAACCTGATGAGCTTCTACATACTTCTTGCTCATCATCTCCACCGCAATGGCAATATGAATCAGCAGGCCGATCAGCATCAGCTTCTGGGGTTCCGGGCAGTTTTTAAGCCCACCATACTCTCCCAGTATCGCGGATATTTTTACCTGAGAGTCACCGGCCAGAAATTCCACACGGTCAAACAGGGTTTTGGCATCCGGGCACTTTTCGAGCAAGTCCATGGCGCGGTCGGTGTGTTCGGCGACAAATGCCGATAGTCGTTCACCCTGCGCATAGATGCCAGCGGCGTGTCGCTCTTCTGCCACTTTGTCGCTGTACTGCACAAACCACTCAATGTACTGACGTTCATTGGTGATGGGTGGGGCTTCCGGGATGGTGTGTGATGTTGCGGTCATTGCGTTTCCTTAAGTGTACAGCGTTAGTTATTGGTATCCGTTTGGATTGTCCGACTGCCAGCGCCAGGCATCGGCCATAATATCATCCAGTGAGTGTTCTGCCTTCCACCCCAGTTCCCGCTCGGCTTTTTCCGGGTGCGCATAGCAGGCGGCAATATCACCGGGGCGACGATCGGTTATCACATATGGCACCTTGCGTCCAGAAGCCTTTTCAAAGGCGTGAACCATCTCCAGTACTGAATAGCCTTTGCCAACACCCAGATTCCATACATGGCAGTCCCGGTGGTTGTCGGTGAGTTTTTCCAGTGCCTTCACATGGCCACGAGCCAGATCCACCACATGGATGTAGTCCCGAACCCCGGTACCGTCCGGCGTTGGGTAATCGTTACCGAATACCTGCAACTGTTTCAATTTGCCAATGGCCACCTGGGAGATGTACGGCAGCAGATTATTGGGGATGTCGTTCGGGTCTTCGCCAATCATGCCCGAAGGATGGGCTCCCACCGGGTTAAAATAGCGCAGCAGGGCAATGTTCCACTGTGGGTCTGATTTGAACAGCTCCCGAAGAATCTCCTCAATCACCAGTTTGGAATGGCCATACGGGTTGGTGGTCGAGAGCGGAAAGCTCTCCTCAATGGGCAGCGCATGGGGGTCGCCATACACCGTGGCCGATGAGCTGAAAATCAGCCGCTTGACGTCATGCTCCGCCATGGCCTGGCACAGCGTAATGGTGCCACTGATGTTGTTTTCATAGTACTTCAGAGGCATCGCGCAGGACTCGCCCACCGCCTTCAGCCCGGCAAAGTGCATCACCGCATCAAACTGGTGGGCGCGCATCAGCTGCTTCAGTGTATGCTCATCCCGAATATCGCCCTCGATAAAAGGCAACACTCGTCCGGTAATTGTCTCAACCCGTTTGATGGCAATGGGAGAACTGTTGCAGAGGTTATCCAGCACCACCACCTCATGCCCGGCATTCAGCAACTCAACACAGGTATGGGAGCCGATATAACCGGCACCGCCCGTTACCAGAATTTTCATGGCGTTTATGACCTTCAAATGATAAACAGCAGCGCAACCCCAAGGGCCAGCCGGTAAATAACAAACGGCATCAGCCCCATGCGATTAATCGCCCCCAGAAACAGATGTATACAGACCAGGGCACTAATGCCGGACAACAATGCGCCCATCAACAGCACCTGGCAGTTGACCGGAACCGTGGACTTGACCAGATCCAGCGTGAGCAGCAGCCCGGCGCCCAGAATCACCGGAATCGAAAGAAGAAAAGAGAACCGGGCGGCAGACTCCCGGTCAAACCCCAGGAACAACGCGGCGGTCATGGTAATACCGGAGCGAGATGTTCCCGGAATCAGCGCCAGCATCTGGGAAAAACCGATGATCATCGCCTTCGGCAACGTCATGGCTTTTAATGGCCAGCGGCATTGGGCAACATAATCCGCCACCCCCAGCAGAGCACCAAAGATCAGGGTGGTCGCGGCAATCACCTGCAACGACCGCATGCTTTCATCCAGGCCGGACGTTTTCAGGAACAATCCAAACACCACCGCCGGAATGGTCGCCAGGCCAATATACCAGGCCATCTTACTGTGTTGCGTTGTCCCTCTGCCCACCACCGAAAAGCACCAGTCCCGAATCAGCAGCTGCAGATCCTTACGAAAATAGATAACCACCGCCGCCAGTGTGCCGATATGCACCGCCACATCAAAGGCCAGCCCTTGGTCAGGCCAGTGCAGCAGCCTGGCCGGTAAAATCAGGTGCGCCGAGCTGGAAATGGGCAGAAACTCGGTCAGGCCCTGAATTAATGAGAGAACAACGATGTGTAATAGGTCCATAAGGTAGTGATGATGATCCGAAAGACAGGGGGATGACTCTGACACCCCATGGCATGCCCTGACGGGGTTGCATGGGAGAAAGGAGGTAAGAACAGTAGAGGCGGATTTTACATTACTCAGGCTTCCAGTTTAAACGCTGTTTGACAGCGCATTACTCTTTCACATCTAAACTGAACAACTCCGCCCCAGTTAAATCCCTGGCATAATTCATGGCACTTTCCCTGTCGGTAAACGGACCATCAATGACCAGTGTTTGATCGGGTTCAGTGGATACGTACCAGTGCCCGACCTAAAAGTCACGATCAGTTTCACTGCGAACCGCATCGACGTTCACGTAAGTGATATCACAAATTTTACACACCAGCCCGTCTTCATCGATGACGAACCGGTTACCTTCTCTCTTTTCCACCGGGACATAATACCAATCGCATTTTCTAAATCCTTAAGCTGCCGCCAACTATGCTTAGGCATCATTACCATGCATTATCTAGAACAGATGTCTCGTCGACCACAGCTACCCGAAGGTTTTAATGATGTTGATTTTC
>NZ_LUKQ02000375.1 GCF_001647025.1 Endozoicomonas atrinae
GTTGCGGTTTCTCCACCACGTTCGGGTCGGTCTCGCCGCCATAGTTGCCGGTAACACTTTCATCCCTGGCTTTCTGTCCTAAGCCCCACGGCAGGATAACCGGCTGATCCTCGGCTCGGTTGCTCTGAAAGGTAAAGCGCCGTTTGCTATCAACAGGGACAGCTGCGGTTTCTTCGTCAAAAGCACCAATCTGGAAAAACACCGAGCCGTTAGCCTGTGGTTCATACTCCCGATCCTGAAAGGTAAAGTTCAGCGGTTGCTGTGGATGAATGTAAGCAGGGCTTTTCCACTTCCTTGAGCCGTAAAGGTCAACCGACTGCATGCCTTCGGATACATTGCTATCCCGCTCCGGTGGATGATTCCAAGGGGAGGCCTGTTGCTGATCCTGCGCTTGAATGCTTTTATCCCACGCACTCTGCTTGCCACTTTCCTTTGGCTCTGGCTGCTGCCAACGGTCGCCGGTTGCCGCTTCTTTCTTCTGGCTCTCCCCATGACTAAAACTGATCTGAATTTCCTTTTTAGCCACGGCTCCCCAAAACAGGCCAATTGGTGAGGCTTGCAGAGGCGTTGCCTGCTGGCTACTTTGCCTCCGAGTAGTGCTAACAGGGCGACTGGCTGAATAGGTCGCAGAAAAGCCCTGCTGCCGACTGACAGCCCCTTGCCATTGGCCTTCATAATGGCGAACCAATCCGGGAGGCGGTGCAAAATAAATCAGCCCTTTACCGTCAAAGGAAAAGTCAGCAATAGCCGACGATGACACGGCATAGGGAGCCCCGGTCAGCCGGAACTCTGCGCTGTCGGTGGGAACCTCATAACTCATGGCAGTAGTTCTGCTTTGATGGGACCGTGTGCCAGAGGCCGATAGAAAGGAATCGCCCGGAGGGTAATATCCCCTTCAATGGTTCGGGTGTGAGTGGTGCCGGTATCTATCCACCACTCCGGTTCGGTGGCAGGCAAGGTGCCGCCTGCTTCGACCCGGTAAACGTGACCATTGGGAACGGTGGGATGGATCAGATCACCTTGAACCACGCTGGCCGTTGCGGTGAAAGGCACACCGTATTCGTCTATCGCCAGTACAAAGGTATCGCCGCCTTCGGTCAGCACGTCCAGCGTATAGCTGCCGGTTTCGCTGTCACTGGTGGTATCGCCGGTTACTGACCATGAACCATCGGGCTTATGCTCAATGGCTACCAGCTGCCTTGCTGCCGGTTCGGCCTGATTGTCCAACACTCGCTCTACTTTGCCGCTGATGGTGGCAGGATCGCCGGTTGGTGTACCACCGCCTCCGCTGGTGCTGATGGCTATATCGTGAATGACCACGTTGTCAGTAAAAATAACTTCTGAGCAAAATAGCTTTTGATCTTTAAGAATCAAAATATTTGCTGGCTTTCCAACGAAGCTCTTCGGTAAAAAAGAAGCAGAAAAAGAACCATTCTTAACATTTTGGCTATAGAAGTATTTTAAAGTGCTATCTATCAACAGCAGCACATTGCCTTCATACAAAAGCCCGTCAACGGTAATATTTGCTAAAATTTTATGAGCATAATTTGGCTCTGTTATTACTGATATGTAATTTTCGCTTTCAAGAATCATTGCTACCAGTCACCTGAAGTCTGGATGAAAACAGTCATTGGCTGATAGTAATCATCAATATAATTTCTATCTCTCGCTAGTCCAAAATAGCTTATGCCTTCAATGGTTATAGGTTTCAAGAAATTGGGTATAGAACTGGTTTCTCCATGAGATAGAAAAGGCATAAAGTTATATACGCCCCGCAGCTTAAAATGAATGGTGGCATTTAAAAACATTGAATACGACGAACGAAGGGCAACTTTTTCTGTAAACTCAGTTATCGAGTTTATTGGTTTATTGTGATCTCTGGAGTCTTGAACATCACAGCCGAGCGCAGTCACAAAACAAGGTACGTCTGCCTCTGACCATTCTTCGCCGGGTACTTGGGTCACTGGTCTTTTTAGTGATCCTGAATTATTGTTATCTGTTAGCAAATGAAGCATAAATGTACCCGTACAATAAGATGTGTTCATGGAAAAATCAGCATCCATCACACCATTTAACATTCCGGGTCCTAATATCCCCCAAGATTTCGGATAATTTGCTGATGGAGTATCGAAATCACCCGCATAAATTGCAACAGGACAATAATTATCCCAGCTACTTGAATGTGTGGTATTAACTCTTTCAGGATAAAACACGAAGATAAACGTTCTTTCATCCCCAACAGCCATCCATTTCAGGTCAATGTGATAGGAAGCATAAGTGGTAACGTAATTACTGTAACCTGAATATGAATCCACCGATTCAACGGTATCAGCCGCTTGAAGCTGTAGGCCATATTGTCTGCTTATGGCTTGTTGCACTACCAAAAACATGTTGTCAGTATGCGCTGAATTATTTTCGTAAACCTTCCTGTTATTGGTTTCTGAGGCAAAGATTCTTTTCCAGCCTAAACCGGCTTTAGAGCCATAACCCGTAACAAGAATAGCGTCGATAATATCCACGATATTGCTCATGTATGGATACGAAGTATTCACTGCTGTTAATTGCGGTGCTCCTGCATCTTCCGATGAGTAAAATGTAACGGCCATCAGTCAGCATCCCCCCGAATCTGTAATGTAAAATCGTCGTTAGTTTCCGTTCCCTGCCCTGAAAGCACCGTCCTGCAAATCCAAACCGGCGCAAGGCATCCATCGGTATTGAAGCGAATAGCGTTACCCGTTGCCCAACCGCTGCCCCAACCATCGGCTTTCAATGTAAAATAAGGCACGCCGGTTTCCGGGTTAATGGGTGCGGTATCGGCTGCTGTGCTGCCGGTTGCTATGATCCCGAGCTTTTCCTCAACAATCTGAAAGACAGTGCTGCTGGTAAAGATCACCGCCCACTTGCCATAAATGGCTCCCTTATTGGTGGTTTCCACTGGATAGTTGATGGTGTTGTATTGGGCGGTGGTCTGGTCACCGATCCGGTTGTCTGTCCAGTTCGGGTCGCCGTTATCCCATACCTTCTGGCTGAAAAAGTTTTTCACTCTGGCCTGAAGATCGCCATACACGACCGCACTGCTTACTGTGGTTTCGGTTGCGGGTAAATCCCAAGGGACAGGCGAAATAATAGAAAGGTCGCCGTTGATCTGAACGTCACTGAGGACGCTCATGTGCTCTACCCGGTCTTTAATGGTAAAGGGGGCGGTCAGTGGGTTGCTCTGGTCGTCGATCAGGCTCAGTGGGTCAGCAAAGGTGACGGTTCCTGCTTCCCGGTCGGTGGTGTACTGATCCGCTTTCAATAGAGCCCCGGTGCTGTCTTCCACAACAATGTCGGCCTGATGGTCACGGCTCAGGTTGATCACCTGGCCTGCGGTAGGGGTAGCGGCATCGGTGCTGTTGGCGTGGCTGATGACCACGATGTCGCCTGCCCTGAAGATGGGCACCTTGCCGTCTGGTGGCAAACGCACCGGGTCTAGCCCGATCAGTTCAGCGTCCAGCGGCAGGCTGGTTTCCACAATGCAGTTATACCGGATGCTCTGTGGTATGACGAAGATTGGCTTCTTTTCAGGAGAGCCGCCGTCGGTAAATTGAATTTCACACCAGCCGGTGGTGGTGTCGATCTTCCCCTGCACTTCGCTGGTGTTAATCTCGCCGTTAAAGTCGGCGCTGGCGGTGATGATGTCGCCGTTATCCACTCGCACTGCCGTTAGCTGCAAGCTGCCCAATCGAACCGGCGAGCCCGGTGTGCGAAAGGCCACGGCGTCTACTTTAAAACCCGGGCCGATGGTGGCGGCTGCTTCGATGGTGGCGCTGGTAAATCCACCCTGTGGATAAGTGGCTAATACCAATCGCATTTTCTAAATCCTTAAGCTGCCGCCAACTATGCTTAGGCATCATTACCATGCATTATCTAGAACAGATGTCTCGTCGACCACAGCTACCCGAAGGTTTTAATGATGTTGATTTTC
>NZ_LUKQ02000376.1 GCF_001647025.1 Endozoicomonas atrinae
GCGTCATTCGTAAGGCGATCAAGAACCGGAAGATTTTTCGGACTGATGAGTCAGTCATGAAGGTAATCTATCTGGCCATGGAAAAAGCTTCCGAGAAATGGACCATGCCGATCAGGAACTGGAAAGCAGCCATGAACCGGTTTGAAATTATGTTTCCTGACCGGTTCAAGGAGTAATAGTTTTGGTGGCGTTTACACAGAATTATTTACAGGCTCAGAGACCAATAGTATTGATTATGATGTTTGGTAGTAATGTTCTGATAAATGTGACGTCACTCTGTTTAATCTATTTATGGAAATAATTTGGTTTTATGGCCACATCTATCCGTCAGAAGATTACGCTATTTAACTTACTCCCTGCTATATTTTTTTATTGTATAATTACTTTTGTTTTTTTGTATTTTACATTTCGTACGGCCTCTGAAGAAATCGGGAGAAGGCATCTTAATGAAACATTGCGATATGCAGCAATCGTAGATACGAGCGTTAGTAAAGTTATTTTGGCTGGCCGGGCTCTATCTTTATCCGTTAGTGATTATTCTTATCATGATCTTTCCTTAAAAGTTGTTTCAATATTCAAAGATATGCCCTATGTACATTCAGTATCGATTGTTGAGTTTGAAAAAAAAGGTGGGGGGGCGATAAAAAGCAAAGAGTATGTCTATTTTGATTGGGTGGATAAAAAGTTTGTTTCCAGCGGTCAAGAACCAGAGTACTCTATTCCTGATCAGGTCTATTTCTCAATAAAAAATGATTCAGAATATGGATGGTATGTTAATACTGAATTAACAGGATCTGTTTTTTATACCAGCTTTCTTGTCAGAGTGTCTGATGATAGTCATAGAACCCGCTTTCTAAGGCTTGATCTTGATGCTACTAAACTGGTAAGTCTTCCCATAAATCTTGATTTTAGGGTTCGCCTGATTATCGCAGACCCCGCCGGCAATATTGTTTATGCCAATGGTATATCGCTACTGAAGTATAGAACCATTGAAAAATTCTCAAAGCGAGGCCCTTGTGAGGGTAGTGGTGAGCTTTATTTTCCTTCAGAGAGCGGCAGCTCGTTCAAGCATTTACTTTATAGCCCTATTAAGCCTTCAGAGGCTGATGAGCCTTGCGGCTTTATGAAAGATGTTTTGCGTAATGTCGTTGAGGAGGAACGGCTCGTCAGTGTTCGTATTCTTGCCAGAGGGAGTTATAAGTGGTCGGCTGCGGTTCCTGTTAAGTCCACCGGCTGGTTTCTCAGTTACAGCATACTGGAAATTGATATCATGAAGCCAGTCTATAAACAGGCCTTTCTGAGCGCAAGCCTGATTGGTCTGGCTATGATTTTATCAATTATATGTTTATGGGGGGTATCAGGCAGGATTACGCGCCCTCTGAACGAATTAAAACGTCAAATGAATACGTTCGGTTTTTTACCAAGTGACTCAAGTGAAAACGTCCAGGATTCAAAGGACGAGGCTGTTAGTCTGAGCAGAAGCTTTATCAGGTTAAAGGAGAGGCTTTTAAACAGAGAAGAAGCGTTGCAAAAAGCAAGAGCTCAAAATATGGCCAGCCTTGTCCAGCAGTTAAGAGGAGGGTATTTCTATTTTCATCTGGCCAGCTCAGGTGATATTACCTACGTAAGCCCATCAATTGCTTCAGTTCTGGGGTTCACCGTAGAGGAATTCTCTGGAAACATACAGGGCTATTTAACAGGTTCAGTAATTAACGATACGTTTCGAGGTGTTCTGAAGCAATTGCCAAAGGGTGTTTGGCATGAAACATTTGAACTGGAGGTTTCTCATAAAAACGGTTCCATTCGCTGTATTGAAGTGAGTTGTGCGGGACACTCTAATAAAAGCTCTCTTGCCCAGAAGAACGCAGGCCAATACGTCGACAGCATTGAGTGTATGGGGAATGATATTACCCACCTTGTCCGTGATACGGAAAAATTCAAGGCTCTGATCGCAGGTTCTCCAGATGCAATTGTCATCACCGATATTGCTGGTGTTATCAATCTTGTGAATCCGAGGGTTGAAGACCTTTTCTGCTATCGTGAGTGTGATTTGCTGGGGCTTCCTCTAGCACTGTTAATTGATCCTGAGTGCCGGTCAGACCTGGTGCTTCTGAGGAAGCTGGACTCAGAGGATATTGGGAGTCATTGTCTGGATGCGAAGCTCTCCCGTGGAGTTGATAAGTATGGTCATGGGTTTCCAGTTGAGATATCCAGTAATGTTCTGACAACAGCTGATGGCTTGCTGATATCCATTGTCTTTCGTGATATCACACAAAGAAAGCAGATCGAAGGCGAGTTACTGAAGGCTAAAGAAACTGCAGAAAAGGCGAGCCAGGCAAAATCATTATTCCTGTCGCATATCAGCCATGAACTGAGAACCCCTCTTAATGGTGTCCTTGGTTATGCGCAGCTGCTGTTATCGGATAGTGATATTCCTGAGAAATACAGAGAAAGCCTGTCATCCCTTGAAGCCTGTGGGTTACATCTTTTGACGATGATTAATGACATTCTGGATATTACCAAGATTGAAAGTGGTGCTGTTAGAAGTCAGATGGTCCCTTTTAATCTCAAGGTGACCCTGGATATGGTGTTTGCCAATTTTCGTGAAAGTGCGAAAGTCAAAGGTCTGGATTTGCTTTTTGATATTCATCCTCATGTGCAGTTGGAGATAGTTGGGGATAACATCAAGCTTCGCCAGGTGTTGATCAACTTGATTGGGAATGCTGTAAAGTTTACTGACTCCGGAAGTGTCTATTTAAAGGTTTTTATACATGCTGAAAAGCTTCAATTTGAAGTGCTTGATAGTGGTGTGGGTATTTTATCATCAGATTTGGCGCAGCTGTTCCAGCCATTTACTCAGTTAAAGAAAGGGCAGGAGTGTGGAGGTGCTGGTTTGGGGTTGTCTATCAGTTATCGTCTGGTGGAAGCAATGGGGGGGGAACTTGAGGTTGAGAGTGAGCCTGGAAAAGGAAGTCGTTTCTATTTCAGTATTCCATATCAGATATGCCATGTGGAAAGCAGAAAGGTTTTGGCAGACTCGTCCTATGGAGACCCAGGATCTGATATAAAACCAGAACTCTTTAATAAGCGTCAAATTCTGGTAGTTGATGATAGCGCTAATAATAGGGATATGTTGGTAAAAGCACTTAAGTCTAAATCTTTTCATGTTGACTCTGCAGAGGGAGGGCTTGAAGCAGTAGAAAGATGCAGAACCACTCGCTACGACCTTATTTTGATGGATCTTAGGATGCCCGATCTGGATGGCTTTGATACTGCCCGGGCGATTCACAGTATCAGTAGGCAACGAACGATAAAGATTATGGCAGTTTCTGCCAGTGTATCAGAGCAGACCAGGATGAAAATTGCTGACTCAGGGTTTTGTGGTTTTATTGCAAAACCAGTGCGCTTCGATGAGTTGTTTCATTGTATTTATAACCATTTGGAAAACGATAACGGTTTGTCTTCTGATTTGCTTCTCTCCGATGTATGCAAGAAAGAAATGATGACTGCGTTGAAGCTCTCACTTGATATAGGTGACCTGAAGACACTTGAAGAAAAAGCGGAAGGATGGTCTATGAAACCGGGTTTTGGCAGTATTCCCGAAAAAATTATCGAGTTGTGCAAACTGCTTGATGTCATGGGGCTGGAGGCACTATATAACGCTTTACAGAAGCATTCTGACTCCTGACTTCAGTATCAACGGTGCAAAACAGTGTCGGCTATACTGCCCGGTTTTCCTGACTTCTGTAGGGTATCTGTAAATCTGATTTGATCTCTCCCTCTGACATGCTATTCATCATACCAATCGCATTTTCTAAATCCTTAAGCTGCCGCCAACTATGCTTAGGCATCATTACCATGCATTATCTAGAACAGATGTCTCGTCGACCACAGCTACCCGAAGGTTTTAATGATGTTGATTTTC
>NZ_LUKQ02000377.1 GCF_001647025.1 Endozoicomonas atrinae
CCATTGGGCTGGGCACAATATCCCAGAAACTGTCCACGTTTTGAAACAGCAGATCCACCAGTCGAGAATAAGCGGCATTGACCTTGGTGGCGGTGATCTTGATAAACACCCGGCTTAACGCCTGCTGTTCTTCCATCACCTTTTCCTGCTCGGGACCGTACTCACCCTTTACTGCCCGGAGTGCTTCCAGCCACTCGTCTTCCACTTCCCGCCGGGCTTCCCGGTATCCCTGCCAGCGGCTTTGCAGGTCAGCGGCAAAGGCATCCCGCACGGCCTGCTCACGACGCTCATTGTCCAGAGCCGCATCCAGCTCGTCCTGAGTCACCTCGTCCGGGGTAGCGACCATCACCAGTCCGTGTTCCATTACCTGACCTTCTTGCCTCTGCGTCGCTGCCATTCAAGGCGATGGCCAGCCATGATGGCGGGGTAGTCCCCCACCACCCGCTGGGTGAAAAGTATGATTCTGTGTTCCATCAGTAAGCCGACTTGCCGGGAGCCCGATACTTCAGCTCGTTAATGTTGATCTTCTGCCGTGGCAGCTTCAGCACCATCTGCTGGGCAATCGCGTAACTGATCACCCGGTCATCGAAGCAGCCTTCCTGCGCATTGGTCGCCCCGTTGTCTTCAATGACGTAGGTCTGGCACTCGGCAATGGTGTCCTTGTTGCAGATACCCGACTCGCCATCCCGCAGCAGTGCTGCCAGGTGGTCGATCATCAGGGGCTTGGATTTCGTGGTGGTCTGCCAGCCGAGTCGTTTGGTGCGCTTCTGGCTTCGCTGGTCAACGGTGGTTTCCATGTACAGATTGGGGTACTTCAGGTCTTTCAGCTTGGTGACAGTGGTCAGGCCGTGGTTGTTGCGCTCCACGCCGATCAAAGCGCCGTTGTAGAACCGGCCCAGCTTGTCCAGCATCTTGCCCAGATCGTCCGGTGCTACATGCCCATGCCAGTGCGCCACCTGATAGCCGTCACGGTCACACACGTCGATGGTTGAGTAATCACCGTGCTTGTGCTGGTCATTGACCGGTGCCAACCCTTCCGCCACATCGCAGCCGATCACGTACTGGGTGCCGGTCTTCGGGAACTCCCAGACTTGCAGCAGTCCCGTCTTGTTACGGTTCACGCCGTTGATGGTCAGCTCGATGGACTGCTTCGGGGCGTAACACTCGACCTTGGCCGACTCGGTGTGCTTGGGATCAAACACCGGCCTGCCGGAGAACAGGAACGCTTCCTCCACATTGCAGGGGTATTCCTGTTTGAACTTGTCTTCTGACTTCAGCTCGTAAATCTTCTGCCTGCGCCACTGGAGCTGTTCATCGCTCAGATGGTAGGTCTGCTTCAGAAATCTTTCGTCATCATCGGGCGTGAAGCCTGCCGGAACTTTTGCCTGGTATTCCTCTTGCCAAAACCACGGGATAAACACCAGTTCAAAATCGCCACGGCCAGCAGCAGCGTCCATAACGTAATCATAAAAAACACCACCAACCCCGTTAGCAGTGCTTTCAAGGATGACTTCAGTGTCGTCTTCATTGGGCACCGCCTGTAACACACCGGCCAGGTGTTCGTCCGCGCTGGGCCAGAAAGCCACCTCTGAGCCGTGGAATAGTTGGGCAGTACTGGACCGCCCCGCACCCCGGTTGCCTGCAGTACCCACCCGATAACCGGAGTCATGGATAAAGTCCATCTGCTTGGCACTCTTGTTACTCAGTGTCTTCTGGGCAAAGGCAGGCAGGTTTTCGTGGTAGCGCAGCACCATATCGAACAGGTTGGCCGTGGCGTCCGCTTCGTGGGTCAGGATATAGGCTCGCAGTCCTTTCTGGTTGCTAACCTTCCAGTAAAACCGGGCTTCGGTGTACGTGCTGCATCCCTGTTGCCGACCTTTCAGCACCACGATCCGAACCTTGCCGGTGCGCTTGAGCTGCTGGTTGATCCGTTTGTGCAGGTACTTCTGGGCTGCGTTCAGTTTCAGGGGAACCACTTTGGCCGACTTGGTTCTGATCTTCAGGCAGAGGCTGGCAAAGTATCGGAAATCAAACAGCAGCTTCTCTCTGCCGGTCAGTCCTCGTCTTCGCTGTCGGCTTCGCTGTCCCTTGCTGCCAGCCATTCGTCCACCGTTTCCAGTTCGTCCTTGATGACGGTCTGCTCCAGCTTGTCCCGCCACTTGAACCGGTTCTTCATGTACATGATCATCATGGCAGGCTGCACCTCGGCCTGACCCAGTGCGCCCCTGATGTACTTGTCTTCCCACCAGGCTTCAGCCAGCACATCCCCCTGCTCCACGGCAGCGGCAAAGTCTTCATGCCTGTCGATGTAGGACAGGAACGTCTTGTAGCTGATGCCGAGTTCCACGGCAGTGGCCTTGCGACTCATGCCTTCGGCCATCAGGTCTTTCACCTGCTGACACATGGCTGGTTTGTATTTACTGGGAAATGCCATGACTAAATAAGGTGCCTGAATGCGTAGGCGATCAGACCAGCAGTGACGGTCATCGCCACCCACTGCGCCACCGAGGTGATCACGGAGTTTTTCTGCACGGCCTTCTCGATGGTGTCCAGCCGTTCCTCGCTGCGTTGCTCCCGCAGTGCCAGGTTGACCATTCGCTCGTCGTGCTTGGCCAGCGTCTGGAGTATCTGGGTGATCCCATCGAGCTTTTCTTCAATCCGGTTAAAGCGATCTTCGTCGGCCATGGCTACCTCCGGGCAACGCCCTTCAGTTTCTCCACCGTTCGCGCTCCCCCCAATCCCAATAGGCAAAGCAACAAAGTAATCACCGTACTGGTGTCAGCCGCAGGCAACTGGCTGGCAATGTCGGCGCGATCCGCCAGATTCAGCCCGATGATGATCAGGTCACGGACAATCCACGTCCACGCCAAAATGAAAACACACAACCACCCAAGGGCAGGCCGCCAGCCGGAGACAAACACACTGGGGTGCTTTGCTTCCTCGATGTTGGCCAGTGCCTGCAATATGTGAGGCTGTTGTAATTGTTGATTGAGCGAGAGCTCTGCCTTAGCCCGTTCCTCATCGGAGGTAAACAGACTGTCGAGTCCCCCCATCAACGCCTTGGCGATCCCTGCCATAGGGTTAAGGTTAATCATCCATCAGCTCGAAATGTGGGTAATCAATGAATTGGTGGTCGGTCATTTCGCCGTCCCTGTCCCAGTCACCGCCCCAGCGCAGTTTGATACCCATGCCCTCGGCAATGCCGAGCACATACCCGGCAAAGTGGGCAGCTCGCTGGTAGTCGAACCAGTCCAGCGGAAAGGGCATCACATCCACCGCCCTGCTGGGCAGACTGTTGTGCTTGCTGTTGGGCCACTGTACTTGGGACTTGCCGCCCTCATAGGCCAGCGTCTGGGCTGCCTTGCCCCGATGGCCACAGATGATGGTGCAGTCGTAGTGCCGGATCACTTTGTTGAAGACACGCTGAAGCCGTTCATCGCAACTGGCCAGATGCCGTTTGGACGAAGCGGAAAAGCGGTACATGGTGTCCCTTTTTTTTAGTGGTGTAGCTTGGGAAGTGATTTGATAACCGGCATACCCTGAAAATTGCTCCATGCATTTTCAGGGTACCGTCCATCCCTGGACATAAAAAAACCCGCGTCCGTGCGGGTTCTTTGAGAAGGATTCAAGCTGGGAATGGTTGAGTGACCGAGTAATTTCCCAGCATGTGCTTTTACCGTACTTTTACTCTCACTTTGAGTCAAATTCTTTTGGTACTATTGCTCCCTCACTTATGCGGACTTATTCATATAAGTTTTTATTAAATGCTCCCAATTTTATATATCCGTCATTTATCAATACTCCGGACACTATTATGCAGCGATAGCACCATAGCTACTTAGCTCCTCATAAGTATTCATGACTTTTTCGTCATTCATTGCCAAGCCTAACTTCTCAAAAACTCTGTGCATCAGGTTCTGAT
>NZ_LUKQ02000378.1 GCF_001647025.1 Endozoicomonas atrinae
AGAGTCAGCTTAGTAAAATATTTAACTTTCTGGAACTATCAGACTTGCAGACCACCCCAAAAAGCTATACTTAACGACAGGTCATTTTGGACTGGTGTTTTGAGGACTTTTTACGCCGGTGATGACAACAGTTCCTCTGTTTCTTCCAAAACCTCTTCCGTGTCATCTTCCATATCGGATAACGGATTCAAATTGATCGCCTCCTGAAAATGGTTCGGATCAAATTTGGCGTAGCGCATGGTCATGGAAATATCGGCGTGTCCCAGTATCCGTTGCAGTACAATGATATTGCCGCCATTCATCATAAAGTGACTGGCAAAGGTATGGCGTAATACATGACTGCTCTGGCCTCTGGGTAAGCGTATATTGGAGCGTTTCAAGGCTCGGTCAAAACTGCACAGGGAAGAGGTGAATCCACCGTAACGGTCGAAATGGGCTTCCACTTCACGATAGAGTTTCTTATTGATGGGGATGCTGCGAACCTTCTTACCCTTTGTCTGCGAATAGACCATACAGCCGTTTTGCAGGTGGGTCATAGTGCGGCTTTCAACCTCTCCCCAGCGAGCACCTGTCGCAAGGCAGAGCTTGGTAATCAGCAGAACATGAGGGTTGTTACAGCTTGCCTTGATTTCCGTTAGCAGCGTGTTGATCTGCCGCTTGGTGAGGTAGGCCAGCTCTCGTTCCTGAAGCTTGATCTTCTTGGCCTTCTCCAATGGGTTTTGGTAGTGGGTCTCATCAATCTCGATGAGGTAGTTATACACGGCTCTCAGGTAGCCCAAATGGTTGTTCAGGGTCTTGTCGGATACAGTCCGCTGGTTGTCGGCCTTGCCCATCTTGTTAATGCGCTTGATCGCCTTGTAATCATTGAAGCGGGAAACCGTCATCCGTCGAGCCTGAATATCACCAATAACCTGAACCATGCTGTCCAGCACATTCCTGGTACGCTCACCGTCTGCCAGTTCCTGACCTCTGCCCTGATACCAGATATCGATGATCTCGGATAACAGGCGTTTATCCTCCTTCTCGATAAACTCCTTATTCTTGAGTTGCGTCTGTCCCTTGATGAAGTCGACGAACTGGTTGCATTCGGCCTTGGTGTCGTAAGTGCGCCGATACCGTTTTGCACCTCGCTTCAATTGCAGGTCAACTTTCCATTTTCCGGTTTTATGATCTTTTCGAATGCTCACTATTCAATGCCCTGAATTGTTATTTTGATTCTAAACCGTGATTTTTTATAAACAGAAAATAAAAACTAACCGGTTGTAAGCGCTTTGGATTCTATTTCTGAATTAAATGAGTAAAAAAATCACCGAGGATATTGTCAGCGTTGATTCCAAAACTATATGGTTTCGAATTTACAGGGAAGTCATTTCTCTGTTCCACTAATCATAATAAAAAATGGATGAAAGATGGCTGAGAATATCTGCTTGTTTTTTTACTATTAATATGTTTTCTGAATCTGTTGGTGTCACAAAAAGAACCGTCGAGGCTGGATTGATCGAGGATTTATTCCCACGGTTAAAATCGGCAAGCGTCGTCTGGTTAATGGTCACGCCATCAGGAAACAACTGGAAGAGTCCAGCGATGAAAGCCCTGTTTTAGCAGGTTGCTAAAACAGGGCTTTCATCGCATTTATCTGCAAAAAACAAATGATTATTTCACTCTTTTTCTGTTCTTCATTAGGGCGGGAAATAACCTATTTTATTTGACAGTGAATTCCGCTGATAAGCTTCACTGTCAAAAAAAACGTTATTTCCTTTCTATTGGTGGTTGTTAGCCATTGTTAGTGTTTAATGGTTTTAAACGCTTTTAATTAACAATGTGAGTCTGCTTTCTTTGTTGATTTTGATTTTCTGTAATGTAAGGGTGATTCGAGCAGGTTCAGAAATTGCGTTATGGAATAAAAGCAATGATTCAATTAAAAAATATCTTCTCACCACCACTGAGTTGATATTGCTTTTGGCCAGGTCATTGTTGGTTGGTAAGGGGGGGATCTTATTATCTTTTTAATAAGATAGCTTTGTTTTATCGATTTTATGTATCTATTGTTGATTAATTTTTAATGCCAAAGCTTAAAAGATTCTGATATCACTAGATAATGCCGTGGTTTTAGGGTAATCGGGGGAAGTTTAATAAGATTGTTATCGAAGACTTTAATCTCATATTGCAGGCTAATATGAACTGGTAAGGTTTATTATCCTATTTTTTTTTACGACAGAAGTCCCCATCATTGAATAACGTGAAGGTATCAAGAGTAGCAAGAATCAAAGTAAGGATGCTCCAGTGCTTCGGTGGGGGATAGACGGTATTTCGGGTTTATTTTTGTTAATGCAGCAAATAACTCGGCGGCCTGTTCTCCTTCCTGTTGTAGAAGCTGTTGGTATGCTTTTTCTCTCATTGTTTTTATTTCTTTTACAGCTTCATGAAGAAGCATTTGACCTTTCAACATTGCATCACTGACTTGCATTACAGGGTAACCTAGACGCATTTCAGCGAACGTACAGCCTAAGGACCAAGAGTCTGCTCTGTCATTATGATAATTGTTCAATTCATATACTTTTTCTAGAGGCATATAGTCTGGTGTTCCGTTACCAGTTTGAATATTTCCGGCCATTTTTTCTGCAAGCCCAAAATCGCATATTTTCACAATGCCTTTGCCGTTGATAAGAATATTTTCAGGTTTGATATCATGATGCTGATAACCAGCTTGAAATAGGGTGCTAATCCCTTTGACAGCCTGAAAAAAAGTTCTTTTTAGCTCTTCATCCTTGAAAAGACCATCTTTTTCTATTGAATTCAGTATATCTAAACCTCCATACTCCAAAAGGGCATATTTTTTATCTGATCTTCCTCGACTCAGGGAGATAAGGTTCACAATATTCTCTGTGTTTCCACCAGCTCTTGCCACTGCACGCTGAATCTTTATTAACTTTGCACACTCTATTCTCCGCTCAGCATCATCACCTACCATTTTGAGGGCAAGATGTTGATTAGTATGTCTGTGCACTACAAGATCTACAGAGCCAAAAGCTCCCTCACCTAACTTACGGACTTTGTATAAATCTTTTTCAGGTACGATGGGGTAATTGTACTCTTTATCGATAGAGGCACCTTTAAAAGTAATAGGCGCTGCCATTTGAAGCTGATGCTCATCATTAGAGTGAGCATTTCGTTGTAAAAGGGGTGTTTTATTTCCTTTTATTACCTCTTCTTTTTTTGAGTTCACATAAGGTTGCCCTACTTCAGGAGTCACAGGCAGCCCTCCGAAGGAACCTTTATTGGGCTTGGGTTGTTTTGGTGGATGAGGCTGAAAATGATGTGGCTCCATGCCATCTTTGATTCTTCGAGGCATTCTTTTCCTCTGGGCGTAATAATCCAATAGAAGCAAAAAAAAAAGATATATTCACAAATAGTAAAGCGGCCAATCGGTAGCAGGCTTTAATAAGACCTTTCCTGATGACACTGAAGCTACCTTTACTTGCAGTCTGGTGATTGCTATTTGGATAGAGGTACTATTTAAATAACTACATGATCTGTCTAATAAAGCAACCATATATAAAGGGAACCTTTCCTATTTTATGAGGTGTAGGTTGGGGGGGGGGGCATCTGGAAAGCTTTCCCATTCTATAGTGTCATTAAAAATTTTTAATGAATCAAAAATCAGAGCCACTATCGCCCCATTCATCAAAGGCTCTCCTGGTTTTCGTGAAGGCAAAAGCCACCAGGGCGAGTTGCCTTTACACATGGCGGCTGAAGCGGTGCTTTTTCTTTCGGTATGAAAAAGTACCGGTTTAGTGCATCGTGAAAACCCACGTCCTATGGACGTGGTTATGAATGGTTGGCTCCGCCTGCCATGAACTACCCATGCTACTTCTTAACTCTGAGTTGTCCCCACGACTACTAGAGATAGGAAGTAA
>NZ_LUKQ02000379.1 GCF_001647025.1 Endozoicomonas atrinae
GATCATCCTGAGTTTTAATCTGACTGGCTATTTGATCTACCAGTTTTTCGTTGATTTCAACGCTCATTGTTATTCTCCATTTTGGAGTATTAACGACAAGCGTTTACACAATTTAAATTACATTCCCTAAATGACAGTTGATTCAAGGTGTTATTGAAAAAATATCGAAGATGCCTTCTCAAATAATCAGCATGAATTTATGCCAGCCAAGTAGCTATGGCCTTTGTTATAATTTTTCCCGCCTTTCAAACAGTTTCTCCACTCGTTGAAAGTTATTGATCCTTTGAAACAAACGTGCTGTCAGACTTACTCCTTAATTTTCTATCTATTGCGCTGAGTTTGTGTTGATCCCTAATACATCTGAATTGGAGCTGAGAGTATGCTTTTGAACTCTCTGGTTGCAGCCTCTCTTTTACTAATACACTATCCCGGATATCGTTAGCGTGTTTTACAGGCAACACTGATATTTGTTGGAGGGTTTTGTGTCACCAGTTGTGATCAGAGAAGCTGTTATAGATGATGCTGCATTGATCTTGGGGTTTGTCCAGGATCTTGCCCGGTTTGAAAAAGCAGAAGATGAGGTTATTGCCACGGTTTCTGATATTCAGGCATCGATTTTTGGTGGTAATGCCACTGCAAAAGCCATTATCGGTGAGCTGGATGGAAAGCCTGTCGGTTTTGCGGTCTATTTCTATAACTATTCAACCTGGTTGGGTAAAAAAGGTCTTTATCTGGAAGACTTGTATATTGCTCCGGAGTATCGCGGTTTTGGTGCAGGCAAAGCGATGTTGCAATATCTGGCAAAACAAGCAGTTTCTGAAAACTGTGGGCGTTTTGAATGGAGCGTGCTGGACTGGAATGAGCCCGCCATCCAGTTTTATGAGTCCATTGGTGCCAGACCTAAAAGCGAATGGCTGGGCTATCAGCTGGTAGGGTCAGCATTGACAGCGTTCGCTGACGCTCCGTAGTTAAGTGATAATTCCGGGAACTCCGTGTAAGAGTTCCCGGGATATCTTGTTTAAGGCTGTCTCGACCAGACGCGGATCTTATCTATTTCCTCTTTATCAATACTAAGTGACTCCAGGAATTCCTGGTGTGCCTCTGGCTCCATTTTTTCAAAATGCTGATGCCAGCTTTTCATATCATCTTCGCTGAATCCAGCCGCTTTCATAATCTCTACCCAACGATCTTTATTGACCATGTTTTGCTCCAGTAATGAAGGTTGTTTGAGAAGCAGTACGATCGCCTTTTGCTGGTGACGCAATTTCTGGATCTCATGCTCAAGAGCCATCAGTTGATCTCGCAGAATGCGTTCCTGCTCCCTATCGTCTTCACGGTTGAGGAGAGGCGCAATATTGCTGACTGGAATCCCGAAAGCACGGTAAGCCATGATGGCTTCAAGGCGTTTGATTTCAGTCTGCCCATACCATCGGTAGCCATTCTCTGATCGAATGTGAGGCATTAACAGGCCTTCACGCTCATAGTAAAGAATCGTAGTGCGCGATATATCGTACTTTCTGGCCAATTGAGTAACCGTAAGCATATGGCCCCCCTGGTGAATACGAGGTCAATTCTCAGCCCTACACTAATAGACGGGTCAACAGAAAATCAAAACAAAATCACCTGACTCATCTAAGGTTGTTTTTTTAAAATTAACAGGATGGTTTGGAAATGATACAGCGTCTATTTGTTTATGGGACTCTGGCTCCTGGACGGGAAAATCACCATGTGCTCGAGAAGGTCTCAGGAACGTGGGAACCCGCAACCTTAAAGGGCTTTTTGCTGGATAGGGGGTGGGAGGCTGTAATGGGGTATCCGGGCATTATGCCCTCAGATGAGGGTGACGAGGTTAAAGGATGGGTTTTATCATCTGGAGTATTGGCTCAGTACTGGACACACATAGACGATTTTGAAGGGCGGGAATATAGGCGAGTTCCTGCCATGGTTAAGCTGAAAGGGCAGTCTGTTGAGGCCTTTGTGTATGCCATTCGAAGATAGCGTTGGGTTTGGTTACTTTTGTAACTGATTGATTGTATGGTGGTTGTTTTTATCTATTCGAATATATGTAATAACATATGGTGACAGTCAGGTATTTTCTTTAAAATGTCCTGCTGTATGATTCCAATGAAGAAGAGGTCGTCTCATGGACGTAATGGAGCAAATAAAAGAACAGGTTGAATCCCATGCTATCCTGCTGTACATGAAGGGCTCTCCGAAGTTACCGCAGTGTGGCTTTTCCTCCAAGGCTGTTCAGGCGTTGATGGCCTGTGGCGAACAGTTCGCTTTTGTTGATGTTCTGGCGAACCCGGAGATTCGTGCCAATCTGCCCAAGTATGCTAACTGGCCGACATTCCCTCAGCTGTGGATTAAGGGTGAGCTGATTGGCGGCAGTGACATCATTATTGATATGTTTAACAGCGGTGAGCTGCAGCAATTGATTGCTGAGGCTGCTGGCTCTGCCGAAAAGGCAGATGGCTAAGGATCAGGGTTTATCCTGACATATTTTTCCTTTGCCAAGGCTGGGTTATTTAAAGGCTCCTCAATTGCAAAATTGAAGAGCCTTTTTTTATGGATATGGCCTGAGGCCAAGCTAATGTTTGTTTTATAGGCCAGTCACATTGGCTCTTTACTGTTTTGATATCTACCCGTTTCCAAAAGAAAAGTCTTCACAGCAGGGCGCCCTTCTGGAGCATTAGTTGAGTGCTTTTTCAGAAACTGAATCTTTGTGTTCATTACTCTTGAGTAATCCATGGATGAGTTAGTCTCATCTCATGTTTCCTTCAGTCTCACAGCTGTAAATTGTTGATACCTGACTCCAGTGCATCTTCTGATATTGCTGGGCTGGATTCGTCACTGGAGCTTGTGGAGTCAATCTGAAGAAGTCTGGGGTGTGGGGTGGGGTGTCTGGTGGTAGGCATAGTTTGCCTCTGGGGCTCTATCCATGATTGTTTGGTCTTAGCTATTTCCTCACCAATAGAGCCAAGTGAGTCCATCTGAGCATCTTCAGGATAGGGTGAATTTATGGTGATTGTCGTAGTTTGCTGTTGTATCTCAGCGGCTTCTTCATCAGAGGAAAGTGAGCTTGAAAAAGAGTGAAGCAGTGAAGGTGAAATAGAGAAAGCATTATAGCTAGTAGTGTCGTTAGGGAGGAAGTTTGGCTTACATATTACTCTTGGACTTTCTCTGGGTGTTGTTACTTCCCTTTCTGTTATTGGTGTAAAGCCAATCTTGATAACTCTTTGCATGATGGTTTCTTCTTGAGAAGACTCCATGCCATCAGGAGGTGTTCTGAGCTTATAGAATGAAGCATCGTGCGGTGTAGCCGTAGCCTTTTTATTGGTGAAGCTACCCTGTGGGTTTGAGTGTATGCCCTCTGGAGGTAGATATTGAGGGAGAATATAGTCTGGATTAACAGGTGGCGTACTCATACTATTTTTCAGTCCGTAGCAAGCGTTTCTGAACCGCTTTGATCTTATTACTTTTGAAAAGTTCAAATTGTTGTCAGAGAGCTGAACAATTAGACAGTAGTGTTATCATGGCTAATAACTTATACAAATCAGCTCAAGTTACGTTAGCTGATTGTCATTTCCTCAATTGTGGATTAAAGGTGAGGGAATTGGTGGTAGTTGCGTCATTTTAGATGAATTTAACCGCGGTTAGCTGAGTCAATTGATTGCTTGGGCTGGTTATTCTGTGAAGGCTGATGGCTGCTCGTCAGTGTTGGTTTTAAAATGCTTGCCCGGTTTGATCAAACCGGGACTCTATATTTTTTCATAGTAGAACGCCATGTGCGACTTTTAGGTTTGCATAAGGAGACATGACTGAACCTGCTTTCTGCTATTAAAAGCAGTAAAAAGCAAAAAAGAAGGTTTCAGTCATGCCCGTTGAAGAGTTTATCACTACAGTCT
>NZ_LUKQ02000038.1 GCF_001647025.1 Endozoicomonas atrinae
GAAAATCAACATCATTAAAACCTTCGGGTAGCTGTGGTCGACGAGACATCTGTTCTAGATAATGCATGGTAATGATGCCTAAGCATAGTTGGCGGCAGCTTAAGGATTTAGAAAATGCGATTGGTATTACCCGTTGGCTCTGCTTCTTCTGAAGACTCGCCGTTTACAGTTTCTGATGTTGAATCCGGTGATACAGCAGATATTTCAGACTCTCAATACTATTCATATTCAGAGCTGCAGAAGGACACTGATATCGCTTCCGATGATGTGCTTTTGAGCGCTCGTTCGGAGGGTAAGACAGACGATTTATCACAAGCAGTCGCCAGTATATCGTCAGAACCCGTTATCAGTAACAATGTAGAAACGGTTGTGAGTAATGATATTGAGCGCGTAGTGTCATCAATTGATGATACTGAAATAGTTGATGGCTCCAAAAGTATGAATAACGCCGTACCGCAGTGGGTATTGAAAGTCGCTGCATTCAAAAGATCAAAAAATGCCTTAACGCTTCAGGCCGAATTACAGAAGCAGGGAATAGAATCGTTTATTGAAACCGTTGTCTCTGAAAATGGTGAACTATTCAGAATCTATGCTGGACCTTCTGACAGTGACTTCGAAGCGGTAAAAGCAATGATTAAAAAAGAGTATGGGATAGTAGCGGGAAAAGTCAGTCCTTATAAAGGCTGACTTTTCAGTGCCCAGTGAAGAGGCAGCTTTTTGCTCAGTAAGCTGCCACAAGCATCCTATTATTTACTATTCCAAACCTTCTCTGCATAGTCTGCGATAGACCTATCCGAGGAGAACCGGCCCAGCCGGGCGGTATTCAGAACGGCCTTACGCCACCAGAGCCTCGGCTTACGGAAGGTTTCGGACACTTCCTGCTGAGCTTCTCGATAACTCTCAAAGTCAGCCAGCGCCATAAACTGATCACGATGCATCAGGTCTTCAGCAACGGGCTTCAGCAGGTCGGGTTTGTGCTGGCAGAAGGAGCCATTCATCAGGGAGTCAATGGCCCGTTTCAGTACAGGATTGCTCTCATAGTAATGGTATGGGTTGTAACCCTGCTGTTGCAGCGCGGCAATCTCATCAACGGTTTTTCCGAAGATAAAGATATTGTCATCACCCACCGCTTCGGCAATTTCCACGTTGGCACCGTCCAGGGTTCCGATGGTCAGCGCACCATTCAGACCCAGCTTCATATTTCCGGTACCGGAGGCTTCAAAGCCCGCGGTGGATATCTGCTCGGAAAGGTCAGCAGCAGGAATAATCTGTTCCGCCAGACTGACGCGATAATCCGGCAGGAATACCACTTTCAGACGGTCATCCAAACGACGATCGTTGTTGATGACCTGGGCGATTTTGTTGATGGCCAGAATAATCTGCTTGGCCAGTACGTAGCCGGGTGCTGCCTTGGCACCAAAGACAAATACCCTTGGGGTATGGTCTGCGTCCGGGTTATCCAGCATTTCGTGATACAGGCTGATGATGTGCAACAGGTTTAACTGCTGACGCTTGTACTCGTGCAGTCGTTTAATTTGAACGTCAAACAGCGCATTCGGGTTAACGGTGACCTTGCACTCTTTCTCAATCAACCGAGCAAGCCGTTCCTTGTTTTTGAAACGGACGTTGGCGAATGCATCCAGGAAGTCTGGAGATTCAGCCAGAGGCGTCAGTTTTTCCAGCTGATCAAGATCAGTACGCCAATCAGTGCCTATATTGCGATCCAGCAGTCGTGCCAGACCCGGGTTACAGTGAGCCAGCCAGCGCCTTGGTGTTACACCGTTGGTAACGTTTACCAGCTTACCGGGGTACAGTGTATCAAACTCAGGGAACAGGTTGGCTTTTACCAGTCCGCTGTGCAGCGCGGCAACGCCATTGACCCGGCGACTGCCAATCACAGACAGGTTGGCCATGCGGATCATGCGATCACCATTGTCCAGCTCTTCGAAGATACTGACTTTCTGGATGATCTCGAGATTGTCTCCCCATTGTTCCTTGGCTTCGCCATTCAGGAATACATAGTTGATCATCTCAATGATCTGCAGGTGTCTTGGGAGAATGCGGCCCAGCAGGGACGCGGACCATTTTTCCAGGGCTTCTGGCAGCAGGGTGTGGTTGGTGTAGTGACACATTTCCTGGGTGATGGCCCAGGCCTGGTTCCAGACCATGCCCTCTTCGTCCATCAGCAGGCGCATCAATTCAGGAATGGCTATGGCCGGGTGCGTGTCGTTCAATTGCAGGGCGTAGTGTTTTGCCAGGCTGCCCATTGGTAGCCCACGCTGTTTGTGCTGGCGGATAATGTCTTTCAGGGAGCAGGCTGTGAAGAAGTACTGCTGAATCAGTCGCAGATCCTTACCCTGTGGAGTTGAGTCTTCTGGGTAGAGAACGCCGGAAATGGTATCGCCATCCACCAGGTTGCGGCAGGCTTCCAGGTATTCACCCTGATTATACTTGTCCAGATCAATCGGGTAGGCACCGACCAGACTTTCCCAGAGACGCAGGCGGTTTACATATTGGCCTCCAAAGGATGGAATGGTGATATCCCATGGCACACCGAAGAGTTTTTTGCCAGGCACCCAGCGATTATTACCATCGCGATCCATTTCCATATGACCGAACAGGCCAATTTCTACGGTTTCTGATGGACGGCAGGTTTCCCATGGACTGCCAAATTCACGCCAGACATCGGGCATTTCTTTCTGGTAGCCATCCACGAAGGCCTGACGGAACAGCCCATAACGGTAGTTGATACCGTAACCGGTGGCTGGAATATTCTGGTTGGCCAGAGAATCCATAAAGCAGGCGGCCAGACGACCCAGACCACCATTGCCCAGCGACATGTCCCGCTCCTGATCCAGCACATCAGAAATGCGTACGCCGTGGGATTGCAGCAGAGTGGCTGCGGTTTCATAAAGGCCAAGGTTCATCAGGGCGTCGCCCAGCAGGCGTCCCATCAGGAATTCCATGGAGAGATAGCAGACATGACGATCCTGCTGGCTTTCATCCAGACTGCTCTGCTGCAGCTGGTCAAGATTGATGTCTCGCAGTGTCAGTGACAGTGCCTGCCACCAGTCGTGGGCTGTAGCGCGCTTTGGGGTAGTACCCAGCTCACGACGCAGGTGTTTTTCCAGTTCTACAGTGAATGTGTTGTGATCCATTAGTGGGGTTTCGCTCTTTTTCTGACTCACAAAGAAGTTCCCTGGCAGTGGTTATTTCTGTTGTTAGTTGAAACGCCAGATCATTTAATAAGGTTAGCGTTGGGCTGGCGTTACTCTGGCTTATCGTTGTTTACTCAAAAGCCCTGTCCATCTCACTGGCGAAGCGTTTGGCCTCATCAACCAGAAGCAGTGCCCGGTTACTGTCATTGGACTGAAGGGCGGAAATAATGCCGGAATTAAAATAATGTCGCACTTTTTCGGCCGCATTGGCGTTATCGGCAGGTGAACCCGGCAGTTTCAAGGTGGTTTTATCCCGGCCATAGGCATTGATAAAGGTTTGCTCGGCCTGGCTGGCAGTAGTGATGGCCTCCTGACGAAGTTTCATGGCCCCAGCAACGTTGCCTTTTTCCAACTCAGACTGGATATGAAGAATGGCCTCATCAATCATGACTTCCACATTACCGTCACTTTTGATGGCCTTATGGGCAATGGTTGGCACCATTCTCAGCTTACTGTCGACCTCCATACTCTGTTGTGTCCTGACGGTATCCGAGGTGATTGGGGTGAGCCTGATCAGAAGCTCTCCCTGGCTGACGTGCTTTGCCTCAATATCTGGTATGGGTGGCGCTACCTGTCCTCTGGCTTCAGCATAGGCTTTGGCTTCATTGAACAGTACGGTTGTGTCCTGACGCAGCTCATCGGTGGTGTAAACCACCAGATAGCGGGCCTTGTCACCAGCATTGATCTGCAGTGTAGTGCTGACATTCTCCGGGTTCAGGAACTGTCTCGGCTGGTAGATCATCTCATCGGCCGTCAGGCAATCCACTGTCTGATAGTTCTTATCAAGCACCAGCACTTCCGGATAAAAGAGGGATCCACTGTTCATGTTTCTGTTGACCAGACTGGCTATCTCTACGGAGTATGGCGTTTGTTCTGGTAACTGATACCCGACAACCGGTGTTGTACCACCGGGCAGGTTCATTTTCTGGATGGATGCAGTAATGGCGCTGGACAGCTTTTTTTCAGAGGAAAGATCCAGAAGCCGATAGCTGACATCGGAAAAATCATGAATGATAGCTGGCTGCACAATAGCAGAGGATGTCTGCTCAGTTTTGTGAGCATTGTTAGCAGCGGTACAGCCGCCCAGTAGCGTTAACGGTATTATCCAGAGGATAGACTTCACTGTATTTCGCCCCCGACTCTTCATTTTTTATTCATCATTTGCTGTTTTCTACTTTGTCTGATTCATGACAGCGGAATGAATGGGTTGAATTTTACGTTGATTGTTTTAAATACAACAGGGTTAAAAATAAATTATTAAATGTCTGTAAACGCTTACATGTTGATATGAGTCACATTCATTCATCTTTTATCAATAAAAAAATAAAAAGATCTGATGATTTCAGTAAACGTTTACAGATTGATTTAAATCACAATTCTCTTACAACGGATTTCTTATAGTTCTTTTCCCATAAGCAAACAGCAAGTCACAGCGAAGCAATTTAGCTAACAGCTCTGTCTGCTTTTGCCAGAACAGGTCATTCTGCCCGGCTAGGGGAGCTGATGGGCAGGATTGACCGGATTAACAAAAACACAAACACCTGAGTAGTAAATCAATGTCAAACTTGAAGCGTCTTCCGCTGGCCGGTGCTATTGCTGCTGCACTGATGGCCTCTTCCGCCATGGCAGCCACTGTTGATTTTCATGGTTATGTTCGTTCCGGTATTGGTGCTTCCGCTGGTGGTGGTGACCAGGAAGCGTTTGGTGCAGTGGGGGCGGGTTCCAAATACCGTCTTGGTAACGAAACCGAAACCTACGGCGAAATCAAGCTGGGTTCTGAATTGTTCAATAACGGCGAACAGTCTTTTTACCTGGACAGCAACATGGCTTTCAGTGTTGATCAGGCCAATGACTGGGAAGGCACTGATCCGGCATTTCGTGAGTTCAATGTCAAGGGCAAAGGTGTATTGGGCTTTGCTCCAGAGGCTACTCTCTGGGCGGGTAAGCGCTTCTACAAGCGTCATGACGTTCATATGTCCGACTTCTACTACTGGAACGTTTCTGGACCAGGCGCTGGTGTAGAAGGCATTGATCTTGGGTTTGGTGACTTCAGTTTTGCCTGGGTGAAGAGCAGTACTTCATTTGAATATTACAAGACTGCGGTAAATGCTCAGGATCGTACTGACGCTCAGGAGTTTGACATTGATCAGAATATTCTGGATTTCCGTCTGGAAAATATTGCTGTTAACCCAAATGGCTCGTTAACCGTGGGTGTTGACTACGCCTTTGGTAATCCTTCTGGCTCATTTGAGGGTGGATTCAAGGCAAATGGTTTTGATAACGCAGGCAATGGTCAGTCTGCAGTGATTGATCCAATTGCTGAGTCTGATATGGACGACACTGGATATATGCTGACCCTTGAACACACCCAGGGTGAGTTCTTTGGTGGTTTCAACAAGTTTGTTGTTCAGTATGCGACAGATGCCATGACTGCCCATGGTTTGGGTTCAAATGGGCAGGGCGTTTCTGCGCTGACTTCCGATAACCTCGATGGTAACGACTTCTATCGCATCATGGATCACGGTGTTGTAGGTCTGGGTAAAAACGTCGAAATGCAGTACCTGGCCAGCTACAACAACCTGTCTTTCAACGAAGCAGGCAAGCCTGATCAGACCTGGATAAGCCTGGGTGTTCGTCCAGTTTATTTCTGGAATGACATCATGAGCACTGCTGTAGAGCTGGGTTATGACCAGGTTGATAATGCATTCAAAACCGATGCCGGTGACTGGAAAGACTCCAAGCTGACTAAGCTGACGGTTGCCCAGCAGTGGTCTGCTGGTCGTGGCTACTGGGCGCGTCCTCAGATCCGTGTATTCGGCACCTATGCCAACTGGAATGATGATTCCAAAGGCCAGATCGGTGGTGAAGCATTTGCCAACGATACTGACGGCTTTACCTTCGGTGTCCAGATGGAAGCCTGGTGGTAATAATCGGCTGAAAATCTCCTGAAACTCCCTCGTGTTGCTATGGCCGCCTCCGGGCGGTCTTTTTTTAACTCCATATATGCAATAACATGGCCAGTGATTTTTTTCTTCTCCCCGATTTCAGTAAGGTCTCGTCGGAAAGCCGTATGTCGACAGAGCAGGATGAGTCTTCCCAGAACCCTCAGGTAACCATTCATCACGTTGCAGCCTGTGCAGGGTTATCCATTGCCAGTGTCAGCCGGGCGCTGAATGGTGAAAAGTACGTTTCAGAGAAAACGCGCCAGAAAGTCATGGATGCGGTTCGTGAGTTGAATTATCAGCCGAACTACGTTGCGCGGCAGATGCATAGGCAGAAGCAGTTCTCGATTGGCGTCGTACTGGGCAAGGATGCGGGGACCTATACACCCTTTGCCATGAAAGTCTATGAGTCTCTGCAAGCATCGTTCCAGCAGCGGGGCTACAGGGCACGGCAGGCTCAGTTCCTGAAGAATGGCAAATTAAAGGATACGTCTGCAGGCTACATAACGATCGGACTGCACGAGTCTGATCCCCGCTATGAGGTCATGCACAATTCATCCTCTATTGTTCTGGATATTGGTGAGGCAAGAAAAAGCGGGCTCTGGGTTTCATCGAATGATCAGCAGGGTGGATATCTGGCCACTCAGCACCTGATCGAATCCGGTTGCCGTGATATTCATTTTATCTGTCTGCATGAAAAACACCGGGTATCGCGATTCCGTTATCACGGTTATCTGGATGCAATCAGACAACATGGCTTGACAGTCTATGAACCGATTGCCGTTGGTGACGATGCAGGCACACCGGCACTGGACACCTACCGGTCACTGACCCGGCTTTTCCATGCAGGTCTTAAGGCGGATGGCTTTGTCTGTTTTGCGGATACCCTGGCCACCGGCGCCTGCTCAGCTGCCAGTGATTTTGGCTTGAAGATACCGGATGACCTGTCAGTGATCGGCTATGACGGTATTGTTGGATACGGAAATATAGATCTGTCGTCTATTCGGCAGGACATTGATGGCCTGGCAGACAGTGCTGCAGAACTTTTAATTGATGCCATGAAAAGCGGTGAGATGAAAGGTCGCTCTCTTGATGTCAGCCTTACCGCTGGAAAAACCACCCGCCCTCATAAATCAATAGCCATATAATCAATATGGCTATTTGCTGCTTTAACAAACAATCACATTCACATCAAATAAAACCTGTTCTTTAAATAACGTTGTTAAAGAAAAGTTAACAGAAAATTTCTGGAAACGCTTACAGATTGATTTAAATCATCATCTTAAAAACGTGGCCGATGAATACTTTCCCCGGTTCCACAGGAATGGTCAGGTTGTGCCTCTGATAATCAGTTTTTCTTAATTGATTCAGGAAACAGGCACTGAGTTAACCTGACATTCATAACAATTAGATCAGCGACCGAATACTAACTGTGTCCTCCGATGTTCCGGGAGTGGGGAAATGAGCAAAACCAATAATATTTTCGTAAAAACTCTGGCGGCGGCTGTGGCTGCATCCACATTGTTTGCCGGCAGTGTTCAGGCTTTCAGTGAAGACGAACTGGTTATCTGGGTAGGGGGTGATAAGGCTTACAACGGTATTCGTGAAGTCGGCAAGCGTTTCGAGGAAGAAACCGGCATTAAGGTGAAAGTTGAGATTCCTCAGAACATCACTGACCGCTTCCAGCAGGCAGCTTCTACCGGTGCTGGGCCTGACATCATGCTCTGGGCTCACGACCGCTATGGTGAGTGGGCTGCCAGTGGTCTGCTGGCACCAGTCAGCCCATCGGCAGAGTTTAAGGCGGATGTCGTAGAAAAAGGCTGGGAAGCCATGAGCTTTAAAGGCAAAACCTATGGTTACCCCATTTCCATGGAGTCCATCAGCCTGATTTATAACAAGGATATCATTCCTGAAGCGCCAGCCTCTTTTGAAGCCATGTTTGAGTTGAATAACAAGCTGGCGAAAAAAGACATCAAAACCATCATGTGGGATCAGGTCCAGCCTTATTTCACCATGCCAATGCTGGCTGCCAACGGTGGTTACCCATTCGCCTATGAGAATGGCAGTTACAACATCAAGAAGACCGGTGTAAATAACGACGGTGCCATGAAAGGTGCTCAGATGATCACCAAAATGATCGACGCTGATGTTCTGCCGCGCGGTGTGGATTACGGTGTCATGGAGTCCACCTTTAACAATGGCAAAGTCGCCATGATGATCACTGGTCCATGGGCCTGGTCCAACCTGGACAAGAGTGGCATTAATTATGGTGTGGCTCCACTGCCGTCTATTGATGGCAGCCCATCCCGTGCATTTGTCGGCGTCTGGGGCGCAGCTCTGAATAACGCCAGTCCGAATCAGGCTTTGTCTGCCGAGTTCCTGGAAAACTATCTGCTCAGCATCGATGGTCTGAAAACCATGAACGCTGACGTTCCACTGGGTGCGGTGGCGAACAGGGAACTGATGGCTGAGCTGCAGAAGGACCCACGTATTGCCGCTACCTGGGCGAACGTTGAAGCCGGTCTGCTGATGCCGAACATTCCGGAAATGGGCAAGTTCTGGTCTGCCATGGAATCTGCGCTGCGCAATATCACCAGTGGTCGCCAGGTGGCTGATGCGGCATTGAATGACGCAGCATCACGCATCGTTAATTAATTCTGATTGAGCCAACTTGCCGGTTTTTCCATTGGGATAAACCGGCTGCCTCTTTTTTTGACCATTGTGCTTTCTGGAGTGTTCAATGAGTGATGTTGTGCTGGGGAGCGGCACCAACCGAATCGGCAATGGCCTTAAATGGGCGCTGGTAGCAGCCATTAACCTGCTTCTTTTATACGGCGTGACCCTGATGTATGCCCAGGGAGAGATGGCCTTTGCTTTGCTGGTGCTGATTATTACGGCGACGGCTAACTGGGTTTTTCTCAGCAGTAAGGCGTACAGTTATCGCTATGTGTTTCCTGCCCTGGTTGGCGTACTGGTTTTTGTGGTCTTCCCACTGATTTATACCGTCAATATTGCCTTTACCAATTACAGTTCTACCAACCTGTTGAGTCTGCAGCGGGTTAAAGAGATTCACCTTGCCAAAACCTATGAAACTGGCGGTGGCAGTTATGGCTTCTCCCTCTATCAGAACGGAGAAAGTTATCAGCTGAACCTGCAGGGCAAAGGTGACAATAAGCATTCCTACACCACGGAAGATTTTTACCTGATGGGCGCCGAAGGGTTGGACGCTATTCAGGTTACTACCCTTGACGATTCTTCTCAGCCTGTGGGCGATAAGCTGGCGATCAAAGAATTGATCAAGCTTCGGCAGGGATTGAAGAAAGTTCAGATAACACTGCCCGATGGAACCGGTCTGGCCATGACGGGTTTGCGTTCATTTGGAGCGATTGCACCGGTTTATCTGGCG
The DNA here is from genome assembly GCF_001647025.1 of Endozoicomonas atrinae. Lineage (GTDB taxonomy): Bacteria > Pseudomonadota > Gammaproteobacteria > Pseudomonadales > Endozoicomonadaceae > Endozoicomonas > Endozoicomonas atrinae. The sequence continues at coordinate 9,567 of NZ_LUKQ02000038.1, forward strand.
GGAGATAACGACACATTAATTGACAGCCGCAGTAGTGCAGTACTGACGCCGGATCATACCACTGGCTTTTATATCGATGAGCGTGGTGAGCGTCTTTCTCCCGGTTTTACCGTTTACACAGGCTGGGACAACTTTATTCGGGTAACCACCGATGAAGGGGTTCAGGAGCCTTTTCTTAAAATATTTGTTTGGACAGTGTCGTTTTCTGCCCTGACTGTGGTTTTCACGCTCGCTGTCGGTCTGCTGATGGCCTGTCTGATGCAGTGGGAGCCATTGAAGGGCAATGGCGTCTATCGACTGTTTCTGATTCTCCCTTACGCCGTACCCGCCTTTATCTCCATTCTGATTTTCCGGGGATTGTTCAACCAGAACTTTGGTGAAATCAATATGGTACTGAATGCTCTGTTTGGCCTTCGCCCAGAGTGGTTCAGTGATGAAGGGCTTGCCCGCTCCATGCTGCTGATCGTGAATACCTGGCTGGGTTATCCCTACATGATGATTCTCTGCATGGGACTGCTGAAGGCAATTCCAGATGATCTGTATGAAGCCTCTGCGATTGATGGTGCGGGCCCTGTGGATAACCTGATGCGCATCACACTGCCAATGATTATTAAACCATTGACGTCTTTGTTGATTGCCAGCTTTGCCTTCAACTTTAACAACTTTGTTCTGGTCGAACTGCTTACCGGTGGTGGTCCAGACATGATTGGGGCAACCACACCTGCGGGATCAACGGATCTGCTGGTCAGTTACACCTACCGGATTGCCTTTGGCCAATATGGACAGGACTTCGGCCTGGCATCCGCCATTGCCACCATTATCTTCCTGATGGTGGGTGTTATTTCCTGGCTCAACCTGCGAGCCACTAAGAAACTACAGGAGAGTTAAGGGGGCGGTTATGGCAATGGTACAACCAAGAAACCTGAAATACCGTGTCTGGGCAACCCGGATATTTCTGATCCTGTTTATTCTGATGATCATGCTGCCCTTTCTGATGATCATTTCCGTGTCTTTCCGCACGGGTAACTTTGCAACGGGCAGTTTAATCCCGGAAAACCCAACCCTTGAGCACTGGTCGCTCGCATTCGGTATTCCCTGGACCAATGCGGACGGCAGTATTTCATTACCGCCATTTCCGGTGCTTACCTGGCTGTGGAACTCCATCAAGATTGCGGTCATCTCTTCTACGCTGATTCTGATGTTATCCACAACCGGTGCTTATGCATTTGCCCGTTTCCGCTTCCGTTTTCGTGAACACATGCTGACCGCCATGATGATCTTTCAGATGTTCCCGGCGGTACTGGCCCTGGTTGCGATCTACAGCATCTTTAACACCCTTGGGAACTATGTGCCCTGGCTGGGGCTGGATACCCATGGTGCGGTGGTGATTGCCTCTCTGGGTGGTGTCACTCTGCATATCTGGCTGATTAAAGGGTATTTCGAGAGCATCGATGGTTCTCTGGAAGAGGCTGCCGCTATCGATGGTGCCACGCCCTGGCAGGCATTTCGTTATGTACTGCTGCCGTTGTCTGTTCCGATTCTGGCGGTGGTCTTTATTCTGGCTTTCATCGCCTCGGTGGGGGAGTACCCGGTGGCATCGGTGCTCCTTCAGGATGTGGATAAGTTGACCCTGGCGGTTGGCTCGCGTCAGTACCTGAATCCACAGAATTACCTCTGGGGTGACTTTGCCGCAGCCTCCGTGCTGTCTGGCCTGCCAATTACCCTGGTGTTCCTGTTATCCCAGCGCTGGATTGTCGGCGGTCTGACGGCAGGTGGCGTTAAGGGATAAGAATTCAAACGGTGCTCCAGATCATAGGAGCCTGTCGCACTTAACACAGACCTACTGCGAAAAAGCTGGATTTGGCCATTTTTTATGCTGCTTTTCGTTGAATAGAACCACTATTCGCCTCAAATCAGCATAAAAACTGGCTCAAACCGAACTTTTTCTCGCTACGGCCGGTTAAGCCCGACAGGCTCCCAGGTCACCGTAACCAATTACTAATACATTGAGCCAATGTCGTTTGGCTGGGTGGGAGTGACAAGAATGGCTGAAGTATTTCTGGTCGATGTCAGCAAAAGTTATGACCAGGGAAAATCCTGGGTTCTGAAAAACGTGAACCTCTCCATTGCGGATGGTGAGTTTGTGGCCTTTGTTGGGCCATCCGGTTGTGGTAAGTCCACGCTGTTGCGCATGATCTGTGGCCTGGAAGAAATTACTAAAGGTGACCTTTCTATTGGTGATGAGCGTGTCAATGATATGCCGCCCAATGAGCGTAAGGTCGGCATGGTATTTCAGTCCTATGCGCTTTATCCCCATATGACGGTACGGGAAAACATGGCCTTTGGCCTTAAGCTGGCAAAAGCGGACAAAAAGACCGTTGACCAGCGAGTCGATGAGGCGGCCAGGATTCTTCAGCTGGAGCCCCTGTTGGATCGTAAGCCAAAAGCGATGTCTGGTGGACAGCGCCAGCGTGTAGCCATTGGCCGATCCATTGTTCAGGAGCCAAGGGTGTTTCTGTTTGATGAGCCGCTGTCTAACCTGGATGTTTCTCTGCGGGTGCAGATGCGTCAGGAGTTGGCCCGTTTGCATCGCCGTCTGAAAACCACTTCCATTTATGTAACCCATGACCAGGTAGAAGCGATGACCCTGGCGGATAAGGTGGTGGTGCTGAGCCCTCTGGCTGAAGGAGCAGAAAGTAATCTGGAGCAGGTGGGTGCTCCTCTTGAGCTGTATCACCACCCGAGAAATATTTTTGTTGCCGGGTTTATCGGCTCCCCCAAGATGAACTTCTTTGATGGCACTTTATTGGAAGGTGGTGAGGAGTATAGTCGGGTGCGACTGAACTCCGGCAGTGAAATCTCCGTTGCCGTTAATGCAGTCAGCGGCAAAGCAGGCGATAAAGTGGTTTTGGGGATACGTCCTCAGGATATCCATCTGGTTGAGTCTCAGGGTAATGCCATTGAGGGAACGGTTTCAGCGCTTGAGCGCCTCGGTACGGAGTCGTTTATTTATTTCGCCCATCCAGATATCCATGAAAGCCTGACCGTCCGGGTTGAGGACTCCAAGGCCCGTCATGAAGGCGATGTACTGACACTGAAGCTGCCGGCAGAGAACTGTCATCTCTTTGATGCCGATGGCCTGGCTTTTCGCCGCACCCGTGTCACCGATTTTTAATCAGTCGGCTTTACCATTCTGAAGAACCTGAATACGACGAGTTTATAAAAGAAGAGGGAGAGAGTTTAACAGTGGATATGCAACGGATTGAGCGCCTGGCCGCATGCTATGGCCTGAGTGGGGAGTATAACGACTGGGCTGGTAATCCGGTTAAGGTTCCCGTTGAGAAAATGATTCCAATGCTTGAGGCCATGGGCCTTCAGCTGGGTTCCGATCAATTGATTGACCAGCAGATTGAAGACGTTGAAAAACAGCGCTGGCAATCCGTTTTGCCCGGTGTTGCTGTGCTGCACAAAGGCAGTCCTTTTGAACTGGAGCTGCACTTACCAGCCAGTAAGCTGAAAGATACGATCAAGCTGAACCTGACTCTGGAAAATGGCAAACAGCGACTGCTGGAGCTCTCTGGAAAAGAAGGGCAGTACAAAGAGGTGGCCCGCAATAAACTCGGGCGGACAACCGTTGTCAGGATCAATGCGCTGCTGCCTGATGGTCTGCCAGAGGGTTATCATCAGCTGCAACTGCAGGCGGTAAAAAAGAAGAAGGGCGATAAAAAGCTGGAAGGCGGTGAAACCTGCGCGTTGATCATTGCTCCTGAAACCTGCTATGAACCGGAAGCACTGGCCAAAGGCCAGAAAATCTGGGGATCGGCCATTCAGCTCTATACGCTGTGTTCCGCAAGAAACTGGGGGATGGGGGATTTTACCGATCTTAAGGAAACGGTAACGGCACTGGCTGCAAAAGGCGCTCATATTGTTGGACTGAACCCCATTCATGCACTGTACCCTGCGGGACCTCAGCACTGCAGCCCTTACAGTCCTTCCAGTCGGAGCTTCCTGAACCCTCTTTATATCGATGTAGAAGCGGTTGCGGAGTTTGAGTTCAGTGATGATGCTCGCCGATTGATGGATGATCAGGCATTTCAAGCCAAACTGTCCGAAGCCAGATCGGCAACCCATGTGAACTATCCTGCGGTGGCTGAGCTGAAGATGGCTGTGCTGGAAAAGCTCTATGACACCTTTGTCAGTCGAGAGTTGAAAGCAAAGACCCGACGGGGTAAACAGTTCAAGGCATTCTGCAAAACGCGGGGTGAGAGTCTGGATCGTCAGGCGCTTTATGATGCGCTCTTTGAGCATCATCTTAAGCAGGATGCCCATGCCTGGGGCTGGCGCCATTGGCCAGAGTCTCTGCAGAATCCGGAAAGTTCAGAAACCAAAGCCTTTGCCAAAGAGCATAAAGAGCGGGTTCGTTTTTACACCTGGCTTCAGTGGGTTGCCGATGGTCAGCTGGAAGATGCCCAGCAGGCTGCACAGCAGTCCGGTATGATGGTTGGACTCTATCGTGATCTGGCGGTTGGCGTTGACAGTGGCGGGGCGGATGTATGGTCCGATCGTGAACTCTATTGTCTGGATGCCAGTGTCGGTGCGCCGCCTGATGGTGTTGCCCCGCAGGGACAGAACTGGGGTTTACCACCATTTAATCCCGAAGCGCTGAAAGCATCCGCTTACCAGCCATTTATTGAGATGGTTCGCGCCAATATGGATCACTGTGGCGCATTGCGCATTGACCATGTGATGGGATTACTGCGACTGTGGTGGTGTCCGAACGGCAAGACCGCAGACTTCGGGTGTTACGTTCGTTATCCGCTTCAGGACCTGCTGGGCATTATCAAACTGGAGAGTCAGCGCCATCAGAGTCTGGTGTTTGGTGAAGACCTCGGCACGGTACCGGAAGAAATTTCCGAAAGCCTGCCGCCAGCAAAATTCTACTCCAACACCGTAGGGTTATTTGAGAAGCTGGAAGAGGATCGGTTTACCGCGCCAGTGGATTATCCGGGCAGAACGCTGGCCTGCATGTCCAATCATGACATTCCTACGCTGAATGCCTGGTGGAACTGTCTGGACCTTGACCTCTGGCGTGAGCTGGGCACTTATGATGAAGAGCGCTGTGAGCGGGAAAAGAATGAGCGTCACGCTGCCAAGGTGGCACTGCTGAACACGCTGGCTGATATTGGTGAACTCCCGCCGGGTATGGATCCTGAGCGGATGGAGACCATGGCCTTTTCCCGCGAGCTGATGGAGCGTCTGCATTATTACCTGGTCCGCTCCAATGCACTGATCACCGTTATTCAGCTGGAAGACTGCATGATGCTGGATACGCCGGTGAATGTTCCGGGAACTTGTGAGGAATATCCGAACTGGCGTCGTCGACTGACCAGTGACGTTGCTGTTTTGGTCCAACAGGAGGGGATGGAGCAGTTTCTTAAGAACGTAAATATCATCCGGGGAGCAGAGCAGGCAGCGTTTTGAGTTTACAGGGCAGAGAACCTGCTTTCAGGTTTCTTTGCTCCTGCTTCTTTTTCTGGAAGTTTTCTCGCTCCCATGATGACCATGGGAGCGTTGTCAGTTGCAGGCCAGCAGACAGTAAGAATTAATCCTGCTGATGCCCACGCCACATCTTGTAATTATTCATCAACAGCGATTTACCCAGCAGTTGTGCTGCGACAGGGGCCGTCATCAGAATGAATGCGATAATACCGACTGCCCGTGAAATGACGGACGTATCGTGAAAGTGCAGCGCAACAGCCACCATAATCAAGCCAACCCCGATGGTGCCCGCCTTAGTAGACGAATGCATGCGTATATAGGCATCAGGCATTCGTAAAATACCCAGCGCAGAGAAAAAGCTGAACAGTACCCCGACGATTAAACAGCTGGCGACCACCCACTCCATCATAATTCTTCTCCTGGCTTTGAACCTGAGTTTGAGCCTGAGTCTGCATCCGACTGACTCAGTGGCACGCGCATAATAAAGCGGGCAAAGGCAATCGTACTGAGAAACGCAACCAGTGCCAGAGTAATGGCTATATCCATAAATGCAGTGGCGTTGCTGTAAATGGTAAAGACGCCAATAAAACCAATGGTGATAAAAGCGATCAGGTCCAGGGCGATAACACGATCGGCCAGTGAGGGGCCTTTGCACAGTCGGATGAATGCCAGGGCAAGTCCGGCTAACAAACCGGCAAAGGCGAAGTTCGTCGCAAAAGCCATAATGTCAGTCACGGGTCACCTCCAGAATACGGCGTTCCAATGTTTCTTTAATGTCGTCAATCACCGACTGCTCATCCTGGCTGAACATCGCATGTATGACCAGATACTTACGATCTTCACTGACGTCCAGACTCAGTGATCCCGGCGTCAGCGATACGATATTGGCCAATAACATAATCTCAAAGTCAGACTCTACCTCCAGTGGCACGTTGATGATGGCCGGATGACTCAGGTGAGTCGGGGTGATGACATCCCACACTACCTGCAGGCTACTGGTCAACAGTTTGTAGAGGAAGACCGCCAGCAGTTTCAGGGCTGCCCAGAACTTGCGCCCATAATTGGGTTTGTTTCGGAACGGCTCCGTCAGTAGCAGAGCAAAAAAGCCAACCACAAAACCAATGGTAAAGTCGGTGCTGCCGTAGTTGCCGTTCAGCAGCATCCAACCAAACGCCAGGAGAATGTTTAATAAAAACAAGTTCATTGTTGCATTCCTCCTGCAGGTGCTGCTGATAAAGAAGGTGTGGATAGCTGGGTTGCGTAGGGAGTGCTGTCGCTGCCAAGCACAGCATTAATATAAGGCTGTGGGTTGAGCAGGTTGGTTGCGGAGGTTTCTGCCAGCTGATAAATGGGCTCGACCATCAAGCCGATCAGAACGGTAATCACCGCCAGTACCGCAATAGGTGTGATGTACAGGCAGTTTTCCTTCCACGTCAGAGTAATGGGGGCTGCTGCATTCTCCGGCAGCGGTTTCCAGAACGCTTCCGCCCAGATTTTGGTCATTGAGTAAATAGTCATCAGACCAACAAATAATGCGGTTGCTGCCAGCAGATAGTCTTCAGTGAGCAGGCTTGCCTTGATCACCAGAAACTTGCCCCAGAAGCCGGACAGTGGTGGAAAGCCGGCCAGAGAAAAAGCCGGAATCAAAAACAGCAGTGCCAGCCAGGGCATGGCGCTATAGGCACCACCCAGCTCACGAAGGTTGTCGCTGCCCTGTTTGCGTTTCAAAAAGCCGCCAATCAGGAACAGGTTAGCCTTAACAATAATGTGATGGATGATGTAGAAAATTGCCCCCGTAATGGCCAGTGGTGTATAGATGGCCAGCCCCATCAGCATATACCCAATCTGACTGATAATATGAAACGACAGTATGCGTTTAATGTTGAACTGACTGGCAGCACCTAGAACGCCGGTCAGCATGGTCAGGCCGGCAATCACAATCAGCAACGGCTGGTAACCACTGTCCACCAGGTCGAACACGATAGTGAAGACACGCATCAAGGCGTAAACGCCAACCTTGGTCAGCAGAGCAGCGTACAGGGCAACGATGGCACTGGGCAGATGGTGATAGGATGCTGGCAGCCAGGAGAAGACCGGGAACGCCGATGCTTTGATGGCAAAACCAAAGAGAAACAGCCCGGAAATGAGCATCATGGTGGTGTCCGGCAGCTGCGCAACTTTGGCGTGCAGGTCGGCCATGTTCAATGTGCCGGTAGCACCATAGAGCAGACCGATGGCCAGCAGGAAAACCATGGTGGATATCAGGTTGAGTACGACGTATTTCACCGCGGCATCCACTTGCTCTTTATTCGCACCCAGCACCATCAAACCAAATGAAGTAATCAGCATGACTTCAAAAAACACATAGAGGTTGAAGATGTCGCCGGTTAAAAAGCTGCCCATAACACCGGCCAGCAGCGCATGAATCAGGCTGTGATAAATGGCATAGAACGGTTTGCTGCGCAAATCGGCGGTGCTGTAGAGCACAATGGCGATACCGATAATGGCAGTAATCAATACCATGCTGGCGGACAGCAGATCGGCAACAAAGACAATACCGAAGGGGGCTTTCCAGTCCCCGAAGGCCGTCACCTGCAGTCCGTTTGAGATAACCTGTTGCATCAGCAATATGGCGACACACAGATTAGCGATCGCACCGCACCAGCTGATCACAGACGAAAGTGAACGGGCGCGAAAGCTGAAGGCGCAGGCCGTTGCGGTAAGCAACGGAATAAAAATAGGCATAACCAGCAGCCAATGCGTCATTGCCCGGCCTCCGCGTGTTGCATTTTATCCATGTCAGCAGTGCCAAGCTCTTTGATGGCGCGATAGGCCAGTAATAAGGTGAATAACAGCAGACCGAAACCGATCACGATAGCAGTAAGAATGAGTGCCTGAGGCAGTGGGTTCGCGTAACCGGCAGCAGGGAGTAAAGCGTCACTGGCAATCAGCGGTGGATTGCCGCGGGTTAATCGACCGGCGACAAAAATGGCCAGGTTGATGGCATTACTGACCAGAATCATACCGAACAGAAAGCGCACAATATGGCGCTCCAGCATCAGGAAAACACCACAGGCAGTCATCAAGCCAACGACCAGACACCAGAGAAATTCCATTAACTTAACTCCTCTTCCACATTCAGTAGAACCATCAGCACGGAGCCAATAACTGCGAGATAGATGCCGATGTCAAACAACAGCGGGCTGCCTATTTTGCCCCACCACAGACCGGAGAGAAAAGGCTGCCCGAAGAACAGTGGCAGCAGTCCGGCCAGAAGCGCGATTAACACACCTGAACCAGCAAAGACCGCCGGTGGGTAGACCAGGCGGTCGCGCACGTAGTCAGTGGTTTCAGCCAGCATTAACAGGGCAAAGGCAATCACCGCAATAAGACCTGCAATAAACCCACCGCCTGGATTGTTGTGGCCGCGCAACAACAGATAGACAGAAAACACCAGCATCAGCACCGTGACGAAATGGGCACTGGTACGAAAAATGATCGATGACATTAACGGTGCTCCTTGTCGGTTTCAGAGACCAGCTTGTTAATCCGTTTACCGGCCAATACGGCGACGGCGGCCAGTCCGGCAATCACCACTACAACGGCCTCACCAAGGGTGTCGAAAGCGCGGAAGTCCACCAGGATAACATTGACGATATTGCGTCCTTTACCACCACTGACGCTGGTTTGGGCATAGAACTCGGAGATTTCCTGATTCATGGGGACGGCAGTGATAATCCACAGCGCCAGAGTGATGCTGATACCGATACCCGCAGCAACACAGGCGTGAATAATACGACGAGAGGTTGAATGCCGGGGGACAGAGCTGACAGCGGATAAGTGGCGCAACACGATGGCGATAAAGACGACCAGCAGGGTTTCGACCAGCAGCTGTGTTTTGGCAACATCCGGTGCGCTGTATACCAGAAACACCATGGTGGTCAGAAAGCCAATAGTACCAAGTGCGGCAACCGCCAATAGCAGGGTGCGGGCTTTAACCACCACAACAGCGGCGATGACCAGAAACACCGCAAGTACGACGTCGTAGTAATACAGATCCCATTCAATAGAGGGCAGTGGGTGTATTTGCCAGAGTACTGTTCCAAGAAAAGCCAGCAGCACCAGGAAGAACTGCAGGCTGTATTGGGTGAGGTGGCCATGCTGCAACACACGGGTTTGCCAGTTCGCCAGTTTAATCACTGCATTCAGCAGGTGCTGGTAAACCGCTGGTCCGGAGGGGAACCCAGACAGGAGTTGGTCGAGTCGTGGCTTCAAACGTGGATAAGCGACATAGAGCAGGATACCAAGTAACAGCGTGAGTGCGCTTAACAGCAGTGGCAGATTTAAGCCTTCCCAGAGTTTGACCGTTTTCACCTGAGGGGTTGCCAGCATCACCGAGGCAGCAGGATCAATTATCACACCCTGATACCAGTTAAGCAGTGCCACCGGCACAATAACTGACAGCAGCGCCAGAACGATGGGTGGCAACCACAGCAGTTGATTATGCTCAACGGCTTTCATCGGCGCAGCTTTTGGGTGATGAGGTTTTAAAAAAGGTTTGATCAGGATCAGCAATGCCAGAGCGACCATAATGGCATTAGCCAGCAGCATGGTGCCGGAAAGCACCCAGCCAAATTCGAGGCCTGCTTTATAGAGGTATTCCTTGGACAGGAAGCCAAACGATGGCGGCAGGCCAGCCTTGGACGCGGCGGTTACCAACGCGGCGGTGAAACTGATGGCCAGTACTGCACGCAGGCCGGCCAGCTCATGGTATTCACGGGTGCCGGTGGCTTTATCGATATTGCCGACCACCATAAATAGCCCTGCCTTATAAAAGGAATGAGCAGCAATTAAGAGTAACGCAGCAGTCACGGCATAACTGCTGCCGATACCGATCAGCATGACCAGCTGGCCAAGAATGACATTGGTACTGAAGGCAAGCATCAGCTTTAAGTCGGTCTGGCGGTAGGCCTGTATGGCGCACCACAGGGCAGTAAAGGCACCGGCACTGCACAGCAGTGTGAACCATAACGTGCTATCGCCATACACGGGCAGCAGTCTTGCCAGCAGGTAAACACCCGCTTTTACCATAGTGGACGAGTGCAGATAGGCGCTGACGGGGGTGGGGGCAGCCATTGCGCCCGGTAGCCAGAAATGAAAGGGGAACTGTGCCGATTTAGTGAATGCGCCAAGCAGAATAAGTAGCAGTGATGGGGTAAACCACGGCTGCTGAGCCAGCGTAGCCCCTTGGGTGATAATGGCGCTGATACTGTAGGTGCCTGCCATTTCACCCAGCATAACCAAGCCGGCCAGCATTGCCAGACCGCCTGTGCCGGTGACCAGCATGGCTTGCAGGGCGTTCTTGCGTGATCCTTCTTTATCGTGGTTAAAGCCAATCAACAAATAAGACGTGAGTGTGGTTAATTCCCAAAATACGAACAGCAGCAGCAGATTGTCGGCCAGTACTAATCCCAGCATGGCCAGCATAAACAGGGTCAAATACAGGTGGAACGCTGCGCGGCCTTTATAGGGTTTCATGTAGGCAATGGCGTAGAGCTGAACCAGAAACCCGACGCCGCTGATCAGGCTGGCAAACAACACGCTGAGGCCATCAAGGCGGAGCGAAAACGGAATATCCAGGGATGGAATCCAGGGCCAATACAGCAGAGTCTCCGGTGGTTTATAGCTGGCGCCGATCAGCAGAAAAATCCCAAGCGGTAGCAGTGCGCAGAACGCTAACCAGAGTTTGAGTATTGGATTTGGCATGAAGTGAGGCCGTAAATACCGTTTTGATGAGAAAGCCGAAATTAATATCGGGCATTATAATGACACTTTCGCCCTACTATATATAAAAGTTATGTTGCCCATAAGAGGTAGTGTTCACGGTTGTATTTTGCAGCTCTTTATCGGGTTATGGTTCGAACTTCCCAATAAGCTGGATAAAGAGGCGAGTCGAGTGCACTACGGCATCTTCCGCGATTAGTGCTGACTGTGCCTGGGGGGATTTGCGGTATTTTGCAAAGGAACCTATGCCAGGTTACAGCAATCCACAATATAAATGATGTTCGACCGACCTCTATAATGCCCGCCAGATAAAATGACATTCTGCTCTTCCATATAACAAAAACTTGTTTGAACGCTTGTGTTGACAGCAGGTTTTGTGGTTAGTAGAATTTCGCGTCCTTTTGTCTAGGTGACATAGTTCATCAGACTTTGTTCTTTATAGATGCCATGGTTAGAACAAAATGAGCCAACAATCAAAGCAGTCCTCACAGGCGCAGCAAATTCGTATTCGCCTGAAGGCTTTTGACCATCGCCTGATTGACCAGTCTACGCAGGAAATCGTTGATACTGCGAAGAGAACTGGTGCGCAGGTGCGTGGTCCAATCCCTCTGCCAACCCGAAAAGAACGTTTTACGGTTCTGATTTCTCCACACGTCAACAAAGACGCTCGTGATCAGTATGAAATCCGTACCCATAAGCGTCTTCTCGATATTATCGAGCCCACCGAAAAAACTGTAGACGCACTGATGAAGCTGGATCTGGCAGCCGGTGTTGAAGTGCAGATCAGTCTCGGTTAATGAGGCCATGGGCTCTCCATCAAAGTGTGCACACTTTTGTGTAACAGCTCTGAAGTGAGCGGCCATAGTGGGTAATAGCCCCGTACACGAGAGAGGTTGAAATGACTATTGGATTAGTCGGCAAGAAACGCGGTATGACCCGTGTTTTCACCGAAGACGGTGCTTCCATACCAGTTACCGTAATTGAAGTAGATCCAAACCGCGTTACCCAGGTTAAAACCCTGGAAACCGATGGATACACAGCAATTCAGGTGACTTCTGGTAGCAAGAAAAGCAGTCGTCTGAGTAAGCCAGAAGCTGGCCACTTCGCCAAAGCAGGCGTTGAAGCTGGATCTGGTCTCTGGGAATTCCGAATCGATGCAGACGCTTCTTACAGTGTTGGCGACGTTATCGGTGTGGATCTGTTTGCAGATGGTCAGAAAGTAGACGTTACCGGTCAGTCCAAGGGTAAGGGGTTCCAGGGCGTTATCAAGCGCTACAACTTCCGTATGCAGGACGCGACTCACGGTAACTCCCTGTCTCACCGTGCACCTGGCTCTATTGGTCAGTGTCAGACTCCTGGTCGTGTCTTCAAAGGCAAGAAAATGGCTGGGCATATGGGCGCTGAAAAAGTGACCGTACAGTCCCTGGAAATCGTTCGTGTTGATAGCGAGCGTAACCTGCTGCTGGTTAAGGGCGCAGTACCTGGTGCTACCGGTGCTGACGTTATCGTTAAACCAGCGGTTAAAGCTGCTGCTGCCGCCTGAGGGGATTAGACAATGGAACTGAAGGTAAACGGTGCAGGTGCCGTTCAGGTCTCAGACGTGACTTTTGGTACTGAATTCAACGAAACCCTGGTTCACCAGGCGGTTGTTGCGTTCATGGCCGGTGCGCGTCAAGGTACCAGAGCTCAGAAAAACCGCAGCGACGTAAGTGGCGGTGGTCGTAAGCCCTGGCGTCAAAAAGGTTCCGGTCGTGCACGCGCCGGTACTATCCGCAGCCCACTGTGGCGCGGGGGCGGCAAGACGTTTGCTGCCAAACCACAGAATCATGCTCAAAAGCTGAACAAGAAGATGTATCGCGCAGCGCTGCGCTCCATCTTGTCTGAGCTGGTTCGTCAGGAGCGTCTGGTGGTGGTTGAGCAGTTCGCTGTTGAATCTCCAAAGACCAAACTGGTTGTTGCCAAGTTGAATGAACTGAACGCTAACGGCGCGTTGATCGTTGCTGATGAAGTGGATCAGAACATTTATCTGGCCGCTCGCAACATTCCTCACGTGGATGTTCGTGACGTGCAGGGTATTGATCCGGTTAGCCTGGTTGCTCACGAGAAAGTCGTGATGACCGTGTCTGCCATCAAGAAGTTCGAGGAGATGCTGGGATGAACCAGGAACGTATTTTTAAAGTTCTGCTTGGTCCGCACATTTCCGAGAAGGCCACTGTCGTTGCTGAAGAGCACAACCAGTACGTCTTCAAGGTAGCTAAGGACGCAACCAAGCTCGAAATCAAAAAAGCTGTTGAGCAGCTGTTTGAAGTCAGCGTTAAAGCTGTCAGGACTGCCGTTGTTAAGGGCAAGACTAAGCGTACTCGTTTCGGTATGGGCCAGCGCTCAGACTGGAAAAAGGCTTACGTCAGCCTGGAGCAGGGTCAGGAAATTGACTTCGCGGACGCGGAATAAGGAGCTAGAGAATGGCAGTTATCAAATGCAAGCCGACTTCTCCAGGTCGCCGCTTCGTTGTCAAGGTAGTTAACCCTGACCTCCACAAGGGCCGTCCATACGCGCCTCTGGTGGAAAAGAAAGGCAAGACTGGTGGTCGCAACAATGCTGGTCGTATCACAACCCGTCATCGCGGGGGTGGTCACAAGCAGCACTACCGTATCGTAGATTTTCGTCGCAACAAGGACGGCATTCCAGCTGTTGTTGAGCGTCTGGAATACGATCCAAACCGTACTGCGCACATCGCCCTGTTGAAGTACATGGATGGTGAGCGTCGTTACATTATCGCGCCTAAAGGCGTGAAAGCCGGTGATGAGCTGTTCTCCGGTGTGCATGCCCCGATCAAAGCTGGTAATACTCTGCCTCTGCGCAATATTCCACAGGGTTCCATCGTACACTGTGTAGAAATGAAGCCTGGTAAAGGCGCTCAGATGATTCGCAGTGCTGGTGCTTCTGCCCAGCTGGTCGCTCGTGACGGTGCTTACGTTACTCTGCGTCTGCGTTCCGGTGAAATGCGTAAAGTATTGGCTGACTGTCGCGCCACTCTGGGCGAAGTCTCTAACAGTGAGCACAACCTGCGCTCTCTGGGTAAAGCGGGTGCTAAGCGCTGGCGTGGTGTGCGTCCGACCGTTCGTGGTGTTGCCATGAACCCGGTAGATCACCCACATGGTGGTGGTGAAGGTCGTACTTCCGGTGGTCGTCATCCTGTGACGCCATGGGGTGTTCCGACTAAGGGTCGTAAGACTCGTTCCAACAAGCGTACGGACAAAATGATCGTACGTCGTCGCAGCGCGAAGTAAGCCTAGAGAGAGGATACGATAGTGCCACGTTCATTGAAAAAAGGCCCATTTATCGACCTTCACCTGCTGAAGAAAGTCGAAGAAGCGGCTGAAAGCGGCAACAAGCGTCCGATCAAGACCTGGTCGCGCCGCTCCATGATTATCCCAACTATGGTTGGTCTGACTCTGGCTGTTCACAACGGTCGTCAGCACGTACCAGTCTTTGTTACTGAAGACATGGTTGGCCATAAGCTGGGTGAGTTTGCTGCAACCCGTACTTATCGCGGTCACGCAGCAGACAAGAAGGCCAAGAAGCGCTAAGAGGGTATAGAAATGAAAGAAGTTGCTGCTATGCATAAAGGCGCTCGCATTTCTGCCCAGAAAGCGCGTCTGGTCGCTGACCAGATCCGCGGCAAGGCAGTTGGCGAAGCCCTGGATCTCCTGAGCTACAGCCCGAAAAAAGCTGCAGTTCTGGTTAAGAAAGTGCTTGAGTCTGCTATTGCAAACGCTGAGCACAATGACGGCATGGATATCGATGAGCTGAAAGTCTCTACTGTCTTCGTTGATGAAGGCATGACTATGAAGCGCATTCGTCCACGTGCCAAGGGTCGTGCTGATCGCATTCTGAAGCGGTCTTGCCATATTACGGTTAAGGTTGCAGAGGTCTAAGGAGCGGTCAGATGGGTCAGAAAGTACATCCTAATGGAATTCGCCTGGGCATCGTAAAGCCCCACCGTTCAGTCTGGTTTGCAGATGGCAGCGATTACGCTGACAAGCTGAATGCAGACCTGGCGGTGCGCAGTTTCATTGAAGCGAAGCTGAAAAATGCTTCTGTAAGCCATGTTGAAATTCAACGTCCGGCTCAAAGTGCTCGAGTAACCATCCACACTGCCCGTCCAGGCATCGTGATTGGTAAGAAGGGTGAAGACGTTGAGAAGCTGCGTCAGGCTGTGTCCAAAATGATGGGCGTGCCTGTGCACATCAACATTGAAGAAATCCGCAAGCCTGAACTGAATGCCATGCTGGTAGCTCAGAGCATTGCTGGCCAGCTGGAGCGTCGTGTGATGTTCCGTCGTGCCATGAAGCGCTCTGTTCAGAACGCTATGCGTCTGGGTGCCAAGGGTATCAAGGTTCAACTGAGCGGCCGTCTTGGTGGTGCTGAAATCGCGCGTACCGAATGGTACCGTGAAGGTCGTGTGCCTCTGCACACCCTGCGTGCTGACATCGATTATGCACATTATGAAGCACTGACCACGTACGGTATTCTGGGTGTGAAGGTCTGGATCTTTAAGGGTGAGGTTATCGGTGGCATGGCGCCAACTGTTGAGCCTTCCAAAGATAAAGAACAGCCAGCTCGTCGCCCTAAGAAACGTCAGGCTAAGAGTTAAGGAGCGCGGAAATGTTACAGCCTAAGCGTACGAAATTTCGTAAGCAGCAAAAAGGCCGCAATCGTGGTCTGGCACTCCGCGGCTCCAAGGTTAGCTTCGGCGAATACGCATTGAAAGCAATCGGTCGTGGACGTATAACAGCTCGCCAGATTGAAGCGGCTCGTCGTGCCATGACCCGTCACATTAAACGTGGCGGCAAAATCTGGATCCGCGTCTTCCCTGACAAGCCGATTACCGGTAAGCCTCTTGAGGTTCGTCAGGGTAAAGGTAAGGGTAACGTGGAATACTGGGTGTGCCAGATTCAACCAGGCCGCGTTCTCTATGAGATGGAAGGTGTGTCCGAAGAGCTGGCTCGTGAAGCTTTTGCTCTTGCAGCAGCCAAGCTGCCGCTGGAAACTGCCTTCGTTAAGCGGAGCGTAATGTGATGAAAGCTGCTGAACTGCGTGAAAAGTCTGTAGAGGAGCTCAACACTGAGCTGCTCTCTCTGCTGCGGGATCAGTTTAACTTCCGTATGCAGAAAGCTACTGGCCAGCTGGGTCAGAGCCATCTGCTGAAGCAGGTTAAGCGCGACATCGCTCGTGTGAAAACCATCCTGAACCAAAAGGCAGGAGCATAAGATGGCTGAAGACAAGAAGGTCCGTACCCTGACCGGTAAGGTCGTGAGTGACAAGATGGATAAAACCGTCACTGTTCTCATCGAGCGCCGGGTAAAACATCCGCTCTACGGTAAAATCGTTAAGCGGTCCACCAAGTTGCACGCTCATGATGAAAACAACGACTGCCGTATGGGTGACGTTGTGACCATCAAAGAGACGCGTCCTCTGTCAAAGAGCAAGACATTTACGCTTGTATCCATTGACGAGCGTGCTACTCAGATCTAAGGCTACGGTGCTTTGGGCTTGAGTGATTAATGGCCGTTCCGGCTGTTGCTGGAACGGTTGTTTTTGTGAAAGCCGGCGAGTACCCGTCTGCAGTTTGGGCTTGGAGAATAAGCAATGATCCAGACAGAAAGTCAACTCGAAGTCGCTGATAACAGCGGCGCCCGTCGAGTTCAGTGTATCAAGGTGCTGGGTGGATCCCACCGCCGTTACGCTGGCATTGGCGACATCATCAAAGTATCCGTCAAGGAAGCAATTCCTCGCGGTAAGGTCAAAAAAGGCCAGGTGATGAACGCTGTTGTCGTGCGTACTAAAAAAGGTGTTCGTCGTCCAGACGGTTCCCTGATCAAATTCGATGGCAATGCAGCTGTTCTTCTGAACGCAAACCTGCAGCCAATCGGTACCCGTATCTTTGGACCAGTGACTCGTGAACTGCGCGGTGAGCAGTTCATGAAGATCATCTCACTGGCCCCAGAAGTACTTTAACGGGAGCAGGTCATGAAAAAGATCCGTCGTGATGACGAAGTCATCGTAATTGCCGGCAAGGACAAAGGTAAGCGCGGTAAAGTGCAAACCGTTCGTGCTGACGGCAAACTGATTGTTTCAGGCATCAATATGATGAAGAAACATCAGAAGCCTAACCCAATGCTGGGCACTCCTGGTGGAATCGTAGAGAAAGAAGCGGCTATTCAAGCTTCTAACGTTGCGCTTCTGAACCCTGAAACCAACAAGGCTGATCGTGTTGGCTTTGCTATCGAAGATGGCAAAAAGCAGCGCGTATTCAAGTCTAACGGCAAGCCTGTTGACGCGTAAGGGGAGAGTGATGGCAAATTTTAAAACCAAATATCGTGAAGAGATTCTTCCAAAGCTCAAAGAAGAGCTGGGTGTAAAGAACGTTCATGAAGTGCCACGCATCACTAAAATCACCCTGAACATGGGTGTGGGTGAAGCGATTGGTGACAAGAAAGTTATCGAGCATGCCCTGGCAGACATGGAAAAAATCGCTGGTCAAAAGCCAGTGGTAACCAAGGCTCGCAACTCTGTTGCAGGCTTCAAGGTTCGTGAAGGCTGGCCAATCGGTGTTAAGGTGACTCTGCGTCGTGAGCGCATGTATGAGTTCCTGGAGCGTCTGGTTGACATCGCTCTGCCACGTGTACGTGACTTCCGTGGTCTGAGCCCTAAGTCTTTCGACGGCCGTGGTAACTACAGCATGGGTGTTAAAGAGCAGATCATCTTCCCTGAAGTTGATTACGACAAAATCGACACTCTGCGCGGTCTGGACATCACTCTGACCACTACCGCCAAGAATGACGAAGAAGGCCGTGCTCTGCTGAAGGCTTTCAACTTCCCATTCCGTAACTGATACAGGTACGAGTTTTATGGCAAAAGTATCCATGAAGCAACGGGAACTGAAGCGTCAGCGCACCGTTGCCAAGTATGCTGAAAAGCGTGCACAGCTGAAAGCTGTGATTAACAATCCTAACAGCACTGAAGATGAGCGTTGGGATGCCCAGGTAGCTCTGCAGAAGCAGCCTCGCAATGCGAGCAAGGCTCGTCTGCGTAACCGCTGCCGCATCACTGGTCGTCCACACGGCGTGCTGCGCAAGTTCGGCCTGAGCCGTATCAAGCTGCGTGAAGCAGCGATGCGTGGCGATGTTCCAGGTCTGGTTAAGGCCAGCTGGTAAGCGCATTTCATCTTCGGGAGATATAGATAATGAGTATGCAGGACCCGTTAGCAGATATGCTAACTCGTATCCGTAATGCCCAGATGGCAGAGCACGCCTCTGTCACCATGCCGTCCTCCAAAATCAAGGTTGCTGTAGCCAAGGTTTTGAAAGACGAAGGTTTCATCGCTGACTACAACGTAGCTGGCGAAGCCAAGGCTGAACTGGTTGTTGAGCTGAAGTACTTTGAAGGCAAGCCAGTTATTGAAAGCCTGAAGCGTACCAGTCGTCCTGGCCTGCGTTCTTACGCTGGCAAGGAAGCTCTGCCAAAAGTGAACGGCGGTCTGGGTATCGCTATTGTTTCCACCAACAAAGGTGTTATGACCGATCGCGCTGCTCGTGCAGCCGGTGTTGGTGGTGAAGTTCTCTGCACTGTGTTCTAAGGGAGGGGTATTATGTCTCGAGTAGCCAAAAGCCCTGTTGCTATCCCTGCTGGTGTAGAGATTAAGCGCAATGGCCAGATCCTTGTAATCAAAGGGTCTAAGGGTCAACTGGAACTTGTTGTTCACAACAATGTCGAAGTTGCTCAGGAAGAAAACGTTCTGACGTTTGCTCCACGTGATGGTGCCAAGCACTCTCGTGCTCTGGCCGGTACTACCCGTGCCCTGGTTAACAACATGGTAACTGGCGTTACCGCTGGCTTCGAGAAGAAGCTGCAGCTGGTAGGTGTTGGTTATCGTGCAGCGGCCAAAGGTAATAGCCTGACTTTGAACCTGGGCTTCTCCCATCCGGTTGAATATGATCTGCCAACAGGTGTGACTTGTGAAACCCCGACCCAGACTGAAATTCTGGTTCGTGGTATCGACAAGCAGCTGGTTGGTCAGGTTGCCGCGGAAATTCGTGAATTCCGTCGTCCTGAGCCTTATAAAGGCAAGGGTGTTCGCTATGCTGACGAACGTGTTCGTCGCAAAGAAGCCAAGAAAAAGTAAGGTAGGGTGAGATCATGATGGACAAGAAATCTTCTCGCCTGCGTCGTGCCCTTCGTGCAAGGGTTAAGATGCGTGAGCTGGGTGCCATTCGTCTGAGCATTCATCGTACGCCTCGTCACATCTATGCGCAGGTTATCGCCGCTGACGGCGACAAAGTGCTGGCAACTGCCTCCACTGTTGAAAAAGAACTGCGTGGCGAAGCTACCGGTAACGTAGAAGCTGCCAAGAAAGTTGGTGCTCTGGTTGCTGAGCGTGCCAAGGCGGCGGGTGTGACCAAGGTGGCGTTTGACCGCTCTGGTTTCAAATATCACGGTCGTGTCAAGGCGCTTGCCGATGCAGCCCGTGAAGGCGGACTGGAATTCTAAGGGTAGAACGTCATGGCAAGAGAAAGAGATGAGCGTAAGCCTAACAACGACGAAGGCTTGATTGAGAAGCTGGTACAGGTTAACCGAGTAGCCAAGGTGGTGAAAGGTGGTCGTATCTTCGGCTTCACAGCTTTGACCGTTGTTGGTGATGGCAAGGGTAAGGTTGGTTTCGGTCGCGGTAAAGCCCGTGAAGTGCCAATCGCTATCCAGAAGGCTATGGAAGCTGCCCGTCGCAACATGATTAATGTTGACCTGAATGGTGACACCCTGCAGTACCCTGTGAAAGCCCGTCACGGTGCTTCCAAGGTTTACATGCAGCCAGCATCTGCTGGTACCGGTGTTATCGCCGGTGGTGCAATGCGTGCCGTTCTTGAAGTGGCTGGCGTACATAACGTACTGGCCAAGTGCTACGGTTCTACCAATCCTGTGAACGTAGTTCGTGCTACTTTTAACGGTCTGCGCGACATGCGTTCTCCTGAAGGCATTGCCGCTAAGCGTGGCAAGTCTGTTGAGGATATCCTGGGGTAAGTCATGGCTGAGAAGATGATCAAAGTGACGCTCGTGAAGAGCACCAGCGGTCGCCTCGAAAGCCACAAGGCTTGCGTACGGGGTCTGGGCCTGCGTCGTATCAACCACACTGTTGAAGTAGAAGACACTCCTTCAGTTCGTGGCATGATCAACAAGGTATCCTACCTTGTCCGGGTAGAAGGAGAATAACATGCGTTTGAATACTCTGAGCCCGGCTGAAGGTAGCCGCAAAGAGGGTAAGCGCGTAGGTCGTGGCATCGGCTCCGGCCTGGGCAAGACCTGTGGCCGTGGTCACAAGGGTCAGAAGTCCCGTTCCGGTGGTTCTGTCAAGCCAGGTTTCGAAGGCGGTCAGCAGCCACTGCAGCGTCGTCTGCCTAAGTACGGCTTTACCTCACGCAAAGCGCGCTTCACTGCTGAGATTCGTTTGCACGAACTGAGCAAGGTGGAAGCTGACGTGATCGATCTGGCTGCACTGAAAGCTGCTGACCTGGTCAGCGGTAGCATCCAGCGTGCTAAAGTGGTACTGTCTGGCGAATTGGCTAAAGCAGTCACCATTAAAGGTCTGGCTGTTACCAAAGGCGCCCGTGCTGCGATTGAAGCTGCCGGTGGTAAGATCGAGGACTAAATGGCTAAGACATTACCTGTTGGGAATCAAAGCGGCTTAAACGAGCTCTGGTCTCGCGTTAAGTTCGTGTTTCTGGCGATCCTGGTTTACAGGATCGGTGCGCACATCCCTGTGCCAGGCATCAACCCTGATGCGCTGGCTCGGATGTTTCAACAAAATGAAGGCACTATTCTGGGTCTGTTCAACATGTTCTCTGGCGGTGCGCTGGAGAGGATGTCGGTACTGGCCCTGGGTATCATGCCTTATATTTCGGCATCCATTATCGTTCAGCTGATGAGCGTGGTGAGTCCGCAGTTGGAGCAGCTCAAGAAGGAAGGTGAGTCCGGACGTCGCAAGATCAGCCAGTACACCCGCTACCTGACCGTTGCCCTTGCTCTGATTCAGGGTACTGGCATGACTGTCGGTCTGGCCAATCAGGGTGTTGCCTTCAGTACTGACCTCAGCTTCTATGTTGTTGCTGTTGTCACGTTCGTAACCGGTGCTGTCTTTATGATGTGGCTGGGCGAGCAGGTGACTGAACGGGGGATCGGTAATGGTATTTCGATTCTCATTTTTGCAGGTATTGTCGCTGGTCTTCCAACTGCGATTGTGCGGTCTTTCGAGTCCGCACGCCAGGGTGATATTAATATCCTGATGCTGCTCGCCGTTGCTCTTCTGGCAATCGCGATCATCGCATTTGTGGTCTTTATCGAACGGGGTCAGCGCCGGATAACCGTAAACTATGCCAAGCGTCAACAAGGGCGTAAGGTGTTTGCGGCCCAGAGCAGCCATCTACCGTTAAAGGTAAATATGGCCGGCGTTATTCCAGCTATATTCGCTTCAAGCCTACTGCTGTTCCCTGCGTCTATTGCGCAGTGGTTCGGCCAGGGTGAAGGAATGGGATGGCTGCAGGAAATTGCTCTGGCGCTGGGTCCGGGTCAGCCACTGAACATCATACTGTTCTCGGCAGGCATCATCTTCTTCTGCTTCTTCTACACTGCGCTGGTCTTTAATCCAAAAGACGTAGCAGATAATCTGAAGAAGTCGGGTGCATTCATTCCTGGTATTCGTCCGGGAGAGCAGTCTGCACGTTATATTGATGGTGTCTTGACTCGCCTGACCATGTTCGGTGCTCTCTATATGACAGCAGTGTGTCTGTTGCCGCAGTTCCTGGTAGTGTCGGCCAATGTTCCGTTCTACCTTGGTGGTACCAGCCTGTTGATCGTGGTGGTTGTGGTAATGGATACCATGGCTCAGGTGCAGTCGCATCTCATGTCGCATCAGTATGAGTCGCTGCTGAAGAAATCCAATCTTAAGGGCTATGGCTCCAGCGGTCTGATCCGTTGAGTCACTCTCAATGAGAATAGTTCTGCAACGGTTGTGGAGTTAGTTATGAAAGTACGTGCGTCGGTTAAAAAAATCTGCCGCAACTGTAAGATCATCAAGCGTAAGGGTAATGTGCGCGTGATCTGTCAGGAGCCACGTCACAAACAGCGTCAGGGCTAATAGTTTTTGGGAATCTACGGATTCTCCAGACAGCCGGACTCTGGTCTAATGTGACCTCAGGCAAAAACAACCGTTCATGATTTTTTTCATGAGCGGTTGTGTTTTATCGAAAGGAGGATTACAATTTCCGCCTTTCGACCTGTTGGAAGTGCTTTTGGGTGCGTGTGTGTTTTGGCTTTGCTTGAATGCTACGTTTCGAAGGTGTTTCCTCAGGATGAAAGCAGCCATTTCTGAAACAATGGATTTCCTGACGTTTCAATATGGTGACGTGTTTCAGTTTAATTTGGTTTTTCTGGGAAATCAGAAATTATCAACTGAATAGCTGCTACACGGTTAAATGTAATAACGGAGACGATTGAATGGCCCGTATTGCTGGCGTCAACATTCCAGATAACAAACATGCCGTTATCTCGTTGACCTACATTTTTGGTATCGGTAAAACTTCAGCTCAGCAGCTTTGTGCTGCCACTGGCGTTAACCCGTCTGCCAAAGTATCTGATCTGAGCGAAGATCAACTGGAATCCCTGCGTACTGAAGTTGCAAAACTGAACGTAGAAGGTGACCTGCGTCGCGAAATCAGCATGAACATCAAGCGCCTGATGGATCTGGGTTGCTACCGTGGCCTTCGCCACCGTCGCAGTCTGCCGGTTCGTGGTCAGCGCTCGAAGACCAATGCCCGTACTCGTAAGGGTCCGCGCAAACCGATTCGTAAGTAAGAACGTTGCATTTCTCTAAGAACCTCTTTTCATAGAGTGTTTCGATAAAGAAATCGAGCAACGGACTTTTTCAATACAGGATTTGTTCTGATATGGCAAAGCCAGGTACTCGTACACGTAAGAAAGTTAAAAAGTCGGTTGTGGATGGCATCGCCCATATTCACGCCTCTTTTAACAACACTATCGTGACAATTACCGACCGCCAGGGTAATGCATTGTCTTGGGCTACTGCTGGGGGCTCCGGCTTCCGTGGTTCCCGTAAGAGCACCCCGTTCGCTGCCCAGGTTGCAGCTGAGCGTGCTGGACGTGCTGCCGCTGAGTTCGGTCTGAAGAATTTGGACGTGAATGTTAAAGGGCCTGGTCCAGGCCGTGAATCCGCTGTACGCGCGCTCAACGCTTGTGGTTTCAAGATCAATAACATCACTGATGTTACCCCGATCCCACACAATGGTTGTCGTCCGCCCAAGAAGCGTCGTGTATAAGCAGGAGACCGGTAAATGGCTAGATATATAGGTCCTAAGTGCAAGCTGTCTCGTCGTGAAGGCACTGATCTCTTTCTGAAGAGTGGTGTTCGTGCGCTCGAGTCAAAGTGCAAGGCAGAAAATGCTCCTGGCCAGCATGGCCAGCGTCGTGGTCGTCTTTCTGACTACGGTGTTCAGCTGCGTGAGAAGCAGAAAGTTCGTCGTATCTACGGTGTACTGGAAAAGCAGTTCCGTAACTACTACAAGGAAGCTGATCGTCTGAAGGGTGCTACAGGCTCAAACCTGTTGCAACTTCTCGAAGCTCGCCTTGATAATGTGGTTTACCGCATGGGATTCGGTTCTACCCGTGCAGAAGCACGCCAGCTGGTCAGCCACAAAGCTGTCATGGTTAATGGCAAGACTGTAAACATCCCGTCTTTCCAGGTTCGTCCTGGTGACGTAGTTGCTATCCGTGAAAAGGCAAAGAACCAGCTGCGCATCAATGCAGCGCTTGAACTTGCTGCTCAGCGTGGATTCTCCATCTGGGTAGAAGTAGACGCCAGCAAGAAAGAAGGTGTCTTCAAGACGCTGCCCGAGCGGAGTGATCTGGCGGCCGACATCAACGAGAGCTTGATCGTCGAGCTGTACTCCAAGTAAGGGATAGACAGTTAGGTGGGGTGTAACATCCATGCAGAATTCGGTTACTGAATTTCTAACTCCTCGGCACATTGATGTTGAGGAAATCAGTCTGACACGGGCAAAGGTCACCCTGGAGCCGCTGGAACGTGGTTTTGGGCATACCTTAGGCAATGCCCTGCGTCGCATTCTTCTTTCCTCTATGCCCGGCTGTGCCGTGACTGAGGTAGAGATTGATGGCGTGCAGCATGAATACAGTGCTATTGAAGGTGTTCAGGAAGACGTCATTGAAATCCTGCTCAACCTGAAAGGCCTGGCTATTCGCATGACTGGCCGTGACAGCGTTACTCTGACTCTGAGCAAAAAAGGTGAGGGTGTCGTCACTGCTGCTGACATCCAGCTGGATCACGATGTTGAAATCGTGAATCCTGATCATGTTATTGCCCACATGAATGACAAGGGCAATCTCAACATGAAGCTGAAGGTTGCTCGTGGTCGTGGGTATGAATCAGCCGACAGCCGCCGTCAGGATGAAGAGGAAACTCGCGCTATCGGCCGTCTGCAGTTGGATGCCACCTATAGCCCTGTATACCGTGTTTCCTATGTCGTAGAAAGTGCTCGTGTAGAGCAGCGTACTGACCTCGACAAGCTGGTCATCGACCTGGAAACCAATGGTACTCTGGATCCTGATGAAGCCATCCGTCGTGCTGCTACTATTCTGCAGCAGCAGCTGGCTGTGTTTGTGGATCTGGAAGGTGAGTCCGAGCCAGAGCCTGTGAAGGAGGAAGACGAGGTTGATCCGATTCTTCTCCGTCCAGTTGATGATCTCGAACTGACTGTACGTAGTGCGAACTGTCTGAAGGCAGAGAACATCTACTACATTGGTGACCTGATCCAGCGCACTGAAGTTGAGTTGCTCAAGACCCCTAACCTGGGTAAGAAGTCCCTGACTGAGATCAAGGACGTTCTGGCCTCCCGTGGTCTGAGCTTGGGTATGCGTCTCGATAACTGGCCACCTGCCAGTTTGAAGAGTGACGACAAGGTTTCTGCTTAATTGCGGCTGAGGGTTGCCACCGTTGTAGAAACAGAGGCAGCTCCCAGTAAGAAGAGGAAGTTTGTGCCATGCGTCATCGTAAGAGTGGCCGCAAGCTTAACCGGAACAGTTCTCATCGCAAAGCGATGTTCAAGAATATGGCTGCTTCCCTGGTTGAGCACGAAGTAATCAAGACAACACTGCCAAAAGCTAAAGAGCTGCGTCGTGTTGCTGAACCGCTGATCACCCTGGCTAAGGAAGACAGCGTTGCTAACCGTCGGCTGGCGTTCGATCGTCTCCGTAACAAGGCTGCGGTAGGCAAGCTGTTTACTGATCTGGGTCCGCGTTTCAAAGAGCGTCCAGGCGGTTACATTCGCATCATCAAGTGCGGATTCCGTCATGGTGACAACGCTCCAATGGCTTACGTCGAGCTGCTGGATCGTCCTGCTGTTGAAGCAGTAGAGTCCGCTGACGAAGCATAAGTCAGTTTAAAAAGCCGGGTTTTCCCGGCTTTTTTATTTATTGTATTGATCCCTCCTGCTGTCTTTATTTCAATTCCCAGCGTGTTCAGCGCACCTCACCCTTCGTAAAGTATTTAGAATCGCCTATACATAGCTATTTGGTGAAGGTTCAGAAGATTTGATAGCTATTAATTAAACTGCAGCCTAGCGACTATGTCAGTCTTTTGTTCTGTACTGCCATGGCTCTTATGGAAGTTGCCTGTTTTCACTGTCGTAAATCTGATGATCTTGTCAGAAATGGAAAGTCCCGATCAGGACTCCAAAGGTTCCTATGCCGAAGTTGCAAGAAGATCTTTCAGCTGGATTATCTCTACAATGCTAACCAACCTGGTATACATGAAAGGATTGCTCGGCTAACCCATAATGGCTCTGGTGTCAGAGATATTGAGCGATGTCATCACCGATGTAATAAGTCTTCAAAACACCAGTTTAATTTGACCTCCCGATTAACCCTTTTCTGGCCGATTGTTTTCCTGTTGGTATCAAGCAGGGAGCAGCGCCATGACCAATCGAGAGGAC
>NZ_LUKQ02000380.1 GCF_001647025.1 Endozoicomonas atrinae
ACCATTCGCACCGGAGTTAAACAGCTCAGAAAGGCTATGGGAGTGGATGCGGGAGCATGACTTATCAAACAAAGCATTTTCAGGTTATGAAAATATTGTAGATTGTTGCTGTGAAGCTTGGAATAACCTTTGCAGCGAAGCTGGTCGACTGTTCAGTCTGTGCTCCCGTGATTGGGCAGTTATACAGTAGTTAGAAAATTCAATTGGTATTAATTGTGCCCCCCCTTGGTACGTAAAGAAAAATTTACGTAATCCGCGGTATCACCAAAGATAGCTATAGTATCCAGAGCGCGTATATCAATTCACTGTCTGACGTCATGGCAGTGGATATTTTTCGCGCATTTTGCAACCGCTAACCGTATTCAACAGCCAGTGTTGCTGAGCAATGATGACAGGGCGATTGGGCATGGGATTACCAGACGCAGAGAAAAATAACCGTTTTGATGAGAGTGAATGGAAACTTCGGCTGGACGTGGCTGCCTGCTATCGCTTAATGGCACACTTCGGCTGGGATGACCTGATTTACACCCATATCACCTGCCGGTTAACGGATGGGCCATCGGATTTTCTGATCAACCCCTTTGGCATGATGTTCGACGAGATCACTGCCTCCAGTCTGGTTCGAATCGATCTGGACGGCAACAAGGTAGAACACTCCGACTGGCCGGTAAACCCTGCCGGCTTTGTTATCCACAGTGCCATTCATCAGGTGAGGGAAGATGTTCGCTGTGTCCTTCATGCCCATACAGTAGCGACGGTTGCTGTCTCTGCCCTGGAGTGTGGTCTGTTGCCACTGAGCCAGCATGCAATGCTTCTGTTTCAGAGGGTGGCTTACCATGACTATGAAGGAATATCCGTAAACAAAGGTGAACGTCAGCGCCTGCAGAAAGATATGGGGCAGAACAATGTTATGTTTCTGCGGAATCATGGTGTGCTGGTGGCAGGAGCTACAGTTGCCGAGGCATTTCAGAACTTCTACTTTCTGCAAAAAGCCTGTGAGATCCAGCTTAAGGCCATGGGGTGCGGTACGCCAATCGTACAAATTCAACCGGAAGTCGAACAGGTCGTGATCAATCAATACCAGGAGGCCAATCTGGGCAGGGGAGCTGAGCTTGCATGGCCCGGCCTGTTGCGCAGACTGGATCGCATTGATCCTTCCTGGCGTGAATAAAACCGGATATAGCAACAGATTATGCGCCAGCCATTGCGACATCGGGCTCAGTGCTCTATAACTATAAGATCTGGGGGCGATTCGGATTCGACGACGGTATCGAACCCTTAGGTGCATGCCGAGGGCGTAGTGGTTCTCGTTAATCAAAACACTACAAACCTATTAGTTGCCAAAGGTAACTTAACTGGAGCTTCAAACGAACCTCATTTCGATCAGGTAGCGTTTGGTTAATCGTAGCTAACACTACGATACTCCCAGTCTAACCGGCTCGTCTGCTGGCTGGTATTCAGACTGTCATCGCAAGCGGACTCGCCACGCTCAGCAGGTCTCTGGCTGACGGGCTAAAACTTGTGGGAATCGCATCGCGGAACCCCGACCACTGGGTCGCTGTGGTGTTAAATTAAAGGTGGATCTAAGCATGTAGAGCCGAAGGCTGAGAACTGGCGGACGCGGGTTCAAATCCCGCCGCCTCCACCAACCACCAAAACTGACTCAGACCGACACAGGCAGAGTCAGGCAGATTAAAGGGCGTAAATTCAAGAGTTTACGCCCTTTTTCTTTTTGGGGGTGGTCTGCCTGAGTCTGCCCCAGTCTGCTCAGAAAAGCCCCTTAAACGCCCCCCACCGCCCCTCAAGCGCCCCTCAAAGTGAAAAAAAAGCCCCTCAAACGCCCCTCAGAATTGGCAGCGAAAGACCAGAAAGTCATAATTTGATTTAGCGAGAAAGAGTCTGAAAAGAGGGTAGCCACCCACTAAGGCAGCCTAAAAAACTACGGAGAGTTAAACAGAAAGGAAGGATTACTGAGCAGCGGAAAGAGACTTGTCTCCAGTGAAGCGAGATTTGGGAATATACTTCTCAGCGGACTTTTCCAACCAGCCACCATAGTGACGGTTAAGCATTTCGATTCCGCTATGCCCCATTTGGTTAGCAATCCACCAAGGGTTCTCATTATCCTTGATCAGCATATGGGCATAGGTATGCCGGGTTTGGTAAGGGTTGCGATAACGCAGGCCTGATCGTTTGATGGCTGGATGCCAGGCAAACTTGCGAATTTCCGAGTCATTCATCCAGTGTCTTGCTTTCAACGGGTGATGAAAAACGAAATTACCTTCAAGGAAAGTATGTGCTTTCTGACGCTGTAAGGCTTCGTGTGCCTGATCCAGCATCAGGATCTTACGGGATGAGACTCCTTTTTCAGCGGTTTTTAATCGGTCAATATGTCCCTCTACCATCGCCTGGTCTACCAGTATTTCCCTGTTCACAAAGTCGACCTTTTCCCACTTCAAGGCAATCAGTTCACTGGTACGCATGCCCGTATAAAAAGCGAACTGAAACAGGTTCTTCACCTGATCAATCATATTGTCCAGCAGAATATCGATTTCTTCTTCAGTAAACGGATCGACCTGAAATTCACTTTGACGTGATTCGATGGTAATGATGGAGTCCAGGTTGACCTGACGAACCGGGTTCTCTGTGATTGCCCTATCCATCAGGGCATCATCCATGGCCTGCTTGAATGGCGATAGAATGTTACTGATGGTTTTCCGTTTGCAGGTATGGCTTTTTGCAAAGACCCAGTCACGAATAATGCCAGGAGTAAGGTCAGTGATCTGAAGATAACCAAAATCCGGTATCAGCTGATTATCGATGATCTTTTTATAGTTTTTATGGGTCACCGGCCTGACCCGCTTTTCAGACCGGGTACGAAACTTTTTCAGAAAATCCTCAACTGTCCGCAGCGAACGATCTTCAACAGAAAATTTATTTGCATTGGGTGAGTCAGGAAAAAACGCAGCATAATCAAATTTGTCTGTTGATATTTCATGGCGCACCCGGGAGAGTAACTGGTGGGCAGCCGCTACGTCACGTTTAATAGCTGTTTTAAATTTGGAAATTGATGAAGGATTATTGTCTGGCCATGAACGATTAGAGAAGTTTTCTCGACAGCGTTCTTTTCGATAGTAGAAAACCATCCTGACCGTTGCGTATTTTTTAAAAGCCCGAACTTCAATACCTGCGGGCGTTTCAATATGGGATAAGTCCATACAGCACCTCTCTTATTCTTTCTTATCGTACATAGCGACTTTTTTCTGCCCAGACTTCCACAGCCTGAAGATTGACCCATGTCGCCCCATCTGCTGCGGTGCGAAACTCTTTACCTTCGCGCCATATACCGCGATTTTTTTTCTTGTAGAAAGCATCCTGTGTATCACCGGAAAGCTCGTAATAGCGGCTCAGTTTCACCCACTTCATCCTGGACCTCCTGTCTTACAAATGCTCGCCATCAATATCCGACACATAGCGCACTCGCAGATCGGCGTGGCTATTACACTCTGAGTGTTTGATGATGAACCTGCCGTCATGATAGGTTTCCACCACTGCCTGGGCATCCGTAACCAGATTCAGCAGTGCCACCGCATCCTCCAATTTGTTCAGTAGAAATTGATTCGTGCCAAAGCTGACTACATAAACTCGCTCGTCCATAAAAAAGCCTCCATGATTTCACATTGAGAAGTAGCGGCACCCATCAGAGTGCCTTATTGAGATCCGCAGCACTGGAGACAGCGCCGTCGATAATTTCACCGGTATCCATATCCACCACGACACCCCCGTCATCGTTACGCAGCAGCGCCTCGTTATGTTG
>NZ_LUKQ02000381.1 GCF_001647025.1 Endozoicomonas atrinae
GCGTCATTCGTAAGGCGATCAAGAACCGGAAGATTTTTCGGACTGATGAGTCAGTCATGAAGGTAATCTATCTGGCCATGGAAAAAGCTTCCGAGAAATGGACCATGCCGATCAGGAACTGGAAAGCAGCCATGAACCGGTTTGAAATTATGTTTCCTGACCGGTTCAAGGAGTAATAGTTTTGGTGGCGTTTACACAGAATTATTTACAGGCTCGTACCACTGGCACCAGCCTCTGGATACTCTGTTGTAAATTGATAGTCGAACTTGACTTTGGGGAGTGTTAGTCTTGCTTCATCTCCATCAGTTTTACTTAGAACTGATGATAGCCCATCCGACAAAACTTTACTGAGTTGCTCTTCACTCGCTGGATCTGTTTCATCTTGTGGTGGTAAAACAAGCACAGCTTTTATTCCTGTTTCTTCAACAGGAACCGCTACAAAATCAAAGCCTTCGTTATTAAAATGTGTGATGGAGTTGGTATCATTGCTGCTTTTCATCCACTGAATTTCGGGGTGGGTCTCGTTTTTCCATGTCATTGTTGAACTATTTTCTGTATCCATAAGTTCAAAAGGTTCACTCCATGAAACATGTTGGAATAACCAAGTTACCAGTCGAAGGGCAAGATCTGGATTTTCCAAGTTTCTGGCATCAAGAAAATCAGTAATCATGCCTTGAGTGTCATGAGCTATCCGCGTATTGAGCTCTTCGGTAGCTTTGGCAAATCCCTTCTGTTCTAACTCTACGCTAGTTGTATGTGGAATCTGTAGTCGCTCCAGAGTCTTATCAACATACTCTCTTTTTGATTGAACATGTATGCCTTCTGCAGTGTTCTTGATATTTGGTCGATTTTGATCCGCCTCGATAGCATCTCCCTTTAAACCTGCTTCATTCATTACTCTGGCAGTAATTTGCTCTGTTGTTTTTACGAGAAGCGGTGAAGTAATAACATTAGCCGATCGGTCGGCCAATGTTTGTTGAACAAATTGCTCTACATCACCTTGAAGCCCTTGAAAGTATGGAGTGATATTTGCTGATTTTATTTGATGAGCACCAGGCGAGCCAACTTCCCGTGTCATGGGTGAAGAGTCTAAACTAAGTAGAGTATTTTGCATTCCATTATTTGGTGAAGTGCTTAAACTTTGCATTATGATTCAAACCTCCAGAGTTGATATTTATTATTTGAACCTACGCATTTGCTCACGTTCGATAATGGCAAGCTCAGAAAAAGGATAGAAGGTGTATTGTTTTTGTAAATTTTTTCCTGATTGCCTCTTAACCTCAGCCATTTATAGAGGTGAACACCTTGAACTCTTTGTGGCATAACGTTTAGAGAGGTTTTGTACAATGGTTCAATACAGTAATTTCAAGACCTAACATTCCTGCCACACCAGTATCTATAAGTGCTCTTCTCCATGAGGCTGAAGAAGAGTGGTAATCAGGAATTTTTTTGAATTTAAATGTTATCAATTGCCATTTTTTTAGAATTTATTACTGTTTAGTTGGGTTTGTTAGTTTTTTTAGATGCTAAAATCTTGGGTGGATTTGATTTGTCTATAGTGACTTTTAAATGAATTGATTAAAGGTCTTCTAATTAAAGGCCGAAAGCTAAATTTTGAATTTGAAGGCTAATGGTGATGACGAAAAAAACGTTTGCATCCTCCGGAGATCTTGAACAGAAAAAAGAAACACTGGAAGTACTGGCAGACGGTGTTTATGCCTTTACCGCTGAAGGTGATCCCAATGTCGGGGCCATTGAAGCGGAAGACTTTCTTATTGCGTTTGAGGCTCGGGCAACGCCAAGAGCAGCGTCCGACTGGCTGAATGAACTCAGAAAGTATACGACCAAGCCCATTAAGTACCTGGTTTTGTCTCATTATCATGCGGTCAGGGTGTTGGGTGCGTCCGCCTTTTCAGCCGAATCGATTATTACCCATGAGAACACCAGCTTCCTGATTGACGAGCGTGGTATGGATGACTGGGAAAGTGAGTTTCGCCGTATGCCCAGACTGTTCCGGGAGCCTGAGGGAATTCCGGGGCTGACTCACCCTGATATTGTCTTTAACGATCGATTAGAAATCCCGCTGGGTGGGCTTCGGGGAAGTCTGGTGCTTGAATACTGTGGGCGAGGCCATACGGCCGGAGACATTTGTGCCTGGTTGCCTCAGCATAACATTCTGTTTGCCGGTGATCTTGTGGAGGCACAAGCCGCACTTTATACAGGTGATGCTTTTCATTTCGACTGGTCTACAACCACTCTGGATAAGGTAAAAGCATACGGCGCAGAGACGTTGGTCGGTGGCCGTGGAGCGGTTGTTCACGGTCGGGACAGTGTTGATGCGGCTATCGAACAAAGCCGTAACTTTCTTAAGACCATGATTGATCAGGTAGGGGCCGTTTATAAAAACAAGGGAACACTGAAAGAAGCGTTTGCTGCCTCTCATAAAAGTCTGGCTCCTCAGTATGGTGGCTGGCCCATTTTTGAGCACTGTCTGCCATTTGACGTTCAGCGCCTCTGGGATGAATTTGATGGTATCGACTGGCCTAGAATATGGAATGCAGAGCGGGATCAGGAAGTTTGGGATCAGTTGCAGGGGTAACGGCACTGGCTTATTTGCGTAACAATCCTAAGGTAATGTAAGCCATTTAGATTACCTTATACTGCTTTAATAATTGAATTATTGGCATTATAAAATGTCTCAGAAAATGAACTTAAAGGTTTTTATTGCAGGAATGTAATGAGTTCTTTCTTGGTAATAGGCAATGCCTTCAACTCTCAGTAGTGCTCTTCCTCCAATTATTAGTGCAGTTGCCGAAACTGCCTCGGTAAGCCCAAAATATGCACTAAAAGATAAACCTGCGATGAAGCATAGAGTTGTAGGTAACGTCTCTGCATACCTAAAAAAAGTTCATGGTGTCTCCTCTGCAGTGACGTTTCCTCCACTCCAGATAATGGCTAAGCCAGCAACCCTTCATACCCGAAAGTCCATGCAAGCAACGGAAGCACAAGAAACAAAAGGTTTAAGGGTTGGGCAAATGTTTAGAGAATACTCCCTGGATAAGGAATATGAACGGCGAGCAGGGGTTGGCAGGTATGATATCCACCAGTTCGATGCAGATTCTCCGTTGCGATCCCGGTTACGGCAATATGGCTATCATCTCCATTCTTTGAGCTCTTTACCTTCTGGAACCAGTAAACTAACAGTAGATAGTTCCCAATTTCAGAAAACTTCTGATTTCTTAAAAGAAATGCAGCAGTCTATAGCCACCCGTTATCCACTGGGAAAGATGCCCCCTTTTGGGAGTGGTATTCATGTCGGGTGTGATGGCAGAGGGGAAAGGCAAAACCGGAAATACACTGAAGCGGAAGAGATCTATATGTATATTCACCGTGAACTCTCTGTATTGGTGGGTCGTGATAAAACAGTGAGAAATCTCATGGATGTGGTCAGGAGTGTATTTGATGAGCCAGCACAGGATTTGATTCTGCTTTCTCTCAATCAGCTACATGACAGCCTGAAGGAACGAGTGAAGCTGTTAAAAAGATCATCCCCCTGAATGAGTGTGTACATACTCTTCGTTTGTTCACCGAGCCTGTAAATAATTCTGTGTAAACGCCACCAAAACTATTACTCCTTGAACCGGTCAGGAAACATAATTTCAAACCGGTTCATGGCTGCTTTCCAGTTCCTGATCGGCATGGTCCATTTCTCGGAAGCTTTTTCCATGGCCAGATAGATTACCTTCATGACTGACTCATCAGTCCGAAAAATCTTCCGGTTCTTGATCGCCTTACGAATGACGC
>NZ_LUKQ02000382.1 GCF_001647025.1 Endozoicomonas atrinae
GATCATCCTGAGTTTTAATCTGACTGGCTATTTGATCTACCAGTTTTTCGTTGATTTCAACGCTCATTGTTATTCTCCATTTTGGAGTATTAACGACAAGCGTTTACACAATTTAAATTACATTCCCTCAAAAAACTGTCTAAACAAGTTCAATACATCAGAATGTTATATATACCAAAGATCACAGCATCTCCTGTTATTGGCTTCGTTGAATTTGGGAATGTACCTCTGTCCAAAATAACACCAGCAACTATCAAACGATTTCTGGAAAAATTTAATGATAAACCTGGTGCTCGTGATCATATTCGTAAAACGATTTCATCTGCGTGGACATGGGGCAGAGAGTACTATGATGAAGTGCCTCGGAATCCATGCCTTGAGTTAAAGGCCGCGCCTAGAACCAGCCGAACCCGTTATATAACAGATGATGAATATGCAGTTGTTTATTACATCGCTCCGTCATTTTGGAAGGCCATGATGGAATTTGCTTATATTTGTAGGGCAAGGCGGATCGAGTTAGTTCGTATGACACATGACCAGATTCTTGAAAAAGGAATTCAGCTTAGGCGTGCAAAGGGCTCTCTTGATGAAATCACCCTTTGGACACCTAGACTGAAAAAAGCCTATCAAATCATTAGTGAGCTGCGTCGTGAAACCAAGAGCGACTATCTGTTCTGCGATACGAATGGTACTCAAATGAAAAAAGATACCCTCGACTCCCAATGGCAGAAAATAATGGGTCAAGCTCATAAGGATGGGTTGTTGGAAGAGCGCTTTAATTTTCACGACCTTAAAGCAAAAGGAGTATCTGACCATGAAGGGCTTATTTCAGGCCATAAGACCCTGCAGGCAAAACAAGTTTATATACGCAAAACCCAAGAGGTAAAGGGAACCAAATAGAATCATTATCTTTGGGGTGTAAAATAAATATGTCGTATTAATGACAAAGACACTGAACCTAAGAAATAAGGTATTTTTTTAGGAATTTTTTTAGGAAAACAGGTTGTTGGGTAGGTTTTTAGAAGTTAAGACAATTATGGAGAATACAAAAAAAGCCTTTAGAATCAAAGGCTCTTATTTGGTGCCGAAGACGAGACTCGAACTCGTACGCCCATACAGGCACTGCCCCCTCAAGACAGCGTGTCTACCAATTCCACCACTTCGGCCTTAACTGCCGCTCTCAGCGACAGTGAAATTATTTCTGAAAACCCTTTATAAATCAATAAGATTTTAATCTTACTTCGTGCTTTCAGAGTTGCCAGAGCCACTGCTCTCAACGGGCTGAGACTCTAACACAGGCGCATCGCTTTCGGTAGTACTTTCTAAAGCATCTACTGAAAATGGCGCATCATTAGCAGGCACAATCTGCTCAATCTGAACAGAGGGTAAACCGGCCTCTGCAACACCATCAGCCTTCTGCCTGGCCATCATCGCCAAACCAATACTGGTTACAAAAAACACCGTCGCCAGTATCGCTGTTGTTCGACTCAAGAAATTAGCTGAGCCCTGGCTTCCAAACACCGTCTGAGAAGCCCCTGAGCCAAAGCTGGCCCCTGTTTCTGCACCCTTGCCCTGCTGCAGCATGATCAGAGCGATCACACCAACAGCTACCAGCACGTGCACAAGAAGAATAATGGTTTCCATTACTATCCCGCAGCGTGACAAATCACCTTGAAATCAGCAGCTACTAACGAAGCTCCACCAATCAGACCACCATCAACATCAGGCTGACTCATCAGTTCTTCTGCGTTATCAGCCTTCATGCTACCACCATACAAAACACGGGTTCTATCCGCCATGGACGGATCGTTTTCTGCCAGCAACGCACGAATTTCAGCATGAACTTCCTGCGCCTGTTCTGGTGTTGCAGTCAGACCAGTTCCAATAGCCCAAACTGGTTCATAGGCAATTACAAAATTAGCCAGACGCTCCGAACCAGCAGCTCGAAGCACAGTATTAATCTGATGCGCAACCACTTTCATAGTGTCACCAGATTCGCGCTCTGACAGAGTCTCACCAACACAAAGTACTGGCACCAGCCCCTGGTCAACCAGAGCACAGAATTTCGCTGCCACATCCGCATCGGTTTCCCCATACAGAGAACGACGCTCAGAGTGGCCAATCAATACATATTCACAGCCAAGGTCTTTGGCCATCAGAGGAGAGATTTCACCAGTGTAGGCTCCTGACAGCTTATCGGAGGCATTTTGCACACCAAATTTAACAGGAGAACCCTTCAACAAGTCGCGTACCTGCTGAACGTATACGCTAGGTGGAAAAACGAGCACCTCAGCCTTGGTTTCAAGCCCTGAAAGGATACCATCAATAAGCTCACGGATACTGTCTGAAGATCCATTCATCTTCCAGTTTCCGGCTACCAGTGGCTGACGCATACCGCTTACCTCTTTGATCGCGAGGCCGGAATACTAACCTGAAAGACGCCAACATACAATAAGTCAAGGGCTTTTGAATACGTCTAGCAGGCTGAGAAAACCACCTAAATTACTCTATCGAAAAATGATCTATTCTTGCCTGAAATCCCCCCTCCCAATCTCCTCATACTTCAAGAGACCTGACAAATGAAGAGAGCAAACCTCATTACGCTTTCGGCAATAGGTCTTTTCTGCCCCACTTTTTTTACTGGCACAACCTTCCGATTAAACGCTGCCTTTACTCCCCAGCCTTACTTATCCCGACGCAACTGACCTGTAAACCTCCGTTAACAACAACCTAACAGATATGGTTAATCAGAATCGAGATGCCGTTAACATGCACCAGGTTGAGATCCACAGCCATTACCCGGATCTGAGAAGGATAACTTACGACAATGGTATCTTGACACTTAAACCAAGCTGGAATGAAGGGAACTATAACTATGCTTATGATGGCAATAACTACACAACAGCAGCTAGAGATATCTCCATTCAGCTTTTCGACCCTGAGCCCAAAAGATCAATGACAGAGAATTTAGGCTGAGAGGTTAACAGCATTTCGAACCAAATAAATACTATTGAGCAGCAACTCCATTCATTAAATGCGATGGATAACAGCTTACGAAGTCAGCACGTAATCAAGCAAGGAAGAGGCCATCAGTGTAAATGCAGCATTTTCCGCCCAGCCCTCAGGATACCGGCCAGACAAAAACTTCATAGGTATTGGCATTGGCCAGTTTGACCATCACACAGCGGGAAATCAAATAATCGGTCAATAACCCTTGAGCACTTAAAAAACCATTACTACCTTTTAAAACTGTTTATAAAAATCATAGGATATCTAAATGGAAACATCACATGCCTCTGTTCATTCTGGCGCACTTCGACACACCAACTATGAACTTAGAAGCCAAACCGCAATACAGCCAGCCGCCACATTCTCTCAATACACAACTTACGCTAAACCCAGTATTGAAACTCATCTACAAGGAAGGACAGGCAAAGACTTACCCCCCCCCCACCATTGAACACAAGGGTTTAAGCCAATATTCAAGAATCACAGGCATACACCCGGAAACCCTTCTCAGGACTAAAGAAAAAACACCGCTTGCGGATATCAACAAACTCTGCACACGCGCTCAAGGTCCAAGGACAAATTATACCAATTGAATTTTCTAACTACTGTATAACTGCCCAATCACGGGAGCACAGACTGAACAGTCGACCAGCTTCGCTGCAAAGGTTATTCCAAGCTTCACAGCAACAATCTACAATATTTTCATAACCTGAAAATGCTTTGTTTGATAAGTCATGCTCCCGCATCCACTCCCATAGCCTTTCTGAGCTGTTTAACTCCGGTGCGAATGGT
>NZ_LUKQ02000383.1 GCF_001647025.1 Endozoicomonas atrinae
ACCATTCGCACCGGAGTTAAACAGCTCAGAAAGGCTATGGGAGTGGATGCGGGAGCATGACTTATCAAACAAAGCATTTTCAGGTTATGAAAATATTGTAGATTGTTGCTGTGAAGCTTGGAATAACCTTTGCAGCGAAGCTGGTCGACTGTTCAGTCTGTGCTCCCGTGATTGGGCAGTTATACAGTAGTTAGAAAATTCAATTGGTATAATGCCTGACTCAAGTAGGTCAGGGCAAATCCACCCACTAGCCCTGTTTGGATCAAGACCATAATGCCCAGAATGACAATCATTCGGGTTTTCAGTTTTATTGGGTGCAGGGCAAAAAACTGCTTTAGGTTGGCTGTGACGTTCATGCTTGTTTCTTATTTCAAAACTTCCGTGAACTTTATGAACAAAATACCCGTTAAGTTCAAAAGCTTCAGTCAGTGCTGGGGGCTGGTTAACCTGTCCTTAAAGGAAATAAAAAAACCTCAATAACCATAACAATTGTGAGGCCCCTTCAATGATACGTTCGCTTATCACGAAAAAACGTTCCTCTTTTCTGGCTACCGCCCTGACCGGATGTCTTGCTGCAGGTGCTTCAGTTCAAGCCATTGCTTTGGACGAGCTTCACTTTCTCATTCCTGGTGGAGCTGGTGGTGGTTGGGACAGTACAGCTCGTGGCACCGGTGAAGCACTCACCAAATCAGGCCTTGTTGACACCATCTCATATGAAAATATGTCCGGTGGAGGTGGCGGCAAAGCCATTGCCCATTTGATTGAAACAGCGGCTCAGCAGGGCGATACCTTGATGGTAAACTCCACACCAATCGTTATCCGCTCACTGTCAAAAGTATTTCCCCAGTCCTTTCGTGATCTGACACCGGTGGCAG
This sequence comes from Endozoicomonas atrinae, assembly GCF_001647025.1. Taxonomy (GTDB): domain Bacteria; phylum Pseudomonadota; class Gammaproteobacteria; order Pseudomonadales; family Endozoicomonadaceae; genus Endozoicomonas; species Endozoicomonas atrinae. The sequence continues at coordinate 876 of NZ_LUKQ02000383.1, forward strand.
CTACCATTGGTGATTTTGGGGCTTTTGTTGTTCGTGCTGACTCTCCTTATACCAGTTTCGAGCAAGTGGCAGAAGCATTTGTTAAGAATCCCCGCTCAGTGAAAGTCGCTGGAGGCTCAGCGCGTGGCAGTATGGATCATCTGGTTGCTGCCATGGCGTTCAAGGCTGCTGGTGGTGACCCACGTCGTGTGAAATATGTCGCTTATGATGCTGGTGGAAAGGCGATGGCCAGTTTGCTTTCTGGTGAAACGGATATTCTCTCGACCGGGCTGAGTGAAGCGCTGACTCTGGTTGATGCTGGTGAGGTAAGGGTTCTGGTGATGACGGGGGAAGAACGTTCTGATGCTGCTCCTGAAGTACCAACGTTGAAAGAGCTTGGCTATGACACGAGCTTCGTTAACTGGCGTGGTTTCTTTGGAGCACCGAATCTGAGCGAAGACAGGAAAGCCGAGTTTGTCCAGACGCTTGAGCAAATGTACGACACCGCTGAGTGGAAAGAAGTACGTGCCCGTTATGGCTGGTCGGAAATCTTCAAACCGGATCAGAAGTTTGTTGCTTTTCTCAGGGATCAAGAAGAAGAAGTTGGGTCGCTGATGCGTGAGCTGGGCTTCCTCAAGTAATCATCCAAAAGACCGTCGGCTCAGGCGGTCTCTTCCCTATCTGATGAGCAGCTGCTTTTTACAGGTGCTTAAGACCTGAGGTTATTCACATGACGTTGAGTAAGGATCAGATTGGTTCTCTGGTATTTCTATGCCTGTCACTGACCTATGGCTACTATGCTGGGCAGATACCCCTGCTGCCGGGGGATGAGTTTGAGCCTTTTCATGCGAGGACATTGCCTTATGCACTGGCTGGTTTAGGTGCTCTGCTGTCGTTTTTGTTGCTGGCAACCAGCTCGATGGCAAAGAGTCGAAGTGAAGCCAGACCAGCACCAGTATCTCTTGATTTTTCTCTGGTTGCCAAGCTGCTAGCTTTGATTGTGTTGTTTGCAGTTGCCCTGCAATGGATTGGTTTTCTATTGGCTACCACTGCGTTTCTTGCCGGGGGATACTGGTTGCTCGGTGAGCGACGTGCAAAAGTACTGCTGATGGCGTCACTGCCTTTTGCTGCAGCTATCTGGCTGGTACTGACAAAACTGCTGAATATATATCTGGCTCCTGGTCAGCTGTTTCTTATGGTGTCCGGAGGTTGATTATGCTGGATGGTCTATTTACAGGTTTAACGACAGCCGTCATGCCATTTAACCTGATGATGGTGGTGGTGGGCTGTTTTGCTGGTACGTTTATTGGCATGTTGCCAGGATTGGGGCCAATATCCGCTGTTGCCCTGATGATCCCGATCACCTACGGCCTTGACCCCTCTTCAGGCATCATTCTTATGGCGGGTGTCTATTATGGTGCCGTCTTTGGAGGCTCTACGTCTTCAATCCTGATTAACGCACCCGGATGTGCCAGCACAGTCGTCACGGCTTTTGATGGCTATCCCCTGGCTCAGCAGAACAAAGCGGGTAAAGCGCTGGCACTGGCTGCCTACTCTTCGTTTACGGGAGGAACCATCGGCGCCATTATTCTACTGTTTGCTGCACCGTTTCTGGCTTCTGTTTCCCTGAGCTTTCAGTCTGCTGACTACTTTGCGCTCATGCTTCTTGGTCTAACGGCAGTTGCCGCATTCGCAGGAAAAGGGCAAACCCTCAAAGCGATGATCATGACCGTCTTTGGGTTGATGATTGCTACTGTGGGAACCGACCTGATGTCAGGTACCACCCGCTTTACCTTCGATAATGTCAACTTGATTGATGGTATCAGCTTTCTATTGCTTGCCATGGCCACTTTTGCCCTGGCAGAAGTACTGATGTCAGTTATGAAGGGGGCGCATCGTGAGCAGGATCAGGCGATGGACAGTGAAGCGCTGGGCAGTATGAAACTGAGTCGTGATGAAGTAAAAGAAGTGGCTCCAACGGTCGCCCGTTCATCGGTATTTGGTTTTCTGGTTGGCGTACTGCCGGGTGCTGGGGCAACGATTGCTTCCTTTCTGGCCTATGGTCTTGAGCGCAACCTGGCCAGCGCCAAGCAGAAGTTACAGTTCGGTAAAGGTGCTCTTCGAGGGTTGGCGGCACCTGAGTCGGCCAATAATGCGGCTTCCACGGGCTCGTTTGTGCCATTATTAACTCTGGGGATACCGGGCTCTGGAACTACCGCAATTATGCTGGGGGCATTAATTGCCTATGGTATTCAGCCAGGGCCGCGCCTGTTTATGGATAACCCAGATGTGTTCTGGTCCGTCATTATTTCCATGTACTTCGGTAATCTGGTTCTGCTGATTCTTAACCTGCCATTGATTCCTTATATATCAAGGTTGCTGGCCATTCCCAGACCGATATTGATCCCTCTGATTTTGTTTTTCTCAATTACCGGGGTGTATCTGGTCAGCTTTAACACCTTTGATATTCATATGATGGTGATGATTACTGTTATTGCCCTTGGCCTGAAGTTGCTGGATTTCCCTATGGCTCCAATGCTGCTTGGGTTTATCCTGGGTGGTATTCTGGAAAATAATTTGAGTAGGGCTCTGACGCTTTCAGATGGCAGCCTTTCTTTCCTGTGGGAGCGTCCACTGACGTTGAGTATTTGCCTGATTGCCCTGGCGTTACTGATTTTGCCAATGGTTCGCAGTTTGCTGGAAATGAGAAATAAAAGTCAGGAAATATCCGGTGTTAATGTTGGTGAAGGGTGATGATTTATCCACCTAAGCTTGTTTATTAAATAGCCCTGCCTTCGGGGCTATTTTTTTCCTGATTACCACTGTACCTCAGCCAGCTTGAGAAGCCTTGCTGGCATGGGGCAAGTTCGTGCAGCCATGTAACCCAACCTTGACACCATTGCTTTCAAATCAAAGCGCCGGTTGAATCGATAACAAT
>NZ_LUKQ02000384.1 GCF_001647025.1 Endozoicomonas atrinae
AAAAAAACGGACCCTAAAGCCCGTGAGATAAGATTTTCTCTGCAAAATTCACAGTAGGTAAACTGTGCCCCAAGAAACATGGTTCATTAGGAACAGTGCCTCTTCCGTGAGGACGTGAGCATCCTATTGAAAACAGCAGTCCTTCGGAATTGGTAGTAGCACCTAAAATGGTGCGACTAAGACCTTGTGTCTGGACGGTTAACTATCGGAACGGCTGCTGATAGCGCTTTACAGCATTAGTGGCCACCTGGTTGATCTGCCGGTTCAGCCGGTCGAGCCGTTCCCGCTTGGTGTCACGATCCATGATCCGGTCTTCCATCACTTTACGGACTTCCCTGCGCAGCTTGCTGATCTCCCGGCTGGCCTTGTTGAGCCCAGCCTTGTTTTTCAGTCTGGCACTGGCTGACTGTTCCAGCTCTTTAGCTCGCTGGTTTTCCCCGGTTTCCTGATAGTGCTTGATGGATGAAGCAATGGCATTCACGTCCTTGTTCATTTCATACAGATCATTGGTGTAACGGGTGCTGCCTGTGATGCGATCACCAAAGAACGAACCGACCACCGGGTAGTCCTGTTTGTTCCATGCGGGCTTTTCCCCTTCACCGGTCAGGTGTCGGGTAACCGCATCGGTCACCGCCAGCGTTCCTGTGGCAAAGGCATTGAAATAGCCTTTCAGCAGGTGTTCCAGCTTTTTCGGGGAGCGCATCCACTCCGGTGCGCCTTCGGGAAGGTACTGCACCAGTTCCTTTAGCGTCTCGCTGGTGTAGGGGTCGTATTGGGCTTCCGGCTTAAGTTGCTGCAAGCTCATGGGCACAATATCCCGGTCACGAAAGCGGTCGCGGTTCTCACCCACTTCCCAGATCGGTTTGATGAACTGCGGTATGGGCGTGGACTCCAGGTTAAACATCGCCATCCCCAAAGTCACCATGGCATCCTTGGTCCACTTGGCATCCTCATGGCCCATCATGCCTTGCCACAGGAACTCCGGTATGGTGGCAAAGATATGCCCCACCTCGAACGGCTTGGGGATTCGGAAGTGGCCGTCTTCTCCGTCACCGATCCAGAAGTGGTGATAGGCCACTTTCTCGTCGGTGCTGAGTTCCTTGTAGCGATCATCGTCTTCAAACAGTCGCACCAGCAGCCAGGAGGCAAAGCCATACATCAGCCCCCGCGTCAGCACCTCACCGGATAAGGCGCTCCAGTGCAGTTCATCACCGGGCTTCACACCTCGCCACATCCGGTTCACACCCTGAAGCAAACTGTTGGTGAACTGAATGGATTGGGTCAGGAACCGAACAATGCCCCACTGCCCCTTACGGGTAAAGTTCATCACATCCAGCGACTGATAGGCGGCTTCCGCCGTTGAACCGCCTTCCTCCTTTACCCGTTCAAAGACGTGCAGCCGGTTGGAGTCCTCAAACCGTGCGCCAATGCTGTCCCAGAAGTCGATCAGTTTGCCGGGCGTGCTCAGGATGCGCTTCTGCTCCGCAGGGGATAGCTTCTTGCGAATGTTGTTGTAGTTGCTGCGGTAGTGACCACTGCTACTGCTGCCTCCGGCCATTTTCATCGCCCACAGGGAGTCATCCTCATCCAGGGACTTTCTGAAACCACGAATGGCACCGGCCAGCGGGTTCATGCCTACGACCTTGCCGTTGACCTCCGGGGCAATATGCACTGCCGTGGATAGCGTATCCCGGGTCAGGTTGCGGAACCAGTAAGCAGGCATCGCCGTGACACCGCGCCGGACTATTTGGCTGGGAATGCCCACCAGTTTCATAAAACCGCTCTGCAGCTCTGGCCCGATGTCCTGAATGGAGGCCAGCAGCAATGGATCATCCACCGCGTAGGTTTCCAGCTTGCCATCGCGTGAGACACTGGTGGTCCCTTTCAGGGTTTCGTATTTGGCCATCAGCGACTTCCAGCCGCGCATCTGCGCTGGGGTCAGGTCGGTACTGACGCCGATCCCCTGAAGAGCTGCCTTTACATCGTCGTCAGTAACGGTAATGGCACTCTCAATTTTCTCCACGGCCCCCAGTTGCAGGGCGTTATCGATGACCCGTTGCTGGGCGATATTCTTCAGGGCCGCATCGAGCATGGAACGGGTATTGCGCACCATCGCTTCCAGTGGGGCTATCTTTTCTACACCACCTTTCAGCCGTTGAATACCGGAGGTTTGTCCGCCGAGTCCTTTTTTAGGCCGAATAAACCGCTGGTTTTCTTCCTGGTATTCCAGGTCGTGTATCCGGTTGAACGGGATGTAGTCGCCGGTATCGAACAGCTTGCGCTGTTCCTTGTCGAGTGTGCCGGCGGCTTCCATAAAGTCCAGCAGGTCTCGGTTGTGCTGCTGGTAGTCGTCCATCACCTGCTTGAACCGCTTGGCCAGTTCCGGCTGGGTATGCACCCAGTTCTGAATGGTGTCGATCCGTTGCTGATCGTAGAGGTTCTCCCGATTTTGCTGGCTCAGTTCCTTGCCCAGCTTCAGGTCTTTCTCCATCTGTCTGCGGTCACGATTCCAACCGGTACGGCCACCGGGATATTCATCCGGTGCTACGGCATCCAGCGTTTCTTTCAGTGCCTGCCCCTGAGCCAGCAACTGATTGCCTTTGGCCCTGGCCACCTTGTCTTCGTCCATGATCCGCTGCGCCCGGTGGCTGCCTTCGTAAACCTCCCAGATAGCCAGCTCATCACGCTCGGTCACTGGCTTCAGCAGTTCAAACAACCCCTTGCTGCCGGGTTTGATGACAATGCTGCCCTCTTTCAGCATCGGGGTGCCTTTATGGAAGGTGGCATCGGTCACGTTATCAAGATTGCGGGCCAGGTAAACGGCTTTGCTGGCAGACACCGTTGCGTCCATCAGCTTGCCCTCGTTCAGCAGCTTCTCCTGCTGTTCAATAATGGCGGCATCGGTGAATACGCCCTGATTGATATGGAGCAAACCGCGCTTGATATGCTCTTTCAGCGGTTTGGCCTCCCACCACTCCCGCAACCGGTCGTGCCACGGCTTTGGGGCAATGCCGCCGTGGATGTCGTTGATCACGGACTGCACATCGTCGGGGAGGTCTTTCAGGGAATAGCGGGGAACATTATCCTGTTTTGCTTTTTTATTATCTTTCAAAGCAAACAACGGCTGACCATCCTTCAGCACAGACTCTTTCATCTTGTCGGTGACGGTCACCGACCAGACTTTATCGGGCCTGGTGTCATAAGGGTACTGCGAGCCATTGAAATGGATCTCGACAGGCTCCATCGTTGCCCCCCACTTTTTGGTGTACTTCTTCATATAATTGGCCAGACGCTTGTCGTAGAACTCACGCATTCCCCTGGCACCGTCGCCCATCAGCTCGTCCAGGTTCTCCAGGGTAAAGTCGGCGCTGTGCTCGGCGAATACCGCCCGGTCAATGTCTTGATTGGCTCCGTCTTGTGAGTCGAAATAGAGCCGCGAGCCATTGGACATATACAGTGCCTCACCATTGGCATCCCGGATAAACCAGCGGTTCTGTTGATCGTCACTATCCTGCTCGGTGGACCATTGGCTGCGCTCCTTCTGCAGAGATTTAAAAACGGAGTGGCTGTCCTCCCGTATTTTCGCCCCCAGACGATGGCCCACGTATGCGTCCAGCCGCTCTTCCGCAATATGCTCTCTGCGGTTGCTGCCATTCCTGTTTTTGATCGTTAAGGTGACATGGGTCAGTCGGCCTTCGTGGGTAAACTGGGGCGATACCTTCATTTGCTCTACCACCTGCCCAAG
>NZ_LUKQ02000385.1 GCF_001647025.1 Endozoicomonas atrinae
GCGGAAAATTTATACAGCGGAGAGATAGACCGAAAGGGGATAGCATTATGGGGCATCTCCTGGGAACAGACCCTGACCCGACCATGAACCACAGAAGGAACTGAACAATGGCCACACAAGATCGCTCCTACATCGGAAAAGGCAAAATTTACCTCAAGCGGTTAAGCGCCAGTACCGGCTTTTTACCGGTGGGCAATTGCAGCGCCCTCGAAGTGAGTTTTGAGGAAGACAAGAAAGAACAGAAAGACTACACCAGCGTGGGCGGTGGCAACGTCAATGTGGTTTCAAGAATAGACAGCGTCACCGGCAGCATGACCGCAATGGATTTAAGCGCCGCCAGTTTAGCGCCTGCCTTGCGGGCTGTGGTGAGTGAAGAGGCCAGCGGTTCAGTGATCGATGAAGTGATCGCCGCCAGCGGTACTGATGGGGAATTGTTGCCCTTTGCCTTTGCCCCTGACCATAGCCAGAGCATCACCGTGAAAGACGATATGGACAGCGCACTGACCGAGGGCACTGACTACAACCTCACCGCTAACGGCATCGTCGTGATCGGTACCGGCGCTATTGATAACGGCGGTGTGAAGGTGAGCTACACCAAAGCACCGCAAGAGATCATGCAGGCACTGGTGGAAGCAGGTGAGGAGTTTGCTTTGTTCTTTGACGGCATGAACGAAGCGCAGTCCGGAAAACCGGTGAGCATTACCATGCACCGCCTGAAGTTTTCACCAGTACAGGGGCTGCCCTTTATCAGTGATGAGTTTGCTGAAGTATCAATGGAATTTGAGGTGTTGAGAGACAGCAGCATTGGCGGTGTTGGCATGTCGCATTTTATGAAAGTGGTGCAGGCGCTTTAGGGCGCCCTCTACTCAAAACACCAATGTTATTTCATGATCAAAAAAATGGTCCGCCACTCTTGGTAAAGCATCGTCTCGGCACTTTACCAGTTGGATTACATCCGTATACGAGTTACCAATAAAGATTTGTTCGTTTCCAGGTTGATGTAGCACTTCATTATTTTGCTCAAGAAATAGACCTGCTACAAAAATAAAATAATTGCCATTAGTTAGACTGCCAACAACCAAAATATCTTCTGGATGAACTCCATCAATACAAGCGATTTCAGGCATAGCAGCAGGTAGGTTAGAAACGCTACTCACTATAATCTGAAGTTCATCATTGGCCTTTAGAGCCTGTAAGTATTCTGTTAAACGGTCACAATCTTTTTTCTGTTTTTCAGCTGATGATATTTTATCGAGATTTTTAAACTCATAACGGATTGATGGTGATAGATGATTTGATGTGCTTCCTTGTGGTTCAGAAACGTTCCTGTTATCAAGAGAGTTGAAAGGTACTTGTGTTAAATTTTGAGGGATTAAATGTCGGAGGTTACTTACTGCGCTTCGCAAAACAGAAGCCTCTTTTTGAAAAGCAATTGCCTGAACTTCGAGGTCGCAGGCTCGCTCATCCAGCTCATTGATTATTTCATTAATTTGAGTAGATGAGGGGCTTTGAAAACTTGGCTGACCAAATTGATTAATCATCTTTTGTCTTTGTCTTTGTCTTTGTCTTTGTCTTTGTCTTTGTCTTTGTCTTTGTCTTTGTCTTTGTCTATTGGCACTTTTTATGGCTGAAAGTTCCATTTACGGAAATTTCCTGCCTGCTTCAGATTAAAAAAAATCCCCATGCTAACCGGGTACCCACAAAGGAACCCACACCATGGCCAGCAATAACAGTGTACTCAATATCGTTATCCGGGCTCGGGATTTAGCCAAGGGAGCCCTGACCAAAGTCACTGCCCGGTTACGCTCTATGGGCAGAGCCAGCCAGCAGACCGAACACCGCTTTGCCAGCTTAGGTCGCAGCATTCGCAACCTGGTACTCACCAGCGTGGGCTTTTACGCCATCAAAAAAGCGATGCAGGGGGTATTGAATACCGGGGATCAGTTTGAACGGTTGGAAGTACAGCTGAACGCCATCATGGGCAGCATGGCCGAAGGCGAGCAGGCAATGGCGTGGATTAAGGAGTTCACCAAAAACACGCCATTGGAACTGCAGGAAGTCGCTGACGCCTTTACCGCTTTGAAAAATTTCGGGCTAGACCCGATGGATGGCACCTTGCAGGCCATTGTCGACCAGACCTCCAAGCTCGGTGGTGGTATGGAGCGTTTGAAAGGGATCAGCCTGGCATTAGGGCAGGCCTGGGCAAAGCAGAAGCTCCAGGGCGAAGAAATCCTGCAGCTGGTCGAGCGAGGGGTGCCCGTTTGGTCGTTATTGGAAAAGGTCACCGGCAAGAATACCCAGGAACTTCAGAAGCTATCCAGCGCCGGCAAGCTGGGCAGAGAAGCCATCAAGGGGATGATTGACGAGATCGGCAAAAGCAGTGCGGGAGCCGCCAAGGCCAATATGGGGCTGCTGAGTGGTCTGATGTCGAATATGGCCGACCGTTGGACAGAGTTCAAAGACAGCATCGCCGATGCCGGATGGCTCGATTACGTTAAGACGCAGCTGACCGCATTCGGTAACAAGCTGGATGAGTTGGGGAAAAACGGCAAGCTGCAGGAGCTGGCGCAAAAAATCAGCGACGGGTTTATCAGCATGGCGGAGTCAGTACGGCTGTCTTTGTCTTCTATTTCCTTTGAACAATTCGTCCAGGGAGCCACCGAAGCCTTTAACAGCGTCAGCACCGTCCTCGGCAAGATGCGCTCCGCTTTTCAATTCACCAGTAACACCATCAAATTTTTCTTTAACAGCTTTCTCGTCGCCGTCAAAGGGTTTGCGTCAGCCTATACCGGCATCTTATACGGGGTCGTGAAAGTTTGGCAGGAAGTCACCGACGCACTGGGGCTGGATGGCATTGCTGAAAAATTGAATGGGACAACGGACTACTTAAAGTCATTGACGAAAGAGTTCGCCTCACAGGCTGTCGACGATGCCAACGACGTTAAGGACTCGCTGACCGGGATATGGGACACCTTTGCAGAAGAAAGCGAAGCCGCTATATCCAAAAGCACCGACACCGTAAAGACCATGACCGACAGCCAGAAGCTGCTCTGGCAAAATTACGCCGATGAATTAATCGCAAAACAAAAAGACATCCAGGAGGAGGTGACCAAAACCGCTGACACCGCCAAAGGGGCTTTTAAAGACGCCGCCGAAGCGATGGCACAGATCAGCAACGCCGACACCCGAACCGAGCTGGCCAGCCTGGGTGTGGCATTGGCCGAAGCCTTTAGTCGGGGAGAACTGTCCCTCGAGGAGTACACCGCCGCCACCGAAGCGAGCCGCCAGAAATTACAGCAGCTGAAAGATCAGGCAGAGATGACCGGTGACGCCTTAAGTCAGGTGGGCAAAACCAGCGCAGAGATGAGCCAGCAGCACAACGCCGCCATGGGCGAAAGCGCCACCATAGCAGGAGCGATGGCCGGTCACTACAACCACCTGAACGAAGAACTGCAGGGGATGAGCAGCAGCGCCCGGGAAGCTTTCGAGAAGATGAACAGTGTCGGGGATATCGACACCAGCGAAAGCCAGGACAGCGTGGCAGCATTAAAAGAGCAGCTACAGGGAACCAATGAGGAACTCAACAAGCTCCAGCATAACTATTCCTTTGATATTACCGGCATCGATGACTGGATGACCGACACCGCCCAGAACGCCGCCTATGTGAAAAAGCAGTTTTTGGAGCAGAAGATCGCCCTGGAGGAGCTGCTGACCGGGTACGACAACGGTGAAGTGTCCG
>NZ_LUKQ02000386.1 GCF_001647025.1 Endozoicomonas atrinae
ACATTCACGATTATCATCTGCATGACGGGCAGCATGCTGAAAATCAACATCATTAAAACCTTCGGGTAGCTGTGGTCGACGAGACATCTGTTCTAGATAATGCATGGTAATGATGCCTAAGCATAGTGGGCGGCAGCTTAAGGATTTAGAAAATGCGATTGGTATAAATACCCCTCAGGATGGAAAATGCGTCCTTTATACAGTCCCCGCATAGCGACAAATCCTTTAACGTGAATATCTCCTCCTACAGGGTAAGATGGCATATCGTAGTCATGTGAATAACAGGCAATAAAGCCATTAAAGTCTTCTCCGTCTATTTGAATCACTGGCATCAGTGAGCCATTCAGTTTTGTATAAGCTATTTTCCGGTGTTGAACAGTCTCCGCAAAGCTGAAAAAGCTAATACAGAGTAGTGTTGCAAAGAATATTTGTAGATTTACTTTTACTGGCATGAATATAAACCTCAAGAATAGTTTGCTTCAGAGTATTTGAAGTGAGGTGAGTGTCTTTAGTTTCATGCGAATGTGATAACAGGTCAGTCAGTGGCATTGAACCATCATTTTGGTTTGAAGTGATTTCCATGCTTATTTCAAATATGCTCATTCACTTAATTTTCTTATGGACAGGCAGTATATCGATGATAAGAAAGGCCATTGCAAGCGATTGTGAGCAGATAGCTGATATCTACAACCACTATATCCTGAATACTACTGTTACCTTTGAAGTTGACCCTGTTACTGCTGAAGAGATTGCCGAAAGGCAGAATAAAGCCCTCTGTTTTCTGGCTTATGAAGAAGATGGATATGTGCTTGGCTATGCCTATGCCTCCAATTATCACTCACGGGCAGCCTATCGCTATACGGCTGAGGGGTCGATTTACCTGAAAAATGGAGCTGAAGGTCGTGGAGTGGGTACCTTGCTATATGAAGCGTTATTCAGTGCTGCAAAAGAGCATGGTATTCGGGAAATGATAGGTGTGATTGCCCTGCCTAATAAGAGTAGTGAAGCATTGCATCAGAAGCTGGGATATCGAAAGGTGGGAGTAATGGAGCGCTGTGGTTTTAAGTTTGATCAAGCTATTGATACATCCATCTGGCAGCGTTCATTAGGATAGAAAGTGGGTCAGTTACTGTGCAGCAGGAAAATACCTGCTGCACAGTATTATTCTCAGGCCGCTGCTTCTTTCTGGATAAGATGAACGTCTCTCTGAGGGAATGGAATTTCGATACCTGCTTCATCAAGTGCCATTTTTATATTTTCATGAAGGCTGAAGTATACATCCCAATAGTCACTGGATTTTGCCCATGGGCGAACAGCAAAGTTCACCGATGAATCGGCCAATGCTAATACGCCAATGGTCCAGGCCGGATCTTTAAGGATCCTTTCATCAGACTGAAGCACTTGCTCAATAACAGCCCTGGTTTTTTTAAGGTCAGACGAGTAGCCGACACCAATAACAAGATCAATTCTTCTTTGGCCGGTTCTTGTGTAATTAACAATGTTGCCACTTAAAACATTGTTATTAGGCACAACAACCATTTTGTTGTCGGGTGTAATAAGAACCGTGGTGAAAATCTGCACCGATTCAACAGAGCCAGCGACGCCGGAAACTTCAACAAACTCTCCTTTCTTAACTGGACGGAAAATAATCAGAAGTACACCAGCAGCAAAGTTAGACAGTGAGCCCTGCAAAGCCAGGCCAATGGCCAAGCCGGCGGCACCAATGACTGCAACCAGGGAGGCGGTTTGAATACCAACACGGCTGAGTGCAGCTGCTACTACAAATGCCAGTATCAAGTACTTGGTCATGTTGCTGGTAAAGCTGGCAACAATACCATCCACCTGCTTTTTCAGCATGATTTTATATAGGGTATTACTAATCATTCGTGCGATCAGAATACCAATGACAAGCGTTAACAATGCTGAGACGATGTTGACACAGTACTCAATTAACAATGTCTGATTGTTCTGCAACCAGTCAGCTGAATGATTTACAAGATCAAGACTCATAGTTGGTTCCTCTTGTGAACAATAGGAGGGAAAGAATAAAAGGAAGTGTTGTATCAGAAACTTAGAAGTCTATAGTCGTTTTTTCAAACGACTTATTTTAATAGTTTAAGACAGAGCTGCATAGAATAAAGAGGGTATGAGAATTAATCCGTGGAAATAGTTAAGTGCCCTAAAGAATCATCTTCCCCTCCTTGATGACCATTAATCTTTATTAACAGGCGCATGTTATTGGAAGAGTCAGCATGCTGGATAGCTTGTTGGGCTGTGATTTTCCCAGCTTCGAAAAGCTTGAATATCGATTGATCAATGGTTTGCATACCAGAGTCTTTAGAACGCTCCATCAAGTCGTGAATTTCATCCACTTTACCCTTTTTGATGAGATCTGCCAGGGCAGGAGTGTTTAATAGAATCTCATGAGAAGGGAAGGCAGTAGAACCATCCTCAGAGCCAATCAATTGTTGCCCCATGACACCCTGTAGACTCAACGATAAATCAAGAAGAATCTCTTCATGCTGCTCTTGTGGGAAAAAGTGAATGATCCGTTCCAGTGCTTGATAGGCCGTATTTGCATGAAGGGTTGCGATACAGAGGTGACCCGTTTGAACAAATTCAATCGTATGTCTCATTACCTCGGGGGTGCGGATCTCGCCAATAACAACGAGATCTGGGGCCTGACGTAGAGCATTCGACAAACCCTCTTCATAAGATTGGGTATCCAGTCCGACTTCTCGCTGGGTGACGATGCACTGGCTATGACTGTGGATAAATTCAATAGGGTCTTCAATGGTGATGATATGCCCTTTACCCATATTGTTTCGATAATTGACCAGTGATGCCATTGCGGTTGTTTTACCGGCTCCTGCTGGCCCGGTTATCAGTATTAAACCTCTTTCCTGAAGAATCAGGTCGCAAAAAATATCGGGAAGGCCAAGCTCTTGAGGGGAAGGAATATGGTGGTGGATGCGCCTGATCACCATTCCGGGTTCCCCTCTTTGGAAGAATGCACTGATTCGAAAACGACCTGAGTCTGGACTCTGTAAAGCGTAATTACTTTCACGAGTCTCACAGAATTCCTGGAAGCGCTCCTCACCCATCATCTTTTCAAAGATATGGTGTGCCTGCTCGCTGGTAAGAGAAGCTTTGGCAATAGATACCAATTGACCATTAACTTTCAGACAGGGGGGGTAGCCGACTGTCAGAAACAGTTCTGAACCGTTACGATCAGCCAGCAAGGAGAGCGCTTTGTTAATATCCACAGTATAAGAGTTTCAAGTTGTTGAGACTCTTAGTTTGTCGGCCCGTTCAGCTCTCTCTTAATGCTTTGCAGATATCTTCTTCTATATCTTCTGGTTTGGTCGTAGGGGCATATCGGTCAATAATTTCGCCCTTACGACTGACCAGGAACTTGGTAAAGTTCCATTTTATCTTCTGGGTGCCCAGCAACCCGGGGGCTTCAGATTTTAAATCTTTATAGATTGGAGCGGCATGATCACCATTGACATCAATTTTCTCAAAGATTGGAAAGGTAACGCCGTAGTTCTTCTGACAGAAAGCACCAATCTCTTCACTGTCTCCGGGCTCCTGACGACCAAATTGATTACAGTGTCATCACCGATGTAATAAGTCTTCAAAACACCAGTTTAATTTGACCTCCCGATTAACCCTTTTCTGGCCGATTGTTTTCCTGTTGGTATCAAGCAGGGAGCAGCGCCATGACCAATCGAGAG
>NZ_LUKQ02000387.1 GCF_001647025.1 Endozoicomonas atrinae
TCGGGTCGAAGGATCGTGCCCGTGGCAACAGTGCGCTCAAGGGGGCGCTCGATGCGGAGTATGCGGTGGTCAAATCAGACGACGAAGTAAAGATCACCGCAAAGAAGATGAAAGATGCCGATGAGCCGGAGCCTGTTAATTTCCTCTTTGATCCGGTCCGACTCCCTTTCATGGATGACGATGGTGAGCCTCAATACAGCTGTGTTCTCAGTTACTTTGACAAGAATGCAGACATGCTCGCAAAGCGTGAGGAAGCTCAGGAAAAATCGGCAGAAGCAGGAAGGAGACAGGCGGAAATCAATATCGGTCAGAAGCAGATAGAGATTATCAAAATACTCAATAAGCAAATCGTCTGTGCAAAGGCTGTTCTTGCAGGCTCAGGCCGTGATCCTGCTCTTGCTCGTATTGAGATAAGAAATCTCAAGGATGCAGCAACAGAGAAAGGCATTGTTCCTAAGAAAAACTGGAGCCGTACATTTACCGCCCTTGTCGAGCGAGGCTTCTTAGAGGTCGATGAGCCCTTTGTCACTATCACTCAAAAAGGCCGGGATATCGTCTTCGGAGCAGACGATTGAACCTTAAAAATAACTGGCTATTTTTTGACCAAAAAAAAGCAAAAAATCGTCAGACCTCACCGGGGGTGAGTAATGTCTTTTTTTCTTTCTCACCTCCATCCTCTGAAACCCTTGATTTTACTGGCTTGCGGCCTTGTCGGGTGCCTTTAGCTGCTGCCTCCACTCCCCCTCCCTCTCTCTTAAAGAGAGGGATGGATGGGATGAGGCGAAGGAAGCACTAAGAGAACACCGGGTCAGAGGGCTTAAAAAGCAAAAGACTTCAGGGAAGAAAAAAAGAGAATTTAGGGACAGGAAAGTATGAGACTAATTATTGGAATAGACCCGGGTCTATCGGGAGGGATAGCGGTACTGGAGAGTACCAGTATGCAGCTGATGAAGCTCGTCGATATGCCGGTATCCCCGGAAGGGAATAAGCGGAAGGTTAACGGCTATGGACTGATGAGTATTTTCGGGGGCTATACCCGGAACGATGTTGAGATGGTCTATCTCGAAAAAGTTGGAGCGATGCCAGGTCAGGGCGTTGTCTCGATGTTTAACTTCGGGAGGTCATACGGGGCAGTAGAATCCGCTGTGAGCTTAATGGGCTTTCCCCTGACCTATGTAACCCCTCAGTCATGGAAACGCCGTGCAGGGCTCACAGGGAGCTCTAAGGATGCAGCGAGAGGTAAGGTGTTAGACCTCTACCCGGATGCGGACGTTCATCGAAAAAAAGACAATGGTCGTGCTGATGCTGTGCTCATTGCGAGATACGGAGAGAGACAAGCATGATACTACTCTCGGCAAGGCAGGCGATACATGACGCTTATGCCGTTCACTTAACGGGCAAGAGCTATGCTATTGATCCTCAGGAGTTTTGGGAAAGTAACCAAGGGAAAAATCCCAATATCAATCAGCAAATTTGTAATGCTGTTGAAGCCGGGATGATTATCTCAACGGTTGAAGGGCTGGATGAGCCTTACAAGTCATGGGCAAAGTGGGCATACGGTCCCCGGACAGAGCACCACTTGCCAGATCAGGGACGCTTCCTTGAATGGCTGGATAGGGACGTTCGGCAAAACCTGGAAAGCATTGAGAGAAAATACCGGGAGGTGACCAAGGAGAAAATTCGTGATGTCGTGGCCTATGCAGTTCTGGATTACCGGGCGTTTGTCATCAATGAAATACACTTGTACCCGGTTAGTCTGATTATCAATCGCTGCAACATTCAGCGACAGAACTGGAAGCGTGACTTTGAACCATGGCATGAGTATTACTGGCAATTCTGTGACCAGCAGTTAGACCGAATGGCATTAGTCCCGGTGGCAAATTCCGTTCAACGGCTGAAATATGGCAAGGAGCAAACTGATTAAGTTTTGAACGTTTTTTCACCAAAACTTGCTAATGATTACAAAAACGGTTACTTTGTCAGAACAATCAGAAACCTCACCCAGAGATGGCGTGAGGTTTTTTTTCGCCCGAAATTTCTCCTGTGCAGGACGCACTTATGGCTGACCTCTCCGACCGGCTCGATCGTATTGATACGAAGCTGGACAAACTGAGCGAGGCAGTATCCCAACTCGCCAGAATCGAAGAACGAATCTCCCACCAGAACGAAAACATGGGCACGATTGATGCCCGGCTCAACGATATGGAAACCCGTATCCGCACCCTCGAACAGGCCAGCAATTCAAGAGGCGTCATCCTCGCCGGGATTGAACGGTTCGGCTGGATCGTTATCTCAGCAATGATCGGCCTCGCTGCCTACTTCGTTCGAAAGTAATTTATTCAGGGAAGCCCGATGACTCCAAGGATGGAAACTAATTACATCGTTATCCATTGCTCGGCTACCCGTGCCGATCAAGGTGTGACGACTGAGGACATACGGCATTGGCATACCGTCGATAACGGCTGGTCGGATATCGGCTATCACTGGATTATCGAACGGGATGGAGCGATCAAGCATGGTCGGCATTCACAGGCTCAAGGTGCCCACGTAAGGGGTCATAACCATGAGTCGGTCGGTGTCTGCATGATCGGCGGTATTGATGAGAATGGTGATCCAGAGGATAACTTCACATCAGAGCAATGGCTCATGCTCGAAATGCTGATCGAAACCTTGGAGCTCCGCTACCCGGAGGCAGAGGTTGTCGGGCATTACTTCTTCACTCCCTACAAGACCTGTCCGAACTTCATTGTCGAGGACTGGCGGGAGTCTATTCGATGACCTGGGCGGCAGCAATTCCAGTTATCGGGAAGATCATCGAGAAAATTATCCCCGATCCTGACAAGGCGGCTGAGGCCAAAAATCAGCTCGTCGATTTAGCGGTCAAGGGTGAGCTCGATGAGTTAGCCGAGCGTGCCGGGGTTATCAAGGCAGAGGCTCAAGGTGAGAGTTGGCTACAGCGATCATGGCGACCGATCGTTATGCTCGTCTTCACTGCCTTGATCGTCTGTCGTTGGCTCGGATGGTCAGCCCCGGATTTAACCGAGGCGGTTGAACTCAAACTCTTTTCCATCGTTCAAATCGGTATCGGCGGCTAC
Source organism: Endozoicomonas atrinae (assembly GCF_001647025.1). Lineage (GTDB taxonomy): Bacteria > Pseudomonadota > Gammaproteobacteria > Pseudomonadales > Endozoicomonadaceae > Endozoicomonas > Endozoicomonas atrinae. The sequence continues at coordinate 3,096 of NZ_LUKQ02000387.1, forward strand.
ATAGCGAGCCGTGGTATTGAGAAAGTCGCAGACAAGATAAGGCGCTAAGGAATGGCAGCAAAGAAAAAACACAAGCTCGTCGAGCGTAAGGTCAATGACCTGATTCCTTATGTGAATAATGCTCGTGTTCACGATGAGGAACAGATAATTCAGATTTGCTCATCCATCAAAGAGTTCGGCTTCACTAATCCGATCCTGATTGATGAGGAAGGCGGTGTTATTGCTGGCCATGGTCGATTGATGGCGGCAAAGAAACTCGAACTCAAAACGGTTCCCTGTATCGTTCTCGAAGGCTTATCTGAGGCGCAGAGAAAGGCTTACATCATTACAGACAATAGGCTTTCTGAAACGAGCTCATGGAATCTGGAGTTGTTGGCACTCGAAGTCGAAGCACTTCAGGCAGAAGATTTCGATTTAGACCTTCTCGGCTTTGATGAGAACTTCTTTCAGGTCAGTACTGATGAGTTCTTCGATGTTCCTGACGCTCCACCGGCAAGTAGTGATAGCGATAGCGGGGATCGTGAGCCTCGGAGAACGGATGAGGGGTATTCAGCCTTTGAACTCGTCATGCTCCATGAGAACAAGCTCCGACTCATTGAAGTGATCAATGAGATTAAAAACGACCT
>NZ_LUKQ02000388.1 GCF_001647025.1 Endozoicomonas atrinae
ACCCAGATACTCCAGACGCTGGCCAAGCACGATGAACGGATGGTCAACCTGGCACTGCGGGAGCAACGCAGCGAGGAACGGCTGGATACCATCGAGAAGGCCGTGCAGAAAAACTCCGTGATCACCTCAGTGGCGCAGTGGGTGGCGATGACCGTCACTGCTGGTCTGATTGCCTACGCATTCAGGCACCTTGTTTAGTCATGGCATTCCCCAGTAAATACAAACCCGCGATGTGTCAGCAGGTAAAAGAGCTGATGTCAGAAGGCATGAGTCGTAAGGCGACTGCCGTGGAGCTCGGCATCAGCTACAAGACGTTTCTGTCCTACATCAACAGACACGAAGACTTTGCCGCTGCCGTGGAGCAGGGTGATGTGCTGGCCGAAGCCTGGTGGGAGGACAAATACATCAGGGGCGCACTGGGTCAGGCCGAGGTGCAGCCTGCCATGATGATTATGTACATGAAGAACCGGTTCAAGTGGCGGGACAAGCTGGAGCAGACCGTCATCAAGGACGAACTGGAAACGGTGGACGAATGGCTGGCAGCAAGGGACAGCGAAGCCGACAGCGAAGACGAGGACTGACCGGCAGAGAGAAGCTGCTGTTTGATTTCCGTTACTTTGCCAGCCTCTGCCTGAAGATCAGAACCAAGTCGGCCAAAGTGGTTCCCCTGAAACTGAACGCGGCCCAGAAGTACCTGCACAAGCGGATCAACCAGCAGCTCAAGCGCACCGGCAAGGTTCGGATCGTGGTGCTGAAAGGTCGGCAACAGGGATGCAGCACGTACACCGAAGCCCGGTTTTACTGGAAAGTCAGCAACAACCGGGGGCTGCGGGCCTACATCCTGACCCACGAAGCGGACGCTACGGCCAACCTGTTCGATATGGTGCTGCGCTACCACGAAAACCTGCCTGCCTTTGCCCAGAAGACACTGAGTAACAAGAGTGCCAAGCAGATGGATTTTACCCACGACTCCGGTTATCGGGTGGGTACCGCAGGCAACCGGGGGGCAGGCCGGTCATCCACGGCGCAGTTATTCCACGGCTCAGAGGTGGCCTTCTGGCCAAACGCGGACGAACACCTGGCCGGTGTGTTACAGGCGGTCCCCAATGAAGCAGACACTGAAGTCATTCTTGAAAGCACTGCTAACGGGGTTGGTGGTGTCTTTTATGATTACGTTATGGACGCTGCTGCTGGCCGTGGCGATTTTGAACTGGTGTTTATCCCTTGGTTTTGGCAGGAGGAATATCAAGCGGCAGCTCCGGCAGGCTTCACGCTCGATGATGACGAAAGATTTCTGAAGCAGACCTACCACCTGAGCGATGAACAACTCCAGTGGCGCAGGCAGAAGATTTACGAGCTGAAATCCGAAGACAAGTTCAAACAGGAATACCCCTGCAATGTGGAGGAAGCGTTCCTGTTCTCCGGCAGGCCGGTGTTTGATCCCAAGCACACCGAGTCGGCCAAGGTCGAGTGTTACGCCCCGAAGCAGTCCATCGAGCTGACCATCAACGGCGTGAACCGTAACAAGACGGGACTGCTGCAAGTCTGGGAGTTCCCGAAGACCGGCACCCAGTACGTGATCGGCTGCGATGTGGCGGAAGGGTTGGCACCGGTCAATGACAAGCATAAGCACGGTGACTATTCGTCCATTGATGTGTGTGACCGTGACGGTTACCAGGTGGCTCACTGGCATGGGCATGTGGCACCGGACGATCTGGGCAAGATGCTGGACAAGCTGGGCCGGTTCTACAACGGCGCTTTGATCGGCGTGGAGCGCAACAACCACGGCCTGACCACTGTCACCAAGCTGAAAGACCGGAAGTACCCCAATTTGTACATGGAAACCACCGTTGACCAGCGAAGCCAGAAGCGCACCAAGCGCCTCGGCTGGCAGACCACCACGAAATCCAAGCCCCTGATGATCGACCACCTGGCGGCACTGCTGCGGGACGGCGAGTCGGGTATCTGCAACAAGGACACCATTGCCGAGTGCCAGACCTACGTCATTGAGGACAACGGCAGCACCAACGCGCAGGAAGGTTGCTTTGATGATCGGGTGATCAGTTACGCCATTGCCCAGCAGATGGTGCTGAAGCTGCCACGGCAGAAGATCAATATTAACGAGCTGAAGTATCGGGCTCCGGGCAAGTCGGCTTACTGATGGAACACAGAATCATACGTTTCACCCAGCGGGTGGTGGGGAACTACCCCGCCATCATGGCTGGCCACCGGCTTGAGTGGATCAGGCGCAGAGGGAAGAAGGCCAGATAATGGACTACGGACTGGTACAGGTCACCACACCGGACGAGGTGACGCAGGCGGAGATGCAGCAGGCAGAGGATGCCGACCGTCAGGAGCAGGCGGTGCGTGACGCCTTTGCCGCTGACCTGCAAAGCCGCTGGCAGGGTTACCGGGAAGCCCGGCGAGAAGTGGAAGAAGAATGGCTGGCATCCTTGCGCGCCGTGAAAGGGGAGTATGGGCCTGAACAGTTGCGGATCATGGAAGAACAGCAGGCACTGAGCCGGGTGTTTATCAAGATCACCACCACCAAGGTCAACGCCGCCTATTCACGGATCATCGACCTGCTGTTCCAGAACCCTGACAACTTCTGGGACATTGTGCCCAGCCCCCTGGCGGAAGTGCCTGCCAGCATCAAGCGGCACCTCCGCATGACCGCCATTCAGGAGCTGCTGCCTTACCCCCTTGATCCCCAGACCCGCAACCAGCTTATCCAGGAACGGTACGATGAGATGGAACGGGCGCTGATGGCGGAGGCGCTGGACCGGGCCAACAAGGCCGCCATGCGCATGAAACGGCAGATCAAGGACTACCTGATTGCTGCGGATGCCCTGACCGAGCTGAAGAAGGTGACCCGTGAGCAGGTGACCCTCGGCACGGGCTGCATCAAGGTGGCCACCCTCAATATCCGCACCCATGAGAAGTGGGAGGCCGAAGGGGAGGAATGGCAGCTTAACGAGCAGCAGACCATCGAGCCGGACGTGGAGTGGGCGAGCATCTTCGATATGTTCCCCGACCCTTATTCCAAAGACTGCGGCAAGCCCAACGACCTGTTCCGCCGTCATGTCCTGACCAAACACGAACTGCGGGAGCTGGCGGACAGCCACGGCTTTGAAACCGGCACGGTAATGGAGATTCTGACCCATTCACCGGAGGGCAATCACGTCCCGCTGGATTACGAGAAAGAGCTCAACAACATCAACGAGTCCGACGACCACCACGTTACCCCCAAGCGGTATGACGTGCTGGAGTACTGGGGACCGGTGGACGGCCACCAGTTGCTGAAGTACGGCATCAGGGACATTGATGAGCAAATGGAGTACCAGGGCAATATCTGGATTTGTGATAACCAGATGATCATGGCGCGCCTCAATCCCCTGAAGCCGGAGGCGATCCCCTACAAGTTCATACCCTACGAGACCGTCCTCCACCGCTTCTGGGGCATCGGCATCCCCTACATGATGAACGACTCTCAGGACGTGATGAACTCCACGGGCAGAGCCTTGCTCGATAACGCGGCCCTCACTGCCGGTCCCATGTTCCAGATGGATGTCTCCAAGCTGCCGGAAGGCATGAGCCTGGAGGACGCCAAGAAGATTTACCCCTATCGGCTCTGGTTTTATGACGGTCAGGCCGGTGAAGGGCCGATGATCGACGCGATCAACGTCCAGAGTAATCAGGGTGA
>NZ_LUKQ02000389.1 GCF_001647025.1 Endozoicomonas atrinae
CGGCGGCAGTACCTGAACCGCTTAAAAGCATTGGGCTTATCCACAGGCAACAGGGACGAATCATGAGCAAGTGGCAGGACAGGATTGTCGGCCAGGGCAAAGAGAACCCGGAGCAGTTACTGGCCAATCCACAGAACTGGCGCATCCACCCCAAGAGCCAGCAGGACGCCCTGAAAGGCGCCCTCGACGAAATAGGCTGGATTCAACAGGTCATTGTGAACCAGAGAACCGGCCACCTGGTGGATGGCCACCTCAGGGTGGAGCTTTCCATGCGGGAAGGCGAAACCGAAGTACCGGTGATTTACGTTGACCTGACCGAGGCAGAAGAAAAACTGGCACTGGCCACCATCGATCCCTTGTCGGCGATGGCAGAGACCGACCAGTCCATGCTGGACAGCTTGCTGGAAGGGTTGGAGGTACAGAGCGATGACCTGAACGGCCTATTGGAAAGCCTCGCCTCCGGAGAGTTGCTGGACGAAGCCGAAGACGGATTGATCGATGACGACGCTTGCCCGGATCCCCAGAAGAAGACCCACAGCAAGCCGGGTGATATCTGGATTCTGGGAGCCCACCGGCTCATGTGCGGTGACAGCACTGACCCACAACAGGTAGAACAGCTGGTTCAATCGCAACAGGTGGACATGGTATGGACAGACCCGCCCTATAACGTGGCTTACGAAGGCAAAACCAAAGATGCCCTCACTATCCAGAACGACAAGATGGGCGATGCTCAGTTCAGAGCATTCCTCAGCGACTTATTCACAGTCGCCTGCCTGTGGACAAAACCGGGTGGCCCTATCTACGTAGCTCATGCTGACAGTGAGGGTATCAACTTCCGCAGCGCACTGGTGGAAAGTGGTTTCCTACTCAAGCAATGCCTCGTCTGGGTAAAAAATGTCTTTGCGTTGGACAGACAGGATTACCACTGGCAGCACGAACCGATCCTTTACGGCTGGAAGCCAGGAGCCGCTCACTCATGGTATGGCGAATTCAACAAGGCCACAGTGCTGGATGAAGAACCCGACTTCAAGAACATGGAGAAGTCATCACTGGTCAACTACTGCCGGCAGCTACGCAACCAGCTGAACACTTCTGTCATCAAAGAAGATAAGCCCAGCAGATCCAGCGAGCACCCCACCATGAAGCCGGTCAACCTGATTGTTCACATGATCCGCAACAGCAGCGCACGACAGAACACGGTGCTGGATTTATGCGGAGGCTCCGGCAGTACCCTCATCGCCTGCGAGAAGTTGAGAAGGCAAGCCCGGCTGATGGAAATTGATCCAGCTTACTGCGACGTGATTATCCGGCGGTGGCAGGCATTCACTGGACAGCAGGCAAAACACCAGAACGGCAAAGCATTCAAAGGATAACCGACATGGCATGGAAGCAACGCATCACCGGCAGCGGCATGGAAAGCCCCGAAAAGCTGATGATGAACCCGGACAACTGGCGCAGACACCCACAGTCACAGCAAGCCGCAATGGAGGGGGTTTTAGACGACCTTGGGTGGATTCAGCAAGTGATCGTCAACCAGCGCACCGGGCGACTCATTGACGGACACCTGCGAGTGGAGCTGGCCAGAAAGCACAAAGCCAAGGAGGTGCCCGTTATCTACGTGGATTTAAGCGAAGCGGAAGAAAAGCTCGCCCTCGCTACCCTTGACCCGATAAGCACACTGGCAGAGACCGACGGCGACACCCTGCAGCAGCTATTAGGTCAGGTAGAGACCGACAACGATGCCCTGCTGGCCATGTTGGACGATTTAGAGCCACCCACCGCCCCTGAAGACCACGACCCCACCAGTGAGCCAGAGCCGGAAGACGCTATCCAGGTAGCGCCCGCCGTTTCCCAAAAGGGCGACGTTTGGCAGATGGGTGACCACCGGCTCATGTGCGGCGACAGCACCAACCCCGACCACGTTAAGCAATTGATGGACGGCCGCAAGGCTCGCCTCTGTTTCACCAGCCCGCCCTATGGCAACCAGCGAGACTACACCACCGACGGCATCACTGACTGGGACAAATTGATGACCGGCGTATTTGGAGCAAGCACCCTCGGCAGCGCCATGCACAAAAACGGTCAGGTGTTAGTAAACCTCGGATTGATACACCACAAAAACGAGTGGCAGCCCTACTGGGACGGTTGGCTGGAATTCATGCGGATAGACGGCTGGCGACGGTTTGGTCTTTACGTATGGGATCAAGGCCCTGGCATGCCCGGCGATTGGGCAGGTCGAATGGCTCCGGCCTTTGAGTTGATTTTTCATTTCAACAAAGAGAAGCGCAAACCCAACAAGATAGTCCCCTGCGAGGGAGCCGGAGAGGTCAGCCATAACGGCAATGCCGGAGGTATTCGCAGTAACGATGGCGAGGTGGGCGGCTGGACACATTCCGGGGAACCCATTCAGGACTACAAAATACCCGACAGTGTTATCCGCCTCATGAGACAGAAAGGCAGCATCGGTGATGGCATAGACCACCCGGCCGTCTTCCCGGTCACCTTGCCACAGCACCTGATGGAAGCCTACACCCATGAAGGCGAAAGCTGCTATGAGCCGTTTAACGGTTCCGGCACCAGCCTGATCGCCGCCCAGAACAGTGGACGACGGATGCATTCCATGGAGCTGGCTCCGGAGTATTGCGATGTGGCACTGGAACGGTTCAGGCGCAAATTTCCAGAAGTAGAGATCACCCACCAGCAGACGGGGCAAAGTCTGCAAGCCATGATTGATCAGAGAGCAGAGGAAAACCTATGAGTAATACAGCAATCCAAGAAGCGCAAAGTATCGAGAGTCTAGAGCAGGCTGAACTGATGATCCGCAGAGCGGGCATCGTTATAGATGAAATGGTCGAAGGTGAAAAGCTGTTAGAAATCTGCGGCTTCAATCAACAGAATCCAAAGCAGAAACTTGATAGACAAATTGAAAGGCATGGATTCGAAAAAGGCAAAGATTTCACTGCAACCATTAGCGGTTACAGTCGAGGTCAGGCAGTAAACTGCTACCTCTTCACCATGAACGCCGCGAACCATGTCCTTCTATCAGCCATGACTCCAAAAGGCAAAAAAGCACGACAGGAAGCGATTGATTCGAAGATGAAGCAGATGGAGTCAGAACAGACCAACATCAGCCAGACTACCAACCAGACCGCCATCATAGCCCAGGTGGAGAACATCGCTGCCGTTTATCATTCCATGAAGACCCTTTCTGAATCCATAGAGCCCGATGGAAATATAAGACAGATGGCAGCAACGGCAACCGAGAAGCTGACAGGATATGACGTTATGGATCTTTTAGGCTTGTCTGCCAATTTGCAGGAAATGAAACCAAAGGCAGCACAGCAAATAAACATAACTGAAACAACCCCAATCAATCAGCCCATAAAATCCAAGAAACCTCGCTTTACTAAAGGTCGCTATCAACTAGACAACTTCTTAACCCTTACTGAATTGGCTGAACTACTCGAATGGTCAGTGGGTGATGTAAAGAGCTACCTGATAGGAGCCAATATTCTCGAATATGGAAAGCGCCCGGGTCCATATCAGGATACCTCAAAAAACAGCCGGTACATTCTGACTAAAAAAGGTTGGGAGTACGGAACGATGTATGAGCCTCAGACAAAAAGATTCAGAACTACTGCTGACAGCAAAGACGCAATACTGAGAAGCAGCGCTCAACCGGTTTTTGACTA
>NZ_LUKQ02000039.1 GCF_001647025.1 Endozoicomonas atrinae
GAAAATCAACATCATTAAAACCTTCGGGTAGCTGTGGTCGACGAGACATCTGTTCTAGATAATGCATGGTAATGATGCCTAAGCATAGTTGGCGGCAGCTTAAGGATTTAGAAAATGCGATTGGTATAATATTGAGCCTGATAAAATCACTGACGATCACCTGGTAGCCTTCAGATTCAGCTTGAAAAAACTGGCATTTGATCATTGGGCATACTGTTATGCCCAGACGGGCTTTTTTAATGCGGATATGCATGATGGAAATGTGATGGTTGCTGTTGAAAATGGCAGGCTGGTTATTTACTTCATTGATTTGGGTAATGCGCAAAAAGTCTCAAGAAATACGGTTAAAGCCACCTATACCATTCTTGGAGCTATGGAGAAGCTTCGTGAAGAGTCAGATGAAAAGAAAAGAAGTCAGTATGCGGATGAGGTCGTTCAATGTCTGCACAAACTGGGGGATTATGACTCGGATAAAGCGAAGTGGGATGAGCTTAAGCAGGAAGTCTTGGAACTTATGCCTGAGGGTGTCGAGGGTGATATAGAGCCTAAGATTATTGAGCTGTTTAATAGAGCCTATACATGTAATGTGACGATTCCAAAAGAAACGGCAGGGTTATTCAGGGCGAAGATGTTAATCGACTCTCAGGTCAATATGACCGATAAAGCCAGGAAGTCGCTGGACAAAATTGTGCCTTCATTGATCGAACTGCTTGGAAGTGATAACACGTCGGCTGATTCTGGCCCATTCATGCTAGATGTAGCGGATCAAAATGCCTTGCTGATGCTATTGCAGAAGGATCCCGGATTGCGTGCAGAGCTGCTTGGATTATTGAGGACAATGCCAATATCTGAGGATCAATTACATTATGCTGTATCTGAATTAACATCAAAAACCCATTTACCCCCCGATGAGTTCAGGAATGAAGTCTATAAATTAATTGCGCAATGGCAAAGGCCGCCTGCTTATCCTGAATATCGGTGCGGTGATTGGCAGCCCGGAACAAGGGGACCCCAGTCGGTTCCAGTTTATGTGTAGAGCTAATTGGTAATATACCAAGCAGTTACTTAGGGGGCGTTACCAACTGACTGAATGGCCGGTTGGTAACGCCCCCTAGGCATAGTCAGACATCGGTCTCAGCCTAAGTAACTGCCTGGTGCGTTGTTGAAAAGTTACTGACTCAATAGCTTCTCAAGTTGCCTTGTCATATGATCAGGTGATGTGGTTCTCCTGGCAATTAATGCATACATGGAGGGCACCACAAACAGGGTTAACAGACTTGATACGGTGACGCCGGCAAAAACGACGACCCCAATAGAGAACCGGAACTCTGAACCTGCTCCCGTTGCCAGGAGGAGGGGAATGGCACCAACAACTGTCGTAAGCGCTGTCATCAGAATGGGGCGTAGTCGCAAAGCTGATGCTTCAAGCACTGCCTCATTAAAGGCCAATCCCTGGTCTCTGAGCTGGTTGATAAACTCCACAATCAGAATACCGTTCTTGGCAGAGAGTCCGATCAGCATGATCATGGCCAGCTGACTGAAGATATTCAGAGTTTCACCGCTGATGTATAGACCAAACAGAGCCCCGGAAATACCAAGAGGTACGGTGAGCATAACGATCAGTGGATGAACAAAGCTTTCAAACTGGGCTGCCAGCACCAAGTACACAACCAGCATCGCCATCGCGAAGACAAAGAAAATGGCGCTCTGGTTAGACCGATAGTCCAGAGACTCCCCTTTATAGTTGACAATCGCTTCCGGGGGCAGGTGTTCGACCACCTGCTGGTCGAGAAACTCCAGTGCTTCGCCAATGGAGTAGTTACCTACGAGACTGGCAGAAATGGTAATTGCCCGGTTCCGGTTATAGTGCTTCAGCATGGCGGCTTTACCCACTTCCTCCACGGATACCAGGTTGTCGAGGCGGATCAACTCGCCAGTGGTATGGGACCGGACGTAGAGTGAAGCCAGGTCAAGAGCACTGTTAAAGGCTTCTTCTTTGGCTCGCAGGAAAACATCATATTCCTCGCCGCGCTCCATAAAAGTCGTGTCGGTGACTCCACCCAGCATGGTTTCCAGTGTTGCTCCGATTTCTTCTGCAGAAACACCAAGCTCCTGAGCCCGCTCGCGGTCAATGGTAATCTCCAACTGTGGCTGATTCTGGTTAAAGTCAATATCAACATCTCTGAGCCCTGGGTTTTCACGAGCCTTTTCTGCAATGACATCTGCCCATTCAACCAGTTGATCAAAGGAACCACCACCAAGGACGAATTGAATCGGGGCTTCGGAACGTCCACCAATGGTGGAACGCATAACAGGAATGGCCCGAACATTTGGAATGCCGGCCATAAGCTGGCGTACCTGCCCCATGACTTCGGCAGCACTGACATCCCGGTCGTCCCAGTCTTCCAGGGTTCCGATCAGAATACCGGAGTTACTGCCACTGTTGCCGCCCCAGCCAGGCGAGCGGACAAACAGGTATTTCAGCACGCCTTCGCCGAGATGAGGCAATAGTTTTGATTCAAGCTGCAGCATGCTTTCTTCCATGCTGTCATAGTTCGCACCCTCAGGACCTTTTACGATCACAATAAACTCACCCCGGTCTTCTGATGGGGTGAAGGTTTGAGGGATCATTGGATAGAGCAGTGCGGTTACACCCAATGAAGCCAGCAGTAAAAGCAGGCCCGCCCATTGGAATTTAAGGACTTTCAGCAGTGCCTTTCGGTATACATCAGTCAGCCATTGATGTGCTTTTTCGATCAGCTGGCTTGCTTTTGAAGGTTTTACATTCAATTTGAGCAGCTGCGAACTCATCATTGGAGACAGGGTCAGAGCAATCAGGCTTGAGAAGACCACGGCACCGATCAGTGTCATTGCATATTCAGAAAATAGCCTGCCAACAGAGCCTTCCATAAACACAATAGGTACGAATGTCATCACCAGAACGACTGTGGTTGCGACTACCGCGAAGCTTACTTCACGGGCACCTTTCCAGGCGGCGACCAGTGGAGCTTCCCCACGCTCCAGATGCTGGTGAATATTTTCCAGAACCACGATCGCATCATCAACCACCAGACCAATCGCCAGAACCAGTGCCAGAAGTGTCAACAGGTTGATTGAGTAGCCGAGAAGGTGAATTACGATAAAAGCACTGATCAGAGAAACCGGTACGGTCACTGCAGGAATCAGGGTAGCTCGAAGATTGCCAAGGAATATATAAAGGACAAGAATGACCAGGGCAATGGTCATGGCCAGGGTGGCATACACTTCATCAATGGCTGACTGAATGTAGATGGAGGAGTCCCGGGTGGTTGTCATATAGGTGCCTTCCGGAAGGAAAGGGGTGAACGCTTCGATCTCATCTTTCACGTTCTGAATGACTTCCAGTGGGTTGGCCTGGGACAGTGGAACAATTCCAAGGCTTAACACATTCCGGCCATTGGCTTTTGCCAGCGTTTCAATCTCTTTTGCTTCTGTGCGTATGGAGGCAATATCCTCCAGGTAGACCTTGCTGCTGCCGTCCTGACGAATAAGTAAACGGCGGAAATCATTAATGGTGTTGTAGTCACGATTAACGCGAACAGGCAATGTCCTCAAACTGTCAGTTAATTCACCGGCAGGAAGCTCGACGTTGTCACGGCGCAGGGCACTGCGTACGTCACTGGTGGTGATTTGCCTGGCGGCCATGGCCTGAGCATCCAGTTCAATACGCATGACATATTCGCGCGAACCCATAACGTCAACAGAACTGACGCCATCAACGAGGGAGAGCCGATCCTGTAAGGTCCGTTCCGCATAGTCAGTGAGCTCAATCAGAGACATGGTGTCACTTTGCAGGCTGACATTGAGAATGGTCTCACCACTGCCGTCATTCTTCCAGACAATGGGCGATTCTGCTTCATCTGGCAGGCGCCAGATAACCCGTGACATGGCTTCGCGGACATCATTGGCAGCCGTTTCCATATCCCGGTCAGGAGAGAACTCGATATTAATCCGGGATGTACCATTGCGGCTGGTACTCTCAATAAATCGAACACCCTCAATACCACCGAGCTGGTCCTCAATAACATTGGTGATCTTGCTTTCAATGACTTCTGCAGAAGCCCCGTCATACCCGGTATAAACCATCACAGTCGGGGGGGTGATATCTGGCAGCTCCCGTACCGGCAACATCTGGAAGCACACGACCCCAAAGGTAATCAGCAGCAGGCTGACAACGGTAGCAAATACCGGGCGTTTGATGGATAAATCAGACAGTATCATGGTTAGAGCAATCCATCCGCAGCTGCAGGTTGAACCGGGTTGGAAGAGAGAACAGGCTGCTCTTCTTCAAGTACTTTTACCCGGCGGCCATCAGTCACTTTCACTGCACCTTCATTGACCACCATCTCTCCCTCGGCCAATCCAGACAGCACAACAATGTATTGATCAATGCTCTGGCCGGTTGTGATGGTTCGACGTTCTACCTGGTTGTGCTCATCAATAACGAATACGTAGCGACGGTTTCCATCAAACAAAATACTGCGGGAAGGAACGACCAGCTGTTGCTCCCCCGGGCGTTCGATGGAGGTGCGCATCAGCATGCCTGGAAGGAGTTGTAAGTTCGGGTTGACCAGAAGCGCTCTGACCTGAAAGGTCAGGTTGACTGGATCAATCCGGGGGTTGATGCTGTCGATGGTGCCGGTGAAGGCCTTTCCGGGCCACGCGTCTGTGGTTGCAGTAATACGGGCACCTTTTCTGACATGACTGAGACTGCTTTCAGGCAGGTCAAACGTTAATTTCATGGTGCTGAGATCATCCAGTGTGGTCAACACGGTGCCTGCATTGATAAGTGCACCAATACTCTGCTCATGAAAGCTCAACGTTCCTGTAAAAGGGGCTTCCAGCGTGTAATGATCCAGTATGGCCAGTTCAGCCTGAAGCGCAGCTTCAAGGCGCTCAACCATCGCCCGCTGAGCCTTGAGTTCATCAATGGAAATGGCTTTTCTCGTGATCAGGGTTTCCATATATTCCAATTGGCGCTGGGCATCTTCAAAGGCAATTCGTGCCTGAGCGGTAATGGCCGCCTGCTCACGGTCATCCAGTTCGACCAGCAGCTTTCCTGATTTGACTTTGGCGCCATCTTTCAGATGAAGGGCAACAATACGGCCATTGATTTGAGGGGTAATGTCAACTGACTGGTTGGCTTTCAGGTTTCCCAGTGCAATTAGCTTTTGCTGTAATGTGGTTTCCATGACTGGAAAGGCTGTTACCGTAGGTGCCTGGCTTTTTGGCGCTGCATGGGTGAAAGGTGCCAGCAAGGTAAGGGCAATAACCAGGATTATCCTGCATTTAGTCGGGAGTATTTGAGCCAATATCAACCCGGGCTGAGTAAAATGAGAAGTTGCAGTCATAGCTCGGGGAGTCTCCTGAGGCATCAGATTTTGGGGGGAGTCTGGCATATGGTTCATTTATGCGCAGGATTATATCCTTCAGAGACCATACTGATACCCTGAAATGTTGGGAAAGTTGTCGCAAATTGTATCATCAGGGTGTTAAGCCATTGGGTATGGGCAAGTTGTGGGTCTGGCTTATTTGAAAAATAAATCGCCATAACCCCAAATAAGAGTGCCAATAATACTTGCCAGCAGGATTACCCAGTCGCTCTCACTGGCTGCTCTTTTGACTTTCCTTGTGCTGATCATGGCATTTTCCATCTCTGCGAGGAGATCCATAAATTTTATATCCTCTCTCCGGGATAATCTGTCGCTGGCTGCTTCAATCATTAGCTCGTGACTTGGCAGTTTTTCACCTCTCTTCCTGAGGGTTATAAACGCTGTCAACATTGCCCAGCTGACAATTACTGATCCTGATCGTTGAAACAGGGTTTTGTCTCCTACGTTCATCTTGTCTAAAGTGAAGGAAATCACAACTGCGGAAGCTACTAGTAAACTGCCAGCGACAAAAGCGTAATTCCATTTTTTGTTTCTGTTCCACCAGCTACTATTTCTCAAACAGGTAGGCTCTGAGCCCTCATGTGGCAACAAGCTGTCTGTTGATCCAAAGGTTTGCATATTGATGACAAATGCGTCTCGAACAGGTCTCCGTTGAGAAGGCGAGGAATCCAGGTTTTCAGGAGATAGCAGACGCTTGCAGGCACCACTTCTATCAGTTGCCATTTTTGATTGGGCTGTTGTAACGTTGTCAGAATGAATAACATGACTTTGACAGGTTCCTTCTACGGTATTGATCTGAGAGGAATCAAGTTCGTTTCTTGGTTCAATAGATCTGGCTTGAATGGCATAATTGTAATGATCTGCTATTTCATTCTCCATTCTGAAGGTTGATATATCATTCGCTTTAGAGTGTTCTCTGGTACTCCTACCATGGAACAAAGAGTCTTGGGAACTTCTTTGATGTCTGCACTTTTGTGCCTGTGGTAGGCTTTCTTCAAGAGTGAAGCTGTTTATATTATTTACTGATACAGACCTGCTAATTGGTGTACTCATTATAAACCCTGAGAGTAGCTGGACTGGAGAGACCCGCTAATTGAAATTGCTTGTTGATGGCTGCTTTTCAGTCAATTTGAATTATTTACTTTGACCTTTTTTTGTCCAGTCCATGAAATGCATCTGAGATCAGTTTTATCTGTAGTTGATAGTCGGTAAAGAAGAATACAACTTAAATGGACGAGATTGTAGGTGGTATCCATTTGCACATTTTTCAAGTAATTCCATTTTTTGCAGAACTGAAGTATGAGTGTTCTGGGTGTTCAGGTGTAATAAGAAAGTCGACCCTGCTTTTCATCAGTCGAATGCTAGCTGTTATTTTCCAAACGGTTAAAAATACTGGCCCTGGAGTTGTTTACTTTCCCTAGGCAGCCAGTTCTCCATTGTCAAAAACGACCATCTTGCCAGGCTGGATAGGATGCCATGTCTCATCAATGGTTAACGGATCAGTTGCTACTACAGTAACAATGTCGTTTTCTGTGGTTTCCTTGGCAAAATCCACCGTGATGTCGGCATCTTTTAGACTGGCCTGATCAAAAGGTGCCCGCCGAGTTATCCAATTCAACCGGGTGCTGCAGTAGCAATAGAGATAACGTGAGTCTGTCAGTAGCATATTAAATACGCCCAGTTCACGCAGTTCATCACAGAGCTTTTGGATGAAGCGTTGCAGTGTGCTCACCCTTTTTGGAGGTCTCGGGAAACGTTCACGTACCTGGTCCATGATCCAGCAGAAAGCGAATTCACTGTCAGTGGTTCCCACGGGAAAGTAATGTTTCAAGGGGAATTTCTTGATGCCTTTTAATTGGCCATTGTGTGCGAAGGTCCAGTATTTTCCCCAGAGCTCCCGGATAAATGGGTGTGTGTTTTCCAACGCAATTCTTCCTGCATTTGCCTGTCGAATATGACCGACCACAATATTGCTTTTAATTGGGTAACGGCAGACCAGGTTGGCAATTTCAGAGTCACAGCTTGGGTTTGGATCACGAAACTCTCGCAAACCTTTTCCTTCATAGAATGCGATGCCCCAGCCATCACTGTGGGGCCCAGTCTTACCCCCGCGCTGCATCAGGCCACTGAAGCTGAACACAATGTCCGTAGGAGTGTTGGCACTCATTCCAAGAAGTTCACACATTAGCTTACAAATCGCTGTTAAGTTAAAGATTTCTGGTTACAAACAGGCTTGCACTGGCTGCAGGTTCCGAAAATATACCGTCTTGATAAACACAGTGCTAGCAGGCAGGTTCTTTGCGTTGGCGTTGAGCGTGGCTTGTTTTTCCCGTCCGGGCTTTCTGTCTTTTATCACGAGTGACTGTTGCCTTAGCTACAGGTAATAACACGCCTGTAATTGCGGCAACACCGGCGATAATTGCAACAGCCTGACCGGTTCGCCACATGGCTTCAATTCCCTGGCTAAGGCCATCATAAAGACTGATAAGGAAGGCCGGGCCAAGAAAGCTCTGTTCGGGGTGAATAGTACCAGGCAGGAAAAAAAGTACAGCAAAAGCCATCATGAGAGGCCGCTTTACCCGAGGATGCCATTTGCGAACAATAAACCACAGACTCAGCAGACAGCCGATGGCTCCTGTCAGGTAAACTACCCAGCCCCAAAAATACTGCAATTCCGACATTGACTCTCCAACAACCGCCATTGAATGAATGGCGGTTAATTTAATTTGCCACCATCCTCTGAGTGTTTCGAGGAGGTGGTGCTGGGATTACCAGCTAGAATAAAGCGCTGGTCTATATTAAATAACCGACAATGGTGCATTTTGCATCAATTGGCCATCATATGAAAACAGCCACTGATTATAAAATGAAATTTAATAAGCAAAGACTAAGACTCTATATGGTAACCGCTCTTTTTACTGGGCAGTAAAAATCTCTGTCAGGCAAAACGACCATTTCCGGCAATACTGCTCTTTAACCAGAAGAGTCGGGAAAACTTTTATATAACCAGGAAGGCGATATTACCATGATTTTAAGCGCAGGTAGCTCCCAGGATTGGCTGGCTCTGGCAACGTTATTGATCTGCTGGATAGGTTACACCTGTTATGCCAGCTATAAATCTTCCAGCGCAATCTGCCTTTCCAGCGTGTTGGCAAGATACCGCAGGGACTGGATGGTCAGGATAATTTCCAGGGAAAACCGAACATCGGACGCCAGCCTGCTGAGCAGCCTCAGAGCCAGTGTCAGTTTTTTTGCCTCAACGTCAATTCTTGTCCTGGCTGGACTCATTACAGGAATCGCTGCTTCGGAGGAGGCGGTTGGTGTGCTCTCAACCATTCCATTTGTCAGTACCACAACCCGGGAGTTATGGGAGCTTAAAATGCTGGTGATGGTCATTATTTTTGTTTACTCCTTTTTTGAGTTTACCTGGAGTCTTCGCCTCTATAACTTTGGCTGTGTTGTTTTGGGGAGTGCACCTCTTTATAAAGAAGTGGAGCATGCCCGCTCAGAGCAACTGGATTATGCCAGGGCATCCGGCTTTATCATGACGTTGGCAGCCAAGCACTTTAACTTTGGGTTGCGGGCCTACTATTTTGCACTGGCAACATTGAGCTGGTTTATAGACCCAAGACTACTGATGTTTTCAGCAGTCTTGGTGGTGGTTATTTTATATAGCCGGGAGTTTCACTCGAAAGTTCTGCAAGTGCTTTCCGATTATCATCTACCTGATGATTATTCTTGAACTTTTACCCCGCATATCTTCCGTTTCATCGCGTAAAATGCGGCTTTACGAACCACTGAGTTTGGAAGCTTATGTCAACAGAACCTAACAAAACCTGAGCTTTGTATAGTGAAGGGTTGAATTCTCAATCACTGCCCATATCTCCTGATTATCAAAATACTCAATGTGATGATTGACCGGAATTGAGGTTCTAATGACAGTTGAAGCGAAAAAAGAGACTCTGGGTTTTCAGACTGAGGTGAAGCAGCTTCTGCACCTGATGATTCACTCTCTCTATTCCAATCGTGAGATTTTTTTACGGGAGCTGATTTCCAACGCTTCCGATGCCGCAGATAAGCTACGTTATGAGGCACTCCATAACAGTGCGCTGCTGGAAAGTGACCCTAATCTAGAAATCAGAGTGGACTTCGATAAGGAAGCCAAGACCGTAACGATCGCTGATAACGGTATTGGTATGAACCGTGAAGACGTGATTGCTCATCTGGGTACCATTGCCAAATCCGGCACTGCGGATTTCCTGAAAACACTGACGGGTGACCAGAAGAAAGATTCTCAGCTGATCGGTCAGTTTGGTGTTGGTTTCTATTCTGCATTTATTGTTGCAGACAAGGTGACCGTTGAAACCCGTAAGGCAGATGCAGAAGAGGCCGTGCGCTGGGTGTCAGATGGCTCCGGTGAGTTTACTGTTGAGCCAATTGACAAGGACAAGCGCGGTACAACCATCATTCTGCACTTAAAGCCTGAAGCTGAAGAGTTTGCTGATGGCTGGCGCCTGCGTAATATCATCCGCAAATACTCTGACCATATCTCCATGCCAATTCTGATGCGTAAAGAAGAGATGCCAGGCGCAGAGGAGGAAGAATCTGACGTTAAAGACAAGGCGCCAGAGTGGGAAACGGTGAATACCGCGAAAGCCCTGTGGACCCGTTCCCGCAGCGACATCACTGACGATGAGTATAAAGAGTTTTACAAACACATCAGCCATGATCATACCGATCCGCTGAAGTGGAGCCATAACCGAGTAGAAGGCAAACTGGAATACAATAGCCTGCTTTATATTCCGGCCAAGGCACCGTTTGACCTGTATAACCGTGATATGCAGAAAGGATTGAAACTCTACGTTCAGCGTGTCTTTATCATGGATCAGGCGGATGAGTTCCTGCCCATGTATCTGCGTTTTATCAAGGGCGTGGTTGACTCGAACGATCTGTCCCTCAATGTTTCCCGTGAGATTTTGCAGAAAGATCCAGCCGTAGACAGCATGAAAACTGCGCTGACCAAACGGGTACTGGATATGCTGGAGAAACTGGCCAAGAAAGAGCCTGAACAATACGCCAGTTTCTGGAAGGAGTTTGGTCAGGTGCTGAAAGAGGGGCCTGCTGAAGATTATGCCAACCGTGAGCGTATTGCCAAACTGCTGCGCTTCTCATCTACTGAGAGTCAGAGTGTCGAGCAGGATCAATCTCTGGAAGGCTACGTTTCCCGGATGAAGGAAGGCCAGGACAAAATCTACTACATTACTGCAGAGACGCCTAAAGCGGCAGCCAACAGCCCTCACTTGGAAGTATTCCGCAAGAAAGGCCTGGAAGTTCTGTTGCTTTCTGACCGTGTTGATGAGTGGTTAATGTCGCACCTGTTTGAGTTTGATGGCAAGTCATTTGTAGATATTGGCCGCGGTGATCTTGATCTCGGCAAGCTGGATTCTGAAGAAGAGAAGAAGGCTCAGGAAGAGGCCGCCAAAGAGAATGAAGATCTGATCAAGCGTATCAAGGATGTGCTGGGATCTGATGTTGAGGATGTGCGGGTTACTCATCGTCTGACAGACTCACCAGCCTGCCTGGTGGTTGGTCAGAATGATATGGGCATGCAGATGCGCCGTATTATGGAAGCTGCAGGCCAGAGCATGCCGGAGTCCAAGCCGATCTTTGAGATTAACCCTGAGCATCCACTGGTTGGTCGACTGGATAAAGAAGTTGATGAAGACCGGTTTGCCGATCTGACCCGTGTTGTATTTGATCAGGCCAGTCTGGCGGCTGGTGGTCAGCTGGATGATCCAGCCTCTTATGTTCAGCGTCTTAACAAGCTGTTGCTGGAAATGGCAGTCTGAAAAAAGTGAGTTAACAATAAAAAAGGCGAAGTCATGACTTCGCCTTTTTTGTATCAAAATGATGACAACTTTCAGGATACCATTTTGACTATTTTGATGGGTTGAGCCTTGGCATAAACGGCCAGGCCGCCCAATGATGTTTCACGGTATTTGGCCTGAAGATCGAGCCCTGTCCGGTACATGGTTTCAATGCAGCTGTCCAGAGACACCGCGTGGTCACCATCGCCACGCATGGCAAGGCGGGCAGCGGTAATAGCTTTGATGGCGGCCATTCCATTACGCTCAATACATGGAATCTGAACCAGTCCGGCAATTGGATCGCAGGTCATCCCCAGGTGGTGTTCCATACCGATTTCAGCGGCATTTTCCACCTGTTCCATCGTTGCTCCTTGAACGGCAGCCAACGCTGCGGCTGCCATTGAACATGCAGAGCCTACTTCCGCCTGACAGCCAGCTTCGGCACCGGAAATAGACGCATTCATCTTGATCAGCGAGCCAATGGCGGCTGCTGTAGCAATGAAATCACGAACTCCCTGCTGATTGTTTCGGGAGATAAAGCGGGTGTAGTACGCCAGGGTTGCCGGGATAACACCGGCAGCACCGTTTGTCGGTGCCGTGACTACACGCCCCCCGCAGGCATTTTCTTCATTAACCGCCATGGCAAACAGGGTTACCCAGTCCATGATGGCAAAGTGATCCATCAGCATGGCTTCGGGGTTGCTGGTCAGCTTTTTATGCATATCCGCTGAACGGCGCTTCAGACCACTGACCGGAAGGGTTCCTTCCATGCGCAGGCCTCGTTCGATGCAGGCGTGCATGACTTCCCAAATGGAATCAATCTTGTTGTTTACCAGGTCCACATCACCATTATGTCGGGCAACTTCATTCTCAATATTTAACTGAGCAATGGTCAAGTTATGTTCATGGCATAGATCAAGAAGCTCTGCGGCTGTTCTGAAAGGGTAAGGAATCTGACATGAATCTTCAGAGCTGTTGGCTGCCTCTGGCTGATTGAACTCATCGGCACTGACGACAAAGCCACCGCCAATGGAGAGATAAGACTTGTAATAAACCACAACACCATTTTTGTCGGAAGCGAAGATTCGCATGCCATTAGGGTGCTCAGGCAGCGTTTCTCCGTTATGGAAAATCAGGTGTGTATCGTAATCAAACTCAATGGAGTGCTTACCGGCAAGCTCGAGTGCTTTATCCGTTTTGATGTTTTCAAAAATCTGATCGGCTTCATCTGGGTCAATAGTGTCCGGACGATAACCCGCAAGGCCAAGAAGGGTGGCTTTATCAGTCCCATGGCCTACACCAGTCAGCGCTAGTGAGCCGTACAGGCCAACACGAATGGATGAGATGCTGGACAGGATGCCTTTTTCTTCAAGCTCATTTAAAAAACGATGGCCTGCCCACATTGGACCAACAGTGTGTGAGCTGGATGGGCCAATGCCCGTTTTGAAAATATCAAAAATGCTGAGCATAGTCTTTGCTGGCTCTATAAAAAGATTTAAAGAAAAACGGCGACATTATTAATATCTTCCAGCCTGTTGCTTTGTTATTGCCCATGGCTGTTTAGATATTTTCACATAAAAATTTCTTATCTTATTGTGCCGTCATTTGTTCTGGACTGGTATTACGGGAGAGCTATCCGCTCTCCCGGTTTTCCGAATGATGATTGTGATTGTTCCGGGGCAGCCAGAGCCCCGGTAGTGGATCAGATCAGCTGGGAAGTAATGAAGCCAGTAATAGCAATCAAGCCCATCACAACGGTGAAGATGTTGGCTTTTGAGCGGTATTTGGCCATTGCAGGCACTTTATGGGTCGCGTATACCGGCAGGATGAACAGGATCATCGCCAGGATTGGGGCAACCAATGATTCGATCATACCCATTACACTGACATTGGCATAAGCAACAGCCCACACTGACAGGGTGATAAAGACGATAATGCCTTTATCGATGGCTTTCATGTTTACCTGTTTGCCCTGTGCTTTTGCACGATTAACGATCATGCCCTGCAGCCCTTCACGGGTTCCCATGTAGTGACCAAAGAAGGATGAAGAGATGGCAACAATCGCTACCACCTGGGCCAGCCAGGCAAAAATCTGGTTGTCAGTGCGCTCGGCAAAAATGGATAGAATCGGCAGGTTGGCAGCCTTCGCTTGCAGAAGCTCTGCCGGAGACAGAGTCAGAACACAGCTGTAAACAAAGAACATGGTGAAACCAACCAGCATCATGGTGGTGCGCTTCAGTGTCTTGCTGGTCTGATGTTCCGCATTGTTTCCCAGCTCCTTACGATAGGTTGATGCAAAAGAAGAGACAGCTGGTGAGTGATTGAATGCAAATACCAGAACCGGAATGGTCAGAAAAACAGTTTTCAAAAAGTCGCCAGCAGAAACTGAGGCTTCAAACTGGGCAGTATTCCACAGGGGGATCAGGTACAGAGAGGTACCAAAAAGTACAGCGATCAGTGGGTATACAATGGCATTGGTGACTTTCAGTACGGTCTTTTGACCGGCGACCATAACGCTCACCATGGCAGCCACAAGAACAAAGCTCAGGATTGCGCGGTTTGGTTCTTCCATCCCCAGCTGATTAATCATCAGTGAGCTGACGGTGTTGGTAATACCAATGCCATAGATCAGAAGGATAGGGTAGATGGAAGCAAAGTAGCCCAGAGTGATCAGGCTACCAGCCCTTTGACCAAAATGCTCGGTAACGGTTTCGGTAATATCGGCCTGTGGGTTTTTGGAGGACAGGCACAGGCGATTGAGACCGCGATGAGCCAGAAATGTCATCGGGCCAATAAGGACAGTCATCAGGATCAGGGGCCAGATACCGCCTAGACCTGCGTTAATAGGTAAAAATAGAACACCGGCACCAATTGCAGTGCCAAACAGTGTCAGCATCCATTCAGTATCACGTTTCTCCCAACCGCCCGTCGAGGCATCATTTACAGCAATGGATTGAGTAAAGGTTTGTGACATGTGGTGTTATCCGGTCATTAATTAATCAGTTGTCGCGGACTGTACAGATTTTGTGCTTTTCGTGTTTTGATTCAGATCACAATGATTATTTTTTGATTTATGGTATATTAGACGGTTTTTTTTCTATTGAACTGCTGGTTTCGGTTAAAACCTATATTTAAGTGTTTCTTGCTTCGGAAATTCACTTGCAGGAGGGGAGAGTCACGATTTATTCAGAAGTAGGTATTGGTGTAGACAGGTGAATTATTTTTGGTTCTGATTTATCTAAACCTGAAAATCGTAGGGTGTTAGTGGGTAGGTGTAGATTATAATTTTTAGAAAGTTTTTTTTCTCAATGTTATTCCCTGTGTAATATATCAATCTTTAGGGCTATGCTTTCTTGATCATTATTATTAAATACAAATAATTCTTCCTATTCGATATATTTTGGATTGTTTTATGGATGCAAGTGCTGTTAGAGGTAATGCCTCTGTATCTAAGTTGAATGAGACCGATAGAAAGAAGTGTGATAGTCGATGGACTCAAGGGTTGAAGGGTAAACCTCACTATGGAAAAAGCACTCGTTCAAGTGTTGTGACAAGGAAAACAGTCCCTGATCACAGTAATGCATCAGGTTTTTATTCAAAGAATATTGGTAAACAGCTTGAAGAATACTATTGGAATAAAAAGCCTTATGGTTCTTCACACAGCCCTCCTACAGCTGATCAAGTTATTGATGAGTACTCTCGTTATTCA
Source organism: Endozoicomonas atrinae (assembly GCF_001647025.1). Lineage (GTDB taxonomy): Bacteria > Pseudomonadota > Gammaproteobacteria > Pseudomonadales > Endozoicomonadaceae > Endozoicomonas > Endozoicomonas atrinae. The sequence continues at coordinate 15,009 of NZ_LUKQ02000039.1, forward strand.
AAATTGAATGAAGGTCGGTTTATGTGGGATCTCTACCGGCTAGGGGTTAGAAATACAGGGAGGCGAGAGCTGAGACTGGAGAAAATGATTGATCTCTTTGATGAGGCTGATCACAGAGAGAAGGATTATAAGGGTAAGCTTCAAAAAGCCTGTTTTCTAGAAGAGCTTTATGAAAAAGGAATTAAGGTCAGAGGACAGAAAGTATCCTTTGAACAAGTTCAACAAGCCTTTCAGCAAGCAATTACAACATCAAAGGGAGAGCCTGAGTGTTGCCTTGGCTGTGCCCACTTTATGTCAGAAGTTCTTCTGAAATCAAAATCATCTACTGAAAGAGCAAAGGTTAATTTAAATGAGCTGATCTCTCTTTTTCCATCAAGCACGAAAGGGCTTGTTAAAAAGGCTCTTTTTATAAGGGATTACTGCTTGAAAGAGAGAAAAGTAATCTCAGAAACACTAAACCCAGTGACAGCATGTCGATTATATAAACAAGGAAGCCAGTCACGTGAAGATGTGTCAATGTTTGAGGCTAATTTCAAGATGGAGCTATATCGTCGTGGAATGATGTTCGGTTCTGATCGAATCCATCTGGAAGAAGTAGTAGAAATTTACCCTAATACTCATAGGGGGGGCGTTGCTAAGGCATTTCTCATGCAGGAGGTTTTTTTTAAGATGATTGATATTTGGGAAGGTGATAATTATTCTCCAGATATTGATCGGATTATAGAAACCTTTCCTGATACTGCTGACGGTTCTCTGGCAAAAGCACACCTGCTTGAGAAATGTTTTCATCGAAAAATACCCGTTGCCGGTAAGCTTCTTTCATCCCTGGCTGTGTACCGCAGTTTCCCTCCAGATGATAGGGGGGGGCTGGGAAGAGCGGGTTTTCTTTGTACGATTTTTATGAAATCACTCGAGATTGATGGACAGCGTTTATCACTGTCCAGGGTTATATCTGAATATCCAGCAACAGAAAAGGGTTATCAAGGTAAGGCATATTTTATCAGGAGTGCGATAAAAGAAGGCCTTCTTGTGAACTCAAGATTGTGTGACTTCGATATATTACGAAAATGTTTCTTAGAAGGTATTCAAGGGGACTTGCAAACAGCACGGATACTTCATGAGGCTCTTGTGGCGGGAGCTACTTTTCCAAATGGTAAGCCACCGAATCCAATTGAAATATACAATTTATATCCTGTATCTATTCTGGATGGTTGTCTGGGAAGAGGACGCTTGCTTGAGGATCTTTACTTTCGGGATGATTTGCAAAAATTGTTCGGAAAAACAGTTTCTCCAAAACAAGTATTGGATGAATATAAAAAAGCAGGCTCAAAATCTTCATTAGAGATAGCCAGATTCAGAGCCAGAGCATTTACTGAGAAGGGCGAGAATAAACAGAACTCATTGTCTCATGTTATGGAATCGTTTCCTGATGATAAAGTGGGGTTGGAAAATAAGTACAGGTTTTTACTTGATGTTTGGATTAAGGGAAAACTTCCTGAAAAAGAGATTCAATCTCTTCAGAGATATTACTCAGGTAAGGCTAAGGATAAAGGTTTTGATAAAGCTCTTTTTTTGGAACATCATTTTTTTAACAAGATTCCATTCGGTACAAGGGAGTTGACTCTGGAGGATGTGCTTAATTCGTTTCCTTCTACAGAAGAGGGTGAAAAAGGAAAGCTAAACCTTTGTCATAAAGCTCATCAAGCTGGATATCCGATTCCTCAACAATTTGAGCAGCAAATGTGGGAGGATTCTGAGGATAGCTTGTCCAAGGCTGCGTTTTTTGCTGATTGCTTTATTAAAGATACGCTGCCTTCAGATCGAGTAGTCACGGCAAGTGAAATCGTAAATATGTTTCCAAAGAATTTGAAAGGTATCGCATCTTGTGCGCGTTTCAAATCAGAGCTTTATTTGCGACAGAAGGCTGTTGATGTGTCGTTGGAGCTGCATCAGATTGTATCTGAGTTCGATCAAGGTAATGCTCGGTTGGATATGGGGATCTTTCTGGCTCAGGTATTTATGATGGGGGGGGCGTTCTCGGAAGAAGTTACACTGAGAAATGGCTGTTGTTTTAAAAAGGGGGCAGTCAGGATTCTGGACGTGACGAATTCTTTTCCTGATAACTCTGATGGCAGGTTAGGTCGGACTCGTTTCAGGGAAAGACTTTGCCTTAATGGTATGCAGGGAATTACTGCTGATCAAGTGTTTGAAGAATATGAACAGCAGGGTGCTGACCTGGAAAAGGCAATATTTATTTCCAAAGCTTGTGTCCAGGGTATTTTATTTCAAGATCGAGTGATCCTTGTTCAACAGGCTTTAAGTTATTTTAAGGATGTAGACGCAATTGTTGCCAAAGTTCCAAGAGCACGATTTTTGGCGGATGCTTGCTTGCAAGGGTTAAAAATTGGCAAGGATGAATTTATCTGTCCGAGGAGAGTAATGCGGGAGTTTCCCTCTTCTTATGAAGGGAGAATGTGTAAATCACGGTTTATGGCTGATGCATATTTTAAAGGGTTTTTGGAACGTCCTGAGGAGGTTCTGGCTGCGTTTCCTGACTCAAAAGAAGGTAATTATGCCAAAGCGCACTTTCTTAAACAGTTATGCCTTGCTGGGCGAAGTTTAAATGATGGTCGGGTTAGCCCTGCGGATGTAATAAGTCTGTTCAAACAGGTAGGAACAAATTCTGGTCTGGAGGTAGCGAAGTTTTATGCGGACCTGGTCAGACGTTCGATTCCTTTATGTGGTAGTGAAGGCGTTCCTGATGAGCAAGTGGTTTTTGAGCATTTTGAAAAGTGTGGACAGAATACTACATCGCTTCAGCTGGCTTTTGCTCTGGATCGTTTGTTTGTGCTTTATCCTGAAACATCAACGGATGATACAGATTTTTCAATACAAAAATTCAGAGAGATAGAGCGTAAGGTTCATGGGCTTACTGACTCTCTAACAGAGGCTTCTGATGACCAGCATATGAAGGTTGTCAGTAATATAGCGTACTTAAGATTTGCCTACAGTGACGAGCTCTGTAATGCTATTTTTGACGATATCTGTCGTTTGCCAAAAAGAAATAAGTCTCTTCGGTTACTCATTGTTTTTCTTACCGACTGCTGTTTACAAGGCTGGAATATTAAAGGGGAAAAATACACAAAAGACAAAGTTATTTCTGTGCTTGACCAACTACCTGATAACTACCTCAAAAAAGCACTTGGATACTTTGTGCATGATCGTTTGGCTGATACCAGTATGCAGGCCTTTCCGTCGGAAGAGGTAGGAAAACAGACTCCTTCCACGTTTGATATTGCTCAAAATAAAGACAAAATGGTAATTGCTCCTATTGCTGGTGAATCTTGTGAGTTGGAAGTAAAAAAACTGCCTGCACGAAAAAAGAGTAAGGATGACTTCTTAAGCCTTGCTCCGGATGAAAATAAATTTCAGATAACTTTTGGCTCATTTGATGAACCTGCTGCGAGTGAGCTTAGGCATAATGAATTTGATATTGATCTGGATTTGAATACCGGCGGTTTTATTTTTGGCAGTTTTGACAGACCTATCACGCATTCTTATTTAGAGGCACTGCTTACCAGCGAACCTCCTGCTAAGACTCAATCGCATGTGGCAGAGCAGAGTGTTGAAGGTGCTGTTGCAGTTGATGTAGTTGAGGAAAGCCGTATAGCTACTACCGATGCTGAAATTCCTACCGTTGTCGTTGATGTGTCAGAAAATACAAAGCCTATCGTGAATGTAAGGAAAGTAAATGCTGCAGCCCCTGTATGTCGGTTTGAAAAAATTTTGAAGCAGGCCATGTATCGTTCTATAGACGCTGCAAATATGTCTTGTAGTGATGATCTTGCTCTTTACGGAGGTTCTGCGCACAGTGTGGCAGGGGTATTTTCAGGGGATTATCCATTGCAGCTGGTCTGTCAGGATGATGTATCGATTGCTTTACTATTGTCTCACTTTGACCTTTTTCTTGCAGATATCAATAAAAAATACGGTGTTGATCTTGGTGTTCAGACTCTGAAAAGGTCCGGCTCTTGTGACGTGAAAATACCGGATGCTTATTTGATTAAAATTGGTAGCATTGAGGCTGGATTGCAAATGTCCCTGCAAGTCTATTTGTTTGATTTGCTCGGGGAGGTTCAGAAGAAAAATACTGGTATCAGGATTATTGAAAAAATAGATTATCGAAGTGGTGCTGAAAAAATGAAACTACCCGTTGTTACACTCTATGGCGAGGCGCTACTGAATTTACATTCTATGCAGAAGTTATATTTCTCCCTGAGAGATAAAACCTATTTGAGGGATGGCTTCCATTTTCCAGATAAGTTATTACTTGATAATAATACCCACGACTTCCTTTTAAGGGGTTTAATAATGCTTAGAAGGGCTGAAGAGCACTACCGGCTTTTACAGACAGTATCGCCAGCAGCAATTAGGTGTTCAGGTGCTGAAAAGGCAAAGGTCAGTGCAGACTTAAATACTGGTATGATGTTTGTAAAGCAGATGTTTAAGCTTCACCCACAGAGAGTTGCTCTTGAAGGTATATTGACTCAATGGAAGCGACCAGAGGATAGGCCCACCAGGGCGGAAGTACATCAATACGTTCTTACCAGAAATGCCCTTGGGTACCTCAGAGCGATTACGGCAACGTGATTCTCTATATTGCAGGTAAAAATAAAAAGCCGACATGAGTGCCGGCTTTTTATTGCTAAATACCCAATTATTACTGATAACGCTCGAATACCAGGCAGGCATTCGTACCACCAAAACCAAAACTGTTGGACATTACCCGGTTCAGGGTTTGTTCACGAGCTTCGCCGACCAGGATTGGCAGGTTTGTTGCCGCTTCATCCAGCTTTTGTACGTTTGCTGAGGCAGTGATGAAGTTATGTTTCATCATCAGCAGACAATAAATGGCTTCCTGAACGCCTGCGGCTCCCAGAGAGTGGCCGGAAAGTGATTTGGTGGAGCTGATGACTGGCATCTTATCACCAAATACTTCAACAAGCGCTTTCAACTCAGCCACATCACCGACCGGTGTACTGGTGCCGTGAGTATTGATGTAATCGATAGGGGCTTTAATCGTTTCCATGGCCATACGCATGCAGCGTGCAGCGCCTTCACCTGAAGGAGCGACCATGTCATAGCCATCGGAAGTGGCACCGTAGCCAGTGATTTCAGCATAAATTTTGGCGCCACGGGCTTTAGCGTGCTCAAGCTCTTCAACAACGATCATGCCACCACCACCGGCGATAACAAAGCCATCACGATCGGCATCATAGGCGCGAGAAGCCTGCAGAGGTGTTTCATTGTACTTGGTGCTCAGTGCACCCATGGCATCAAACAGACCGGTTTGTGTCCAGTGCTCTTCTTCACCACCACCGGCAAAGACGATGTCCTGCTTGCCCAGCTGGATCTGTTCAATGGCATTACCGATACAGTGTGCGCTGGTTGCACAGGCAGAGGTAATTGAGTAGTTAACACCCTTGATTTTAAAAGGGGTAGCAAGGCAGGCTGAAACGGTGCTGCCCATGGTGCGGGTGACACGGTATGGGCCAACGCGCTTGACACCTTTTTCTCTCATGATGTCAGCAGAGTCGACAATATTCTCTGATGAAGCTCCGCCAGAAGCGGCAATCAGTCCAGTGCGAGGGTTGGAAACCTGATCTTCAGTCAGGCCGGCATCTTCAATGGCCTGTTTCATGGCAATGTAGGCATATGCAGCGGCGTTGCCCATGAAGCGCAGGGTTTTACGGTCAATAAACTGTTCGAAATTGATGTCTACTGTACCGGATACCTGGCTTCGGAAGCCATGCTCCTTATAGCTTTCGTTGAAGCGAATACCGGAGCGCCCAAGTTTAAGGCTCTCGGCTACCTCATCCTGGGTGATGCCCAGGCAGGATGTGATTCCAATCCCTGTAACTACAACACGTTTCATTGATGTCAACCTGAATAGCCTGTTTAAGTCAGAAAAAAAACCAGAGTCAGATTCCAGCTATCCCTCTCATCCAGCTGACAAGAGGGAACAAGAGAATCAGAAAGAGTCAGTGTTCTGGAAAAGACCTACTCGAAGCCCTTCCGCTGTGTAAATTTCCCGACCATCTACACTGACTGATCCATCAGCGATACCCAGAACCAGTTTGCGTGCGATGATACGTTTAATATCAATACGGTATGTTACTTTTTTGTTAGTGGGCAGAATCTGGCCGGTAAATTTTACATCGCCACTGCCAAGGGCACGTCCCCGGCCAGGGTTGCCCATCCAGCCGAGGTAGAAGCCAACCAGCTGCCACATGGCGTCAAGTCCGAGACATCCTGGCATGACAGGGTCTCCCGGGAAGTGGCAGGAGAAGAACCAGAGGTCTGGGTTGATATCCAGCTCTGCGATGATCTCGCCTTTTCCATAGGCGCCACCTTCTTCAGAAATACGAACGATGCGATCAAGCATCAACATATTCGGGGCTGGCAGCTGAGCATTACCAGCACCAAAGAGCTCGCCCTGTGAACAGCGTAACAAATCTTCTTTGCTGAAGGTTTCTTGTCTAAGATCAGATTTAAATGGTTGCTTCATTAGTTTGTTGGTTCCTGGAAGGTCCAGCACCTGCATGGCATCAGGCCAGTGATGACACCCGGGAGCCGATACGCTGATCGGGACTTCCCTGCCGATACGGCATTCACATCAGGGGCCACTGGCCCCGATTAATCCTAACAGTCTTGCAAAATGCATTACTATCGTTCCGGAGTTGAACTATACCATTGCTTTTTATCTGTCATAGTGCTGTTGGGCTCTTTGTAACAAAAAGACAACACTGAACCGCTGAAACAGTGGCCAATGATAAGTTTCGTAGCTTTTTATTACCAGAGATCCGATAAGCATCAGGCATTTGCATAACTGGCGTAATTTGCAAAATGCCTGCAGATGCTAAAGAGCCTGCGAAGGCAAATATAGTTACATGGCAAGTAAAGGTAATACAGTCAGGAATGGTTTGCTAGCTTTGTACTATGGTTCAAATTAAAGTTAGCCTACTGTAAATTGGAAAAATTCAGTTTTTGCCCGGTCTCTTCTATGCAACCCTATCCACTAGTGTGATTAAATAAAGCTTTCCTAATAAAGCTGATCTTCAGAGATTTTGATACAGCTTTTCAGTGTGTAATCCGGGATTAACTATATGACAGACAGGCCACATGGTACCGAAGCAAATGGCGGTGCTAATGAATATACAATTGCTGTTCTTGGCGGTGGCAGTTTTGGAACGGCTCTGGCTGATATCTCCGCAACCAATGGCCACAGAGTGAAACTCTGGATGAGAGATTCAGAGCAGGTCAGGAGTATTAATGATGACCATGTGAATGCCAGATATCTTCCTGAGTTCAAGATTCATCCCTCAGTGAGCGCAAGCACTGACCTGTCAGCGGTAGTCGCTGATGCAGATATCGTTTTTATCGCTATTCCCAGCAAGTCTTTCAGGGAGGTGGTCAGAAAAACCAATGGACTGCTTTCCGGCAAGATAGTAATCAGTACGACGAAAGGTATTGAGCCAGTTACGTTTGACCTGATGAGTCAGATTCTGATGGAAGAGCTTGAAAACGCCCGCATTGGTGTTCTGAGTGGGCCCAATCTGGCTCGCGAGATCGTTGCAAAGGCTCTGACGGCAACGGTTATTGCCAGTAATGATGGTGACCTTTGTCAGATTGTACAGTCTGTTTTGCATTGTGATTACTTCAGGGTGTATTCCAACACTGATGTTTATGGTGTCGAGCTGGCAGGTGCTTTGAAGAATATTTATGCCATTGTCTCTGGTATTGGTGCGGCTCTGGGTATGGGGGAGAATACCCAGAGTATGCTGATTACCCGGAGTCTGGCAGAAATGAGTCGTTTTGCTGTCACGCTTGGCGCTAACCCGATGACATTTCTGGGTTTGGCCGGGGTTGGTGATCTTGTTGCTACTTGCACTTCTGATCTGAGTCGAAATTTCCGGGTTGGCTATGCTCTTGGAGAAGGCTGTTCACTCGATGAAGCAGAGTCGCGACTGGGGCAGGTTGCGGAAGGGGTGAACACTCTTAAACAGGTAAAACAAAAGGCCGATGAACTTGGGGTGTATATGCCTCTGGTGGATGGTCTGTACAGCATAATTTTTGAGGGCAATGCCATTGGTACTCTTGTTAAGGGAATGATGCTTCGGGAACAGAAAACGGATGTGGAGTTTATGTCCAGGCAATAGCTGGACTCTATTAAGATAACTTTGGTCAAGAAAATATGGAGAGAAGCGTAATGGATGAGAAGGTGGTTAATAACCTGAAGTCAGAGTCTCGTTGGTTGAGACTGATTTTTATGGTGGTTTTTGGTGTGGCAGCTTACCTTGCTGCTTTTCTGGTGATGCTGATTGCGATTGTTCAGGCGGTTAACGGGTTCATCATGAGCGAGCCAAATGACCGTCTGTTGAAATTCAGTGCGGGTGTGAATCAGTATATCTACCAGATTGCTGGATTTCTGACTTATAACTCGGATGTCAAGCCATACCCTTTCTCGGACTGGCCCACCTCTGGCAGAGACAGTGCGTCAGGCTATGGTGAAAAAGAACTGAATGGGTCGGATAACGATTAAGTCATGAAACTCATCATTATGCGCCATGGCCAGGCATCATGGTCTGCTCCTTCAGATAAGGAGAGGAGCCTTACCGAGCAGGGTGTTCGTGAGGTGAGTAATACTGTAGCTTTACTGGCTGGCCAAAGGGTGGATTTTATTTTTGCGAGTCCGTATCTCCGGGCTCAGCAAACGGGGCGCATCGCTGCAGAAGCGTTTGGGCTCACGGTTGAAACGCTGGATGAGCTGGAACCGGATGGTAATCCGGCAAAGGTGCTCGATGCTCTCCCGGATTCCGGTGTAGTACTATTAGCCAGCCATATGCCCATGGTCGGCTACCTTACCGGTTTACTATGCGATGGCACCCCTAAGGTAGGTCCTTCCTTCCAAACAGGAATGGCTCTGGTTCTGGAGATGGATATTCTCGCTCCAGGAGTGGGCAGGGTCATTGAGCGTTTTATACCTTAGTCTTAAGCGTTATGGGTCTGCTTAAGAACAGTCGTTTACTTTCAGAAATTCAACACGTTCTCCAAGATTGCGGGAAAATACCATTTTTCCCGTATTTTCAGGCTATAAGTCTGCCTCTCTGGTTTACCTGTGGTGGATACCTTCAAATACAAATGTGCTCTGTTGATTTTTTAATGAACTTTTTATTTGTCATCTAATCTAATCCTGCTCAGACCCCATGTTGCTGGCGCTTCATACAGGGAAAGGGTGTAGGGATAGTTAGGGAGTAAGTACGGTGGCGACAAGTTCTATAAGCCTCAGAGGCATTTTCATCTGCTCAATAGCAGCATTATTCTGCTCTTATCAATTTTTGCTTCAGGGGGCACCATCCGTCATGGTTCCTCAGCTGATGTCTGCATTCGACCTTGATGTTGCGGATATAGGCTGGTTAACGAGCAGTTTTCTCTGTTTTTATCTGCTTTTTCAAGTGCCGGGAGGCTATCTGGCGGATCGCTGCAATGCCCGGCTATTACTGGTGGTTTGCAGTGTGTTGATGGCTGTTGGCTGTTACTGGTTCAGTGTTTCTGGAAGCATGCTGTCAGCAAGTGCGTCCCGGGCGTTTATGGGGGTAGTAACTTCACCAGTGATTGTAGTGTGTATGACCCTGGCCAGTCGCTGGTTTCCAGAGCGCTATTTTCCAACACTGGCGGGTGCAATAGAAGCTTTTGCTTTGGCTGGAGGAGGGCTTGGTCCACTGATACTGCCAAATATCATGGAGGCTTATGGATGGCAGGGTGCAATGCAGGCTGCGGCAATTTTTGGTGTTGTACTTGCAGGCATGATTGCCATCTTTGTTAAAAGCACTCCGCCCGTATCTGTCAGTGATGCCAAGTTGCATGAAGTGACCTGTGGTAGTGGCTCAGAGATCAACGTGAACAATAAGCTTCCATTGGATCGCGTCACATTAACCCTTTGCTGTCTGTATGGCTTTGGCCTTTTTGCTGTTATCACCAGTTTTGGTGGCCTATGGGGAATCCCTTTCTTTTATCAGCGGTTCCCTGGGGAGCAGGAAGCCGTTGCTGATATGGTTGCGCTGATTTTTATCGGTGCTGCTATTGGCGCTCCTCTGCTGGGCTGGCTGGCCTGTGTGGCAGGGTCCATACGAAAAGTGATGGTGGTCTGTGCTATCGCTTCCCCTGTTTTGTTCAGCCTGTTGATCTTCTGCCCATGTTCCATGATTGTTTTGGCAATGATCTGTTTTATGGCAGGGATCAGCAGTGGTGGATATATGCTGGCATTCTCTGTTGTGAAAAGTATCAGCCCTCCAGAGCGGGTTGGAATCCTGCTGGCTGTCACCAATGGCTCCATGCTGTTAGCCGGTCCGGTCATGCAGTTGCTGATTGGGTTTATTCTGGAAGGTATTGGGCATGATGGTTTAAGTGCCTTATCCATTCAGGACTATCAGCTGGCTTTTGTACCTTTGTTGCTTTGTCAGTTGATGGCTTTGATCGTAGCGATTTGCCTGAAAAAACAGTGATACTTCTACCCATTGCTGGTGGTTGGCGCTATTCTAGCTCGTTTTTATTCAACACTTTCCGTTGAGAAACCTTTGCTGGTGCTGATAGCTGGCAAAGGGCTTCACCGCTTGGATGGATAATGCCGTTACTTAGATTCGAAAAGGTCAGCCTGGCTTATGGCGACCAACCCCTGCTGGATCATGCCGAGTTTCAGATTCGAAAAGGTGAGAGGGTCTGTTTATTAGGCCGCAATGGCGCAGGCAAGTCTACCATGATGAAGCTGGTGTCTGGCAGTATTCTGCCTGATGATGGAGCTCTTTGGCGTAAACCGGGTCTGAAGATAGGGGTTCTGAATCAGGACCTTCCAGATCAGGATGAGAAGAAAGTTTATGATGTGGTTGCCTCGGGCCTTGAGGCTGTTGGTGAACTGATCAGTCGCTACCATACCTTATCAATGAATATCAGTACTGACGCTGATATGAAAGCATTGGAGAAAGTCCAGCAGCAGCTTGAGTCCGTAGATGGCTGGAGTCTTAGTCAGAAGGTGGATACGGTTATTCAGAAACTGGGCCTTCCTGCTGAAAAACAGATGAAAGAGCTTTCTGGTGGCTGGCGTCGGCGGGTTGAACTGGCCAGGGCACTGGTGGGAGAGCCTGATCTGCTGTTGCTGGATGAGCCGACTAACCACCTTGATATAATTGCTATAGACTGGCTTGAGAAGCAACTGAAGGATTTCTCCGGGGCCCTGCTTTTTATTACCCACGATCGTTCATTTCTCCAGTCGCTGGCGACCCGTATTATTGAACTTGACCGTGGTCAGCTAACCAGCTGGGAATGTGACTATAAAACCTTTCTGGAGCGCAAGGCTCATGCTCTTGAGGTTGAGGCTGAGCAAAATGCCCTGTTCGATAAAAAACTGGCACAGGAAGAGGCATGGATTCGTCAGGGGATTAAAGCACGCCGTACCCGGAACGAAGGACGCGTTCGTGACCTGAAAAAACTCAGGGATGAGCGTCGTCAGCGTCGCGAAGTTCAGGGTAATGCCAGTTTTGGACTGGAGCAGGGAGAGTCATCAGGAAAGCTGGTTCTTGAGGCCAAAAATATTTCCCAGTCCTTTGATCAGCATACCGTTATCAAAGACTTCAATCTTCGCTTGATGCGTGGTGACAAGATTGGCTTGATTGGTGCTAACGGGGCAGGGAAGTCAACGCTGCTAAGTATTCTTTTGGGTAATCTCCAGCCGGAATCGGGTTCTGTCAAAATGGGGACCAAGCTTGAGGTGGCTTACTTTGACCAGCTGCGTAATCAGCTGGATCTTGAGAAAACGGTCATTGATAACGTAGCTGAAGGCCGTGAAAGTATCTCCATTAATGGCTCAAGTCGTCATGTCATTGGTTACCTGGGAGACTTCCTGTTTCCCCCTGGTCGCTGTCGTGTTCCGGTCAAGGCACTTTCGGGTGGCGAGAGAAACCGTCTCCTTCTGGCTCGCTTGTTCAGCAAGCCGGCTAACCTGCTGGTGATGGATGAGCCTACCAATGATCTGGATGTTGAGACACTGGAACTTCTGGAATCATTGCTGGTGGAATTTACTGGCACCATTCTGTTGGTGAGCCACGACCGGACATTCCTGGATAATGTGGTATCGAGTACCCTGGTGTTTGAGCCGGGTGGCCATATCAGCGAGTACGTTGGTGGATTTGATGACTGGTTGCACCAGGGAGGCTCAATTTCCAATTTGGTGGCAGAAGCTCAGGTTGCCAAAAAAGAGGAAAAGGTCACAGCGACGCCAAGTCAAGCTGAAGCCGCCAGCAAGCCGGTGAAAAAGAAACTCAGTTACAAACTGCAGCGAGAGCTGGATGCTTTACCCGGAGAGATTGAGGGGCTTGAAGAAGAGCTCGGTGAGCTGGAAGCTCAAACCGCTGAGTCGAGTTTCTATCAGGGAGATCAGTCTGAAGTTCAATCTGTTCTGAGCCGATTGGCTGAGCTGAATGAGTTGATAGAGCAGAAAATGGAACGGTGGGAAGAGCTGGACAATATGTAGGGATCAAGAAGAGCCACAGTTTTTTTGGGTGGCTCTTCTTTCATAATGAGATTAGCTGTTATTTTTGCCGACTCTTACAGCCAGTACATCACAGTTGGCACCATGCAGAATGCTGGTTGAAGTGGAGCCGAGGATCAGTGCCAGCCCGTGACGGCCATGGCTGCCAACGACAATCAGATCAACGTCTGACTCCTCAGCAATTCGATGAACTTCCCGCTCGGGTCGCCCATAGACGACATGTTGTTCACCTTTCTTCAACTGGATTGAATCAGCCAGACGGGCGATGCGCTCTCTTGCCTGCTCAGTGATTTCATCCTGAAGGGTGGTGAGGTCGAGAGGGATATCACTGCCATAAGCGACACTGAGTGGTTCGACAACGTGAACCATGGTCAGTCTGGCCTGATTTTTTTCGGCAATGGATTTGGCTTTCTCGAGCACCTCATCGGCTTCGTCGGACAAATCGATCGCAACCAGAACGTGCTTGTAGAGGCTCATAAGCTGTCTTCCTTCTTCAATAGATGCAAAAAGTGATCCGCCCTGTAACATCTGGATGGCCAGACCGCTGTCGCGATTCCTCATGAAATCAATAAAATACATTGAGGGGTTCATGGTGTACATGAACGCTTCTCAAGTCATGGCATGTCTATTGTAAGGCCTATTTTGCTTTTATTCATGGTTTTCTTCGCTGTCTGTCCGGTAATTCACCATAAACAATGATCCAGATTCGTAAGTTGTTATTTTGCCAGTGATCACTCTTGTGTAAGTATGGGGAAAGGTGGCATCTTCATACTTTTTCAGACTTGACTTTAAACACCATTTCACAGAAGGTAGGCACTAAATTCAAACAAGCGTATGAATTTGCTGGGAAGCACTTGGTACCTGCCAGGGTAAAGTCAGGAAGTAAAGCAATAATAATCAGATAGCTACCATAGCTAACGTAAAAAAAGATCAGCCTGTTTAATTGCTGGCAGATCGCTTCGTCATTGTTAGCCTATCTATCTTCAATCCGAAAGGAGAAGTTCATGATCTACCAGGGGAAGGCGTTCAGGGTTTTGCCTGTGGAAGATGGTATCGCCGAATTGCAGTTCAATCTCGACGGCGAAAGTGTCAACAAGTTCAGCCGTTCTGCTATTGAGGATCTTGCCGCTGCACTGGATGCCATCCGTTCTGATACCGATATCAATGGTCTTATTCTCACCAGTGGTAAGGATGTATTCATCGTTGGCGCTGATATCAATGAGTTTACCCAGACCTTTAAGCAGGATGATGAAACGTTATTGGCTGAACTGATGACGGTGAATAAGGTATTTTCTGGTTTTGAAGATCTTGACATGCCAACCGTGGCGGCAGTCAATGGCATTGCTCTGGGGGGAGGCTTTGAGATCTGCCTGTGTGCGGATTACCGGGTTCTTTCCACCGAAGCCAAGGTCGGCTTGCCGGAAGTGAAACTGGGTATCTATCCGGGCTGGGGCGGCACCGTCAGGCTGCCGAGGGTGATTGGTGCGGATAACGCCGTTGAGTGGATTGCCAGTGGCAAAGAGTATCGCCCTGATGCCGCCCTGAAAGTTGGTGCAGTTGATGCGGTGGTTGCTCCTGAGAAATTGAAAGAGTCTGCTGTAGCCCTGGTACGTCGCTGCATGAATGGTGAACTGGATTATCAGTCCAGAAAGCAGGAGAAAAAAGGCAAGCTCAAACTGCCACCTGTTGAAGCGATGATGGTGTTTGAGACCACGTCTGCCGTCGTAAAACAGCAGGCCGGTCCTCATATGCTGGCACCAATAGCATCGGTCAAGGCGATTCAGAAGCACGCTTTCATGGAGCGTGATAAAGCTCTTGAAGCGGAAGCCAAAGGATTTATCAAGCTGGCCAAGTCTTCAGTGTGTGATGCCCTGGTTGGCCTGTTTCTGAACGATCAGCAACTTAAGAAAAAGGCCAAAGAGTCTGCCAGTATTGCTGCTGAAACCAACAAGGCAGCAGTGTTGGGTGCGGGTATTATGGGGGGTGGTATTGCCTATCAGTCAGCCTTGAAAGGCACGCCTATTCTGATGAAGGACATCAATCAGGATGGACTGGATCTTGGCCTTGCAGAAGCCACCAAACTGCTCTCCAAACGGGTTTCCCGGGGGCGGATGGATGCTGGCAAGATGGGAAGTGTGCTGAATAATATTGTGCCTACTCTGTCCTATGGTGACTTTGAAGGCGTTGATGTTGTTGTTGAAGCCGTTGTTGAAAACCCAAAGGTCAAGAAAGCCGAACTTGCAGACGTGGAAAGCCAGGTTTCAGAGAAGGCTGTTCTGACTTCCAATACTTCCACCATTTCGATTACTGAATTGGCCAGCGACCTGAAGCGTCCAGAACAGTTCTGTGGTATGCACTTCTTTAACCCTGTTCATGCCATGCCGTTGGTTGAGGTTATCCGTGGCGAGAAGACCAGCGAAGCAACCGTAGCAACGGTTGTTGAGTATGCCCGTAAGATGGGTAAAACACCGGTGGTGGTTAATGACTGTCCTGGGTTTATGGTCAATCGCGTACTGTTCCCATACTTTGGTGGTTTCTCAGCCCTGCTTCGTGATGGTGCTGACTTCCAGCAGGTGGATAAGGTTATGGAACGTTTCGGCTGGCCTATGGGGCCTGCCTATCTTCTGGATGTGGTGGGTATTGATACCGGTATCCATGCCGAGGGCGTTATGTCTGAAGGATATCCGGATCGTATGAAACGTGATTTCAAAACCGCTCTTGATGTGATGTTTGAAAACAAGCGCTTTGGTCAGAAGAACGGGGCCGGTTTCTATCAGTACGAACAGGATAAAAAAGGTAAGCCGAAGAAGGTGGTTGATCAGGCTGTCTATGGTTTGCTGGATGAGGTTTGTGCGGAGCAAAAAACCTTTGATGATGAGGAAATCATTGCCCGCATGATGGTGCCACTGTGCATGGAAACCGTTCGTACACTTGAAGATGGTATTGTTGATTCTGTCGCTGAAGCGGATATGGCGCTGATTATGGGTATTGGCTTCCCTCTCTTCCGCGGTGGTGCCCTGAAGTATATTGACAGCCTGGGTGTGGCAGCGTTTGTTGAGCTTGCAGATAAGTATGCTCATATCAGTCCACTGTATGCGCCTACTGACAAGCTTCGGGAAATGGCTCGTGAAGGCAAGACCTTCTACGGTTGATGGCTCTCTGAGTAACTGAGTGAGTCTTAAGTTATTGAACCATTTTCAGGGAATATAAAAGAGAGAATATCATGAGCCTGAATCCAAGAGATGCGGTAATTGTTGATTACGGGCGTACCCCAATGGGGCGCTCCAAGGGTGGCATGTACCGTAATGTGCGTGCTGACACCCTGTCTGCCGAGTTGATCACCGGTGTACTGAATCGAAATCCTCAAGTGAACCCTGCTGAGGTGGAAGATGTTATTTGGGGATGTGTAAACCAGACTCTGGAGCAGGGTTGGAACATTGCCCGAATGGCGTCGCTGATGACACCGATTCCTCATACCTCCAGTGCCCAGACCGTCAGCCGTCTGTGTGGATCCTCCATGAGTGCCCTGCAGACAGCTGTTCAGGCCATCCAGACCAATAACGGTGACGTCTTTGTGATCGGTGGTGTAGAACACATGGGGCATGTGGGCATGATGCACGGCGTTGATCCGAACCCAAGGTTGTCCAAGTACGGTGCCAAGGCTGCCGGTATGATGGGGTTGACAGCTGAAATGCTGGGTACCATGCACGGTATCAGTCGTCAGGCGCAGGATGAATTTGGTGCCCGTTCCCATCAGCGGGCCTGGGCGGCAACCGAGGCTGGTCATTTTAAAGATGAAATTATTCCCATGCAGGGGCATGATGCAGACGGAAATCTCTGTCTTTTCGCTCAGGATGAAACTATTCGTCCTGAAACGACGGTAGAGGCTCTCTCGCAGCTTAAACCTGCATTTAACCCAAAGGGTACTGTGACTGCAGGAACGTCCTCACAGATTACCGATGGCGCTTCCTGCATGATTGTTATGTCTGCCCAGCGTGCTAAAGACCTGGGTTTGCAGCCAATGGCGGTGGTCAGGGCAATGGCTGTTGCCGGTGTTGACCCTTCCATCATGGGTTATGGTCCGGTTCCAAGCAGTAAGAAGGCACTTAAGCGCGTAGGGCTGACTATTGATGACATTGATCATGTAGAGCTCAATGAGGCTTTTGCAGCTCAGGCACTGCCTGTCCTGAAAGACCTTAAATTGCTGGATAAGATGGACGAAAAGGTTAATCTGAATGGTGGCGCAATTGCACTTGGTCACCCCTTTGGATGCTCAGGAGCACGAATTTCAGGAACGCTTCTGAATGTTATGAAACAAAATGGTGGCACTCTTGGGTTGGCCACGATGTGTGTGGGCCTTGGTCAAGGCATAACCACTGTTTTTGAAAGGGTTTGATCATCGCTTTAAAGTGTCTGTTATAATCACCCTCTACAACCAGCAGTAGCCCGGTTCTTTCCGGGCTTTTTTGTAAGCGCGTTTTATTGGTATAACTGATGGTTTGAGTAATCAAAAATGACCGGTTCAGGTTTGTATTATCCCACAGATCTTCAAGTGTGAAGTGTGCTTATTGATAGTTATTGTTGAGTTATCAGGCAAAACCGTGTTAAGCGTTTAAGGGTTTCAGCCGTTACTGATTACCATGAAAATATCATGGTTCGCATCGATAGAGTATCGTGTCAGTCAGCCAGTTTATTTTGTTACAGGTGTTTGAGTGTTGAGTTGGCTGAATGAAATTGTGACCAGGGTATTCGAGTTGGATAGTGGCTTGAAAGTGCAAGAAATAAGGCTCTGCGCAGGATCATACAGGAAAATAACCCACTCCTCTGCAGGAAAGAGGTTGATGGTTTTCCTTGACCGATTATTGACTTCGCCTTATATATTGAAGCAATTTCTATCCCGGCTTTTCTTGTTCTGGCGATAAAGCTCTATTTCAGCAAGTCTGATTATTCAGTATGATGAGCGATTTATCTGCTCGCAGATCTGACCAGCCAGAACATTGGAACAGATGACAGGACGTGTAAGGCAGCATGGGTAAATCGCTAGTTATTGTGGAGTCGCCAGCCAAGGCGAAAACCATCAACAAATATTTGGGCAAAGACTTTGTTGTCAAATCCAGTGTGGGTCATATCCGGGATTTGCCAACGGCGGGTGGGCCGAAAAAAGCCGTGGATACTAAGGCCAGGGCTAAGGCAGCTGCTGAGTCCAAAAAGCTCTCACCCGAGGAGCGTGAGCGCCGTAAAAAAATCAAAGCCCGTGAGCAGTTGATCGAACGTATGGGTATCAACCCTGATAATGGCTGGGAAGCGCATTATCAGGTTCTGCCGGGAAAGGAAAAAGTCGTTGACGAACTGACCCGTCTGGCTGAAAGCGCTGACACCATCTATCTCGCAACGGATTTGGATCGTGAGGGAGAAGCTATTGCCTGGCATTTGCAGCAGGCCATTGGCGGTAACCCAGACCGGTATCGTCGTGTTGTCTTTAATGAAATTACCAAGAAAGCTATTCAGTCTGCGTTTGAATCTCCCGGGCAGTTGAATCTGGATCGAGTCGATGCGCAGCAGGCTCGCCGGTTTCTGGATCGTGTCGTTGGTTATATGGTTTCCCCGCTGCTCTGGGCAAAGATTGCCCGTGGACTCTCTGCAGGGCGTGTTCAATCCGTTGCTGTTAAGCTGGTGGTTGAGCGTGAGCGGGAAATTCGGAGCTTTATTCCTGAAGAATACTGGGAAGTCTATGCAGATCTCCTGGCTACCGGTAGTGATGCGGTTCGCTTTCAGGTAGTTAAAGAAAACGGTGTCAATTTCAGGCCTACAAGTAAGGCTGAAACGGATAAGGCTCTGACTCAGTTACAGCAGGGGCAATACTCCCTGACCAGTCGTGAAGATAAGCCAACTCAGAGCAAACCTTCGGCACCTTTTATCACATCCACACTGCAGCAATCGGCAAGCACGCGCCTTGGATTCAGTGTAAAGAAAACCATGATGTTGGCTCAGCGTCTGTATGAAGCTGGTTACATCACCTATATGAGAACAGACTCCACCAATCTGAGTCAGGATGCTGTAGAAAGTGCTCGCTCTTTTATTACCAAACAATATGGTGATCAATACTGCCCGGAACAGCCAAGTATATACAGCAGCAAGGCTGGTGCCCAGGAAGCTCACGAAGCAATACGACCATCCAGCGTTACGTTGAAGCCTGATGCCCTCTCTGGTATGGAGCGAGATGCAGAGCGTTTGTATGACTTGATCTGGCGTCAGTTCGTTGCCTGTCAGATGATGCCCGCCGAGTACCTCAGTACTTCTCTGATCGTCGATGTTAAAGGCTATCAACTCAAGGCCAAGGGGCGGACATTGAAGTTTGATGGTTATACCCGGGTGCAAAAGCCTTTGGCCAGAAAAGGTGAAGATGTGATTCTGCCAGATCTTCAGAAAGGCATAGCTCTGAAGCTGGAAAAACTGGGTCCCAAGCAGCTATTCACCCGACCACCCGCTCGTTTCAGTGAGGCGGCGCTGGTAAAGGAGCTGGAGAAGCAGGGGATTGGCCGACCATCAACCTATGCTTCGATTATCTCTACTATCCAGGATCGTGGATACGTTTCAGTGAAGAATCGCCGTTTTTATGCTGAAAAAATGGGCGACATTGTGACTGATCGTCTGAATGAGTCTTTTAATGAACTCATGGATTTTCACTTCACAGCAAGAATGGAAGAGAAGCTGGATGATATTGCTGAAGGTGAAAAAAACTGGAAGCAGGTTCTTGATGATTTTTATGCGGACTTTACCCTTCAGTTGACACAGGCTGAACAGAGTGAAGGAGGGATGCGTGCAAATGAACCCTCCCTGACTGATATTGAGTGTCCGACCTGCAGTCGTCCAATGATGATCCGCACTGCTTCTACCGGGGTGTTTCTGGGTTGCTCCGGTTATTCGTTGCCACCGAAGGAACGCTGCAAAACGACGATTAACCTGGTTCCTGGTGAAGAGGTGGAAGACGCAGATGATGAGTATGCGGAGGTTAATGCCCTGCGAGCCATGCGTCGTTGCCCCAAGTGCTCTACCGCTATGGAAAGCTACTTGATTGATGAGCATAGGAAGTTACACGTCTGTGGTAATAACCCTGATTGCTCCGGCTTTGAAGTGGAGCAGGGGAGTTACAAGCTAAAAGGATATGATGGTCCCGTACTTGAATGTGATAAGTGCGGTAGTGAAATGCAGTTGAAAACGGGGCGTTTTGGTAAGTATTTTGGCTGTACGAACAGTGAATGTAAGAATACCAGGAAGCTATTGAAAAGTGGTGAGCCAGCTCCACCCAAAATGGAGCCAGTACCCATGCCCGAGTTAAAGTGTGTCAAAGTTGATGATCATTATGTACTCAGGGATGGCGCTTCCGGGTTGTTCCTTGCGGCCAGTCAATTTCCCAAGAATAGAGAAACCCGTGCTCCACTGGTGGCGGAATTATTGCCGCATCAGGCGATGATTGATCCTAAGTATGGCTATCTGATGGATGCTCCCCGGCAGGATCCTGATGGGAATCCGGCAATTATTCGATACAGTCGTAAGACTAAGCAGCAATACGTTATGTCAGAGCTGGATGGTAAGGCAACTGGTTGGAGTGCTACCTATGATGAGGGTAGCTGGAATGAAAAACAGACTAAAAAACGCCAGTCCAGTTAAGTTTATCTCAAACTCTTGGTTCATGAGACAGGGCTATTAAGCCCTGTTGTATTATGGCTGTTATTAACTTTTGCCCTGGCAGCGCTAGGTTGTGCCCGGAAGATTGATGGAGTCGGTTATGACAAACAATTGGCAGGGATATACCAATAAAATGCTCTTTCACTCCCGTTTGTTGCTGGATGCCTGGGAGGAAGCAGACGATCTTGCTAAACCAGCATTCCGTGAGGCCTGCCTGAATGCAATGGTTCAGGCTTATCGTTCGCTACTTGCTGAAATTATGACGAATTACCGTTTGCCGGTAAATCAATTACCATCCCTTGATGAGGCAATGATCAGTGTTCATCATAAGGGAGAGGTGTCTACTGAGAGCCTGTAAATAATTCTGTGTAAACGCCACCAAAACTATTACTCCTTGAACCGGTCAGGAAACATAATTTCAAACCGGTTCATGGCTGCTTTCCAGTTCCTGATCGGCATGGTCCATTTCTCGGAAGCTTTTTCCATGGCCAGATAGATTACCTTCATGACTGACTCATCAGTCCGAAAAATCTTCCGGTTCTTGATCGCCTTACGAATGACGC
>NZ_LUKQ02000390.1 GCF_001647025.1 Endozoicomonas atrinae
AGGTGATCACGGAGTTTTTCTGCACGGCCTTCTCGATGGTATCCAGCCGTTCCTCGCTGCGTTGCTCCCGCAGTGCCAGGTTGACCATCCGTTCATCGTGCTTGGCCAGCGTCTGGAGTATCTGGGTGATCCCATCGAGCTTTTCTTCAATCCGGTTAAAGCGGTCTTCGTCGGCCATGACTACCTCCGGGCAACGCCCTTCAGTTTCTCCACCGTTCGAGCGCCGCCCAGTCCCAGCAGACAAAGCAGCAGGGTAATGACCGTACTGGTGTCGGCGGCGGGTAACTGACTGGCAATGTCGGCGCGATCCGCCAGATTCAGACCGATGATGATCAGGTCACGGACAATCCACGTCCACGCCAGGATAAAGACACACAACCAGCCAAGGGCAGGCCGCCAGCCGGAGACAAACCGGCTTGGGTGTTTTGCCTCCTCAATGTTGGCCAGTGCCTGCAATATGTGAGGCTGTTGTAATTGTTGATTGAGCGAGAGCTCTGCCTTAGCCCGTTCCTCATCCGAGGTAAACAGACTGTCGAGTCCCCCCATCAACGCATTGGCGATCCCTGCCATGGGGTTGAGGTTAATCATCCATCAGCTCGAAGTGTGGGTAATCAATGAATTGGTGGTCGGTCATTTCACCGTCCCTGTCCCAGTCACCGCCCCAGCGCAGTTTGATACCCATGCCCTCGGCAATGCCAAGCACATACCCGGCAAAGTGGGCAGCTCGCTGGTAGTCGAACCAGTCCAGCGGAAAGGGCATCACGTCCACCGCCCTGCTGGGCAGGCTATTGTGCTTGCTGTTCGGCCACTGCACCTGTGACTTGCCGCCTTCAAAAGCCAGAGTCTGGGCTGCCTTGCCCCGATGGCCACAGATGATGGTGCAGTCGTAGTGCTGGATCACCTTATTGAAGACAAGCTGAAGCCGTTCATCGCAACTGGCCAAATGCCGTTTGGACGAAGCGGAAAAGCGGTACATGGTGTCCCTTTTTTTTAGTGGTGTAGCTTGGGAGGCGATTTGATAACCGGCATACCCTGAAAATTGCTCCATGCATTTTCAGGATACCGTCCATCCCTGGACATAAAAAAACCCGCTGTTAAGCAGGTTCTTTGAGAAGGATTCAAGCTGGGAATGGTTGAGTGACCGGGTAATTTCCCAGCATGTATATTTACGGTATGTTTACTCTCACTTTATGTCAAGGGTGGAAGTATCTTCCTTGTGATGCCATACCTTCAAGATCACCACTTCGTTATCGTTGGCCAGATAACGTACCGTGTAGTGACCGACAATCAGATCACGCAAGCAGGGGTTCAGTTTCTGCCCCACCAGAACCCCCATCCTTGGCTGTTCACACAGGTGTCTGATTTTTCCAGAATGCATTGAGCTTTTCATACAGTCGGCTTGTTGCTATCGCCACATCGGAGCAACTGTCTTTAGTCTTTTTAGGGTACGTATGAGCAAAATCGATAAGATGAACATTACACCCAGTGTTTTCTTTCGAGTCTGTAACGATAAGAATACTTGATCCAATAAAGTCATTTGAAAGGTGAGCTAATTTGTTACGAATATGCTCGACTCTGGCCAAAATGATCTTTTGTTTGCTAACTGGTAATGATGTAAAAAATCTTTTTAGCTGATCATCTGCGGATAAAGCAATTCGCAGTTTTGATTTAGAGACTTTTTTCCCATCTACCGTAATCCCCTCGATTCGCCAGCCTTTAGAGCTGGAGCCGTATGCCACATCTAAAACTCTATGTAATTCTCTTTTAGATATCGGATGAGGGTGGCCTCGCTTTGATAATTCTCGTTTAGATGCACTTTTGAACCCGACTTTTATGTCAAGCTCAAATAGTTTATCTGGATCAAATCCATTTCGTAAATTCTCAATAACAACTACTGGATTTTTCGTTGATGAAGAAATTGTATTAAGTCGCTCTCGCTCGACAGGCAACAAAAAATTATTTCGATCTTGTTTTACCAATGCCCACGGAATTAAACAGTCTAAGCCGTTAGATTCCCTTTCTTTATATGCAATATACTCAGTCGTTTTACAGACTTTAGATATATATCTTGATGACAGCGCAACAAAATCTTTGGAGTGTCCTGCTGTTGTATTGAACTGTCTGGATTGACGATCCACCTTATTAACCAGGGTGCCATTATGCTCACCATAGCGGTCGTTTGACAGATCTGAAAAGCTTATATCATTTGGCCTAAAGCAATTAAAGCAATTAAAGCAATTAAAGCAATTCATTATAATAATCTTTTTGATTAATATACCTGTGTTGGCATTATATGTGATTCGGAAAATTCTTGCCTGTTTCAAATTAAAAACAATCAACGGCACACAATCCCCTGCAACAACTCCCCCTCCGGGGTTCCATACCACTGGGCAATCAGGGTGCTGGCTTTTAACTGAGGGTTCTGCCTGAACGCTCTGGCTACCTTATCCAGCAACAGGGTTTCAATGTCGCTGGTATCGTCCGGTTCTATCACTAATTTCTTAACCAGTTTCGGATTGCTCATTAGGGCGCGGATCGTGTCTTCTGGAGTCTGGTGAGTATCCGAAAGAAATTCATCAGGTAAATCCCCCAAGCACCTTATTTGCCGATTCCACCGTTCAGCCTTTTGTGCAAAACGGGCTTGAAAAATAGCTTCTTCAATAGCCTTATCCACAACCTCCTTACTGCTGCTGATGATCCCTTGCAGTTGTTCCTCGTCAATGGGCAGGCAAGCGCGTTTCGGGTCACGATAACGGTTGACCACAGTGACATCCACGGTCCTGATGTCCCTTTTGCTAAACCTGAAATCACCGCTTACCAATCTGTCATCCATGTTTATTCTCCGTATTGAATCACGCCTGCCTGCTCCAGCAGGGCCTGCGCCTCATCTTCCGCCAGTCGCACCCATTCACAGCAGACGGCTCGGCACTTCTGCTGCCAGCGGTAGACGGTACTCTCGCCCTTGTCCTTGATGGTCAACCTACCCTTGTGCTTGCGTAACTGCGGGTGTTGCAGTTCATGCATCAGCCAAAGACGCAACAGTACCGGATTACTGCGAAACGGTTTGGGCAGACGGTCATCGGTGCGAAAGTGGTGCTGTAGCCGTTGAAAGGCCGTGACCCGCTTGCTGTGGTCCTCGTCATAACGAATGGTCAGAATATCGTGCAGCTCCGGGGTCATCCGTTGCCGCAGATAGCCCTGATATATACCATCCTCGCCCAGCCGTTCGTCACGGGTGCTTGCCACTGGGTTTACCGATGTCCGGCGATACCCGGTATTGATTTCTCTCTGCCAGCGTGCGTTGTTCATCATCGGTTCCGGCACGCCGAATATCCGGTGCAGTGCCTGTTCCAGTGCCCGGTACATGGTCAGCCCTCCCCCACATAGCCGACAAAGGTTTTGCGGTAGTTCTCCACATCTGTTTGGGTCTGCTTCACCAGATCGCTTTCCCGTCCATAGAGTTTCCTGAACGTTTCCGGGGCCAGATGGACAGAGTCGTAGTTACTGAACCGGTGATGCAGGGGGCACAGCGGCATGGTGTCAAAGTGGCTGGCTTTCCTGCCCAGCCCGGTACCACTGCGCTGGTGATGCACTTCCACCGGGGTTGTGGTCCGGTTATTGATCCGGCAGGCAATGCAGCTCAACTGGGCTACGTCCCGCAGGTAGTCTTTCTCTT
>NZ_LUKQ02000391.1 GCF_001647025.1 Endozoicomonas atrinae
TGAAAGGCCTGGGACCTTGCTATATCAAACTGGGTAACCGGGTCGTTTATCGAATCAGTGAAGTGGAAGCCTACGAGCGGTCACATACTCACATCGGTACCTCACAACCACTGCCAAGGCAGGGAGGTGACGCATGAGCCCTGAACTGAAAGCAATAACCAACATGCCCATGAGCGATCTGTCTGCTAAATCGGGTGGAGAGTTATTGAAGCTGGTGGATGAAGTGGAAGCCTTAATGGAGCGGGCTCGGGTGCTCAGGGAGTGGCTGGAGTCAGCCATTGCCTGCAAGTACGTCTATAAGGCATCCAGCCTTCGTGCTGAGTTGCAGCAGGAATTCGGCTTTGTGCAGTTCGAGGATGGGGAGGTTAAAGTCACTTCCGAAATCCCCAAAGCCATCACCTGGGATCAAACCAAACTCAATGCCATTGCCCAGACCATTCGGGAGCAGGGTGAGGATCCGCAGTCGTTTATGGAGGTGGAGTACTCGGTTCTGGATGCCCGTTTTGATCAGTGGCCAGAAGTAATTCAGAACGCCTTTCGTCCAGCCCTGACCATTCGCCAGGGAACGCCTAAGTACCGGTTGGCTCCTAATCGGCGGGAGGTGAAACCATGAGTTTACCCATTCTGACAGCGGAACAGCGAAGCCAGGAGCGTAAGGGGATCAAATGCGTACTGTTGGGCGAAAGTGGCGTGGGTAAAACCACGTTGCTCAAAACGTTGGGTTCATCGAGTACTTTGTTTGTGGATTTAGAAGCGGGTGACTTGGCGGTTCAGGACTGGGAGGGCGATACCATTCGTCCTTCTACCTGGACTGAGTTCCGAAACTTTACCGTTTATCTCGGTGGCCCCAATCCTGCGCTCAGGGATGATCAGGTCTACTCGAAAGGGCACTACCAGGCGGTGTGTGAAAAGTACGGCGACCCTTCATCGCTAGAGAAGTATGACACCTATTTCATTGATTCGATCACGGTGCTGGGAAGGCTCTGCTTTCAGTGGTGCAAAAGCCAACCCCAGGCCTTCTCGGAGAAAACCGGCAAGCCGGATACCCGGGGAGCTTATGGCCTGCACGGTCAGGAGATGATTGCCGCACTGACTCATCTCCAGCATGCCCGGGGTAAAAATGTAGTGTTCGTGGCCATCCTGGAGGAGCGGGTGGACGACTTTAATCGGAAAATCCACCAGCCGCAGATTGAAGGCTCCAAAACCGGTCTGGAGATGCCGGGGATTGTCGATGAGGTCATTACCCTCGCGAGCCTACCGGATGAGGAAGGTAACCTTCGACGAACCTTTGTCTGCCAGACCCTTAATCCTTATGGCTACCCAGCCAAGGACCGCAGTGGTCGTCTGGCGATGTACGAACCTCCCCACCTGGGCAGGCTGTTCCATAAAATCCGAACCGCTGAACGCCAGCCGGTCACTTTTGATAATCCAGCCACCCAAAAGGACGCATAACCATGTCTCAGAAAAAATCATGGAACGATTTCAACGATGCCGCTGAACAGAACCAGCACGACATCATCCCTTCAGGCACCTTGGTCAAGGTTCGTATGACCATCAAGCCGGGTGGTTTTGATAATCCCGATATGGGGTGGACCGGTGGCTACGCCACCCGGGGTGATACCGGAGCCATCTACCTCAACGCTGAGTTCACTGTGCTGGCAGGCGAGTATGCCAAACGCAAGGTCTGGTCATTGATCGGGATGTACAGTCCCAAAGGGCCAGAGTGGGAAAACATGGGCCGCTCGTTTGTTCGCAGTATTTTGCAGTCAGCCCGCAATATCAAACCGGATGATAACAGCCCACCGGCGTACAAGGCCCGTCAGTTGATGTCCCTGTCGGAGCTTGATGGCATTGAGTTTGTGGCCAAGGTGAGTCTTGAAAAAGATCAGTATGATGAACCGAAGAATGTCATCAAGCAGGCCATTACGCCAGAGCATAAACAGTATGCCCAGTTGATGCACGGTATGGCACCTGTAACACAACCCGGACAGAGACCGTCTCATCATGAATTGCAGTCCGAGTTGTATCGGGGACCTGATCAAGCGCCTCATCCGGCTGAAGGTTATGGCAGCCAGTGGGACTGATTACTAACTGAAAGGAGTATCGCCCACCTGCTGGTGGGCTTCTTTTTACAGGGACGCTGAGCAATGAAGAACGGATGGCTAAATTTTAATACGGCTGCAGAGCAACAAGCCTCGGAGCTTTTACCGGCTGAGAATATTAAGCGACGTATTCAGGACCAGCTGGTGGGTTACCTGACGGCGATGTTTCCGAACGGTAAGCGACGGGGTAACAAGTTTGTCATGGGGAACGTTCAGGGGGATAAGGGTAAAAGTCTGGAAGTCTCGTTGGACGGCAGTGAACCCGGGCTATGGCATGATTTTGAAAATGGTGAGGGCGGTGACATTGTCAGTCTGACTGCGGCCGTTCAGGGGCTTGATCCTAAAAATGACTTTCCTGAGGTTATACGCGCAATGGCTGATTGGTTAGGGCTACCATCAACCAGCCCACCAGCATTAGCCAGTTACCAGGACGACTACGAAGATCTTGGTGCACACACTGGCAAGTGGGACTACTACGATGCTGAAGGCAGTTTGATCGCCTGTGTCTATCGTTACGATACACCAGAGGGTAAGGAGTTCAGACCCTGGGATGTTAAAGCACGCAAGACCAAGGCTCCTAATCCAAGGCCATTGTATAACCAGCCGGGGATCAAACAGTCTACGGACGTTTGGCTGGTGGAGGGAGAAAAAGCAGCGCAAGCACTGATTGATAATGGCTATTGTGCCACCACGGCCATGAATGGAGCGAAGGCACCGGTTGAAAAAACGGACTGGTCTCCCCTCAAAGACAAGCGAGTGATGATTTGGCCGGATCATGATGAAGCCGGTTTTGCTTATGCTCACAGTGCAGCCAGAGCCATTGTTGATATTGGCGCAGTCAGTGTTGTGATTCTCAAACCACCTGAAAGCAGTCCTGAGAAATGGGATGCTGCTGATGCCATTGCTGAAGGGTTTGATATCCGACAGTGGTTGGTAACTACACCCCGCAAAACCATTAAAGAATCGGTGCCATTTTATCGACTGGGTGAACTATTGGACGATGACTCACCCATGCCTGAAGACTTGCTCAGTCCAAGAGTGCTGACACCCGGCGGTATGCTGGTGGTTGGTGGTGCACCTAAAGTCGGTAAGAGTGACTTCCTGCTGAATCTGCTGGCCCACATGTCGGCAGGGCTAACCTTCCTTGATATGCGTCCGAGCAAGCCGCTCAAGATCTTTTATCTGCAAGCTGAGGTGCAATATCACTACCTGCGGGAACGGGTGAAGAGGCTCCCGCTTGAACAGTATCAGATGACTCGTGTCCGCGAAAATCTGGTGGTGACAGCAAGGCTGAACCTGATTCTGAATGAGAAAGGCATGCCCTTAATCCTGAGGGCAATTCGGGATGCCTTCCCTGAAGGGCCGGATGTGATCGTGATCGACCCGATTCGTAATGTCTTTGACCCGGGACCGGATGGCAGCAGTGAAAATGACAACAATGCGATGCTGTTTTTCCTGAAAGAACGAGTAGAGCAATTACGGGATATTGTGAACCCGGATGCAGGGCTGATATTAGTCCATCACACCC
>NZ_LUKQ02000392.1 GCF_001647025.1 Endozoicomonas atrinae
ACTCAAAACAATGAATCATGGTGTGATCTTTCTCGCACTTTTGAACAATATCCATATCCCTATCTCCCTAAAAATCAATATCCGTATCAAAAACATCAAAGTGGCCAGCCTCAAAGGCGTCATTCTGCCTCGGCCTGAGAGCCGGGTTGTCATTCCATTCGCTCGGAGTCCCTTCCTTGGTGGTAAAGTCATAAGCCCTGACCCGCTGCCAACGACCGTCCTGAATGACTTCTATCCGGCAGGGCTCACGCATATCCCGGACGTTGATTAGCCGGTCGATGGCATCATCGGTGAACTCCGGTGGCGGTTCGTGGCCGAAGCGTTTTACCCACCACAAGACAGCCTTTTGTCGTGCATACCCGCCATGCTCAAAGCAGACCCACTCACGGACGGTTGAAAATCCGCACCGATAACTGACTTGGACAGAGGGCGGCTTGCTGTTCTTTTCATGGCGGTTATAGATAATCTCATCCACATCGAGCCATTCAGGCTCAACCTGGGAGGCGAGCAAGGCTGCACTGGATGCTTCCGATTCGTGCTTTTCCCGTTCAGGAAATTCATAGTTGCAGGCAGGGCATACCCGGAGGCCTGCGAGGATCAGTTCAAAGCATTCAGGGCATTCCTTGATTGGGGCTTCGCCCGTCCCTTTACCTGCCTTGATATGGTCAACGCTGATCCGGTCTAGCGGTCCATGCCTCTCGACGTTGCCACCGTAATCGAGTACTAAGCAATCAGTCTTGCCTGTCTCCAGGCTAATACGGAGGCCTCGGCCTAATATCTGGACATACAACCCGGGTGATTTGGTTGCCCGGAGAAGTGCGATCATGTCAGTGAGTGGGGCATCAAAGCCTGTAGTCAGTACGCCTTGGCTTGTGAGGGCTTTGATCTTACCTGCTTTATAGTCGGCTAGTATCTGCGCCCTCTCATCCTTCGGAGTGCCGCCAGTGATACATTCAGCGACTATACCCTCATCAACTAACAAGTCTCTGACCCATTCGGCGTGGGCGATACTGACACAGAAGATCAGCCATGCTTTTCTGTCCTCACCGTACTCGATGATTTCAGTGACCGCTTTTTCCGTCACATCATTTTTCTTTACGGCATCCTCCATATCGCTTGTGAGAAAATCACCCTGCCGTGTTCTCACGCCATTAAGGTCGATCTTTTCCTTACCGGCCTTGGAACGGAGCGGCGATAGAAAGCCATCATCTATTAGTCGTTGAATGTCTGTCTCGTAGACAATCTCATTAAAGAGCGGGTTCTTTCCCTCCGTCAGCAAGCCCTGTTTCATCCGATAAGGGGTGGCCGTAAAGCCAACTATTTTTAGGGCAGGGTTTATTTCCCGAAGGGAGTTAATGAAGCCGGTATACATTGACTCCGAACGCTCACTATTCAGGGTATGTACCTCATCAATCAGTAACAGATCAAAGTGGCCAAGCTGCTCTGCTCGTTTATGAACACTCTGAATACTGGCAAACAATACCTGTGCGTCCGTATCCCTCGACTTCATCGAGGCCGAGTAAATACCAGTCGGAGCCTCTGGCCAGAGCGTGACGATCTTTTCATGGTTCTGCTCAATAATCTCTTTTACATGAGAGAGGATCAGGAAGCGTTGGTCTGACCAGTGCTTTAATACACCATGGATAAAATCAGCAATGATGACCGACTTACCACCACCAGTACTGACACAGACCAACGGGTTACCATCGGAGGCGCTGAAGTATTGATAGATCGCATCAATGGCCTCCGACTGATACCAGCGGAGTTCATAAGCCATTGGAGCCTCGCTTCATATCTTCAATGATTTTTATAGCAGTGCGTTCGGCCTTTTTCCGGTCAAAATAAGTCGGGTTACGGCCAAATTCATTATCAGCATTCCATGCCATAAACTGCTCCCTGACTTCATGCATCAGGGCATCGAGTATTCGATTGATGAATGCTTTATCAACGAACGGCACCTGCTTAAATTCAATTTTGAGAATATTGGAGCTTCTTCCCTCGCCATCAATAGTAATGTCATGCACCAAATCATCAGTCGTCGAATAGCATCTAACTTTCATCACCTGCCTCCCTCGCCTTTAGCATCCGATCAGCGATGGTGTAGGAAAAGTTCACGGCCTGTTCGATGGTCGTACCACGGTTAGCGGCAAACTCTCCGACCAGTGCTGCAATGGCGAACAGGTCACGGAGTTGAATGGTCTGGTTTTGAATGCTTTCTAATTGGCCTTCCAGAAAATCAATGGTTTCACTGGTCGCAGCCTCGGCATAGCGGTCGAAGGGTGAATCATCCACTTTCATATAGTGGGTTACTTGTGGATAAAACGCTCCGTCTTCAAACGTGGTAAAGCAAAAGCCGTTGTCAGGGTGGTAGCCCACAATATCTAACTTTTCTTTTGGCGGATTGCTGGCCGGGATAAAGCGATAGGTTTTGGTAATGTCCATTTGTTGCCGTCCTTTTTCAGTTCCTCAATTTTGAGGAACTGGAATTGATGTTTTGATGCCTTACCGATTTCTGAAGCGACCGACGATAGGATGCTCCTTGTAGCAACGGGAAATCTGCTTCGCCTCGTCTTCCACCAGTTCAGCGGCAGTCATAAAGTCCTCAATGTTGTATGAGCGGACTGGATAGCGCTCACCATCTGCGGATTGGGTGATGTAATAGACGGGTGTCAGTTTGAAGTATCGGATGGTCTTTTTAACAAAGGAGAAGCTGTAAGGGATGAACTCCTGCAATACAGAAGCACAGGCGTACCCCTCTGGTGGCTCGGTCAAATGGATACGGTTGGTTGGGTCTTCCAGCTGATGCTCTATATCTTCAATTCTTTTCTCCGCAGCAGAGACTCTTTGATCCTGATCGTGTGAATTTAACGTTGAGAAAATGGAATGACCAAATACTTCATCCATTTTTTCGTAAAGCATTTCCCAATTGATCCCTTTCTCTGATCTTTGTTTTGCTTTTCGATCTTCAATGGCTTCCTGTCTTGCTCTTTTGCCTTCAGGTGTCATTGCAGATAGAAGTACATGATTAGCAGCGTCAACCGTAAACTCCCAGATTTTCTGCGGCCTGCCTTTTCCACCATTGATGGTGGATAAATAAAAATCTCTATTTTCTATAAAGTTATGTGCAATAACCTGGCGTTGTAATCTCTGGCCATAATTTTTCTCTGTATAACTATAACCACATATATCCAGCAGACTTTTCCCTTCAACCAGTTCATTGATAACCAGGTTGTTTCTGCGCAGAACCAGTTCAGCTTGATCAAGAGTGTTTATTTCAATCATGGTTTTTTCCTTCTTTTGATTGCTTGTCTTTAATGCTCCGCCATACTGCTCTTTCAAACCGTTCATCTCAGCCCCCTGTGTTGGCCACTCCTCAATTTGAGGAGTGGGAATTGCTGCCGGAATGAGTGAATTTTTTTCCAGTGAAATTACTTTGCTCATGGTATTTTCCTTCTTATTGGTTGGCTTCAATCGTTCCATCGAACTGATCTTTCAGGCCGTTCAACTTCTCATCCGTCAAAAGGCTTTTGTCTTCTACAGCCTTAATCTCATGGGATGAGAACTGGCCTCTATCCGTCCCTGTCACAAATTCCTCGCCGGTTGATTTGAGGCGATACCGTATCCAGTACT
>NZ_LUKQ02000393.1 GCF_001647025.1 Endozoicomonas atrinae
TGAAAGGGCGGGTTGCCAGCCAGCGTTCCACCGGCAGCGGTGGTACCTGGCAGAACCGTAAGGTGAGCGTGACCCTCCGGTACCGGCAGCAATGGGGGGAGTGGATCGACGGGGAAACGGTGGCCGTTGACGTCGACCAATTCACCACCCACGACATCGAACTCAGCCAGACCATGACCCAGGGCCGCTATGAGGTGGGGTTGTATTTTTTAGCGGAAGACCGTGAGGGTACGTTCAACAGTGGCAGCGTTACCTACGACTACCGGGATGAGAACAAGATTGCCAACCCCTACCAGAAAACCCTCAGTCCCACCAATTCAGCACAGACCTTCCGACACACCATTAGCATTGGTGACCCGCAAATCGGTTCGGGGTGGGAGATCAACCGGATTTTGTATTTCGCCAAGGTGGATATACGGCTGGAGGTCAGAAACCTCTATCGCTATGACAGCAAAGCCTGGGGACAGGATGTAATTAAAGGCATTGCCAGAGTGCGACTCCCCAATGATCGGGGAGAATACAACACCTACGAGAAAACCACGTCCACTAACACCATCAACAGGGAGTGGGAAGTCACCCGGTTTACGGATATTTCCATGCGTTGGGAGGATGTGGTTCACAAAGACGGCAATATCTACCCGGAAGTGGAACTCTGGGCAGAAAGGGCTGGATATGACGGGCAGTCACAGGCTGGCAGCTTTTACGAGCCGGATTACGTTCCTACCAGTCTGGCTTATGTTCATATCCGCGACATTGCGGCCACCATCTATTACCAGCGGGCGCAACCGGTCAGTGATGCCCCGCTGAACCACTTCTACTGGGACACCACCGCCTACGACCTCGGTGCCACCGATGTCAGCGTATCCGACGCCATTATCCACTGGACGGCCACCGGCGAATAAACGGCCACGGGCGAATAAACAGGAGAATAACCATGGGCATGTCACGATCACAAGGCTACACCCGTATAGGCAGACCGGACTCAGGCAACAGTTACGGCCTGACCGGTAACAGTGCTTATCAGAAAAGTCTGGATCAGATGGGAAGCTTCAATACCTTCTCTCTGGGGTCTGGCAGCAACCACTTTTGGAGAAGAAACGAAGCTCAGCCACAAATGCCAGACATCCCCCGCCGCTACGCCTACGACGACAGTGAGCAGCGTTACCAGCTCAATATCGACGCGGCCACCGATGTTGCAGACAAGCTGAAAGACTACGGCGACAAGCTGTTTGATGTGTTTGACAACTACCAGCCCAACTTCCAGTACCTGGGCGACAACGCCACGGTATCGGATGCCCAGTTGGAGAGCCGGTTGGGGGAGGCGACCAGCGACTATCAGGCCAATGCGGACCTGCAACAGTCGGAGTACGAACGGGATATGCGCCGGATGGGCGTGAATCCCAATTCGGCACGGTTTGCCGGGTTTGGTACAAGCAATGCCCTGCACAAGGCGGCGGGACTCTCGGCCATCCAGAATCAGGTGAGGGACACCGCCAGGGAAGAGAGCTGGAATCGCAACCTGGATGTAGCGGAGCTGGGCCTGGATACCGCCAAAACCGCCACCGATGGCCTGAGCAGTGCGGCCAGTGTCTACAAGGTCGCGGCGGATATGTTCACCGACAACAAGATCAAGTACGACCAGCTCAATGAAGCCGCCCGTCAGTACGATCTGGGTTATGGCTTCAAGCAGGACGAGATGAAGCTGGCGGCGCAGAATCAGGCGTTTAACCAGGCAGCGAACCGCTGGCAGAACGGACTGGTGCAGACCTACGATAACAACGGGCAGTGGAATTACCGCGAGTCGTTTGATTACGAGTATTAATCCACAGGATCAGGGAGGATCACCATGTACATCGGACCGGATGGCAGGGTTTACCAGAACAAGTTTGATTCATTGGGCCACGGTACCAAAGTGCCCGGTTACGCCGATGAACAGTACGCCATCAACCAACGCCTTGGTGAGCTGCGCCGACAGCAGCAGGAGTACGCCGGTCAGCAACAGCAGCAGGCGCTGAACCAGCAGCAGATTGACCAGAACGACCTGAACCAGTTCTACGACCGGCAGCAGCGATTTGCCGCCATTCATGGTCAGCCCTACGGGTTCGGGCAGATGCCCCAGAGTATTCAGCCGGGTAATGGCATGGGCGCCAGGCAGAGTCAGCAAGGCGGTCAGGCCGGTTACGGAATGCCCATGGAGCGCAGGGAAACGGTGCAAAGCCCCCTGACGCAGGACGCCGGAAAGCTGAACCGGATGCTGCAAAAATACCATCAGGGGCAGGACCCACGGGATGCGCAGGACGCCATCGAGTTTATTAACCAGCACCCCGGCATCAAGGCCAGTAACGTCAGCGGTATCCGCTTCAATCACAGCGACCGCAATGAAGACCCGATGGTCAGCCTGCTCGGTGACGATGGCAACCCGGTGAAGCAGTTCTACCTCAGCTCCCTCTCCAACCTGAACAACTTTGCCGGTCAGAAGAAGCAGACCTTTGATCCGGGCAATAAGGTCAATGATCCCGGCAAGCTGATCGAGCAATTACAGGAAGTCGCTGCCCAGCAGGCACAGGCCGATGTAGCAGGGTTGAGCCCCAAAGACCAGAAAGCCCAGCTGCCTGAGGCGATTCAGGATCATTACGGTCAACTGATGAAACAGTATGGCCCCCGCAATCCGGGCTATGTCACCACCGGGGAGGAAACCCCGAACCGGA
Organism: Endozoicomonas atrinae; assembly: GCF_001647025.1. Classification (GTDB taxonomy): domain Bacteria; phylum Pseudomonadota; class Gammaproteobacteria; order Pseudomonadales; family Endozoicomonadaceae; genus Endozoicomonas; species Endozoicomonas atrinae. The sequence continues at coordinate 2,709 of NZ_LUKQ02000393.1, forward strand.
CATTGGGGTTTGATCTGTTTGGTCAGCAGCAACAGCCGCAGCAGGACCCGCTGGCGGCTTTGAAGCAGGCATTGGGGGGCGGGGAAGCAATGACACCGCCACCACCCCCTCCGGTGACGCCCAATGCCGCTGTGCCGAAGCAGGGGCAGGGTTATGGCTATCCCGGTTACAACCCATTGAACCGCACCCCCGGCACCTTCCGTCACTTCCATCCCTCAGCCGGACGGTAACAGACCGTTTCACGCTGCCCGCTTCCCGAAAAAGACATGCAAAGCAACTGACCCGCTTTTATGGGGAACGGGTAGCGGGTGGCGGCCAGCGTTTTTTCAAGGACGATTCTATGAACTGGAATGATTTCAGCTCGACCCCGATGTTTCAGCAGGGGGACGATCAGGAACAGGAACGGCTGCGGGAGCAGTACTGGCGGCACTATCTCAAGCCCCAGATACCGGAGGGCTACCATCGGGAAGCCCGTTCCCTGTTTGATCAGCATACCCGCCGCCGTGGCAACCCGGACAGATCCTATGCCGGTGACCTGTGGGACGCTCTCTGGCATGGCGGTTATGCCGGTGCGGCTGACCTGGTATCCGGTGCGAGCCGACTGGTGGGCGGCGATGGCCATAATGCCGCCAGTGACTGGCTGCGAGAAAAGTCCGAGGAACAGCTCGACAATATGTCCCCGTCCAGTGTGGAGGCGATGCAGGGGTTCGGGATCGAGAAGAAAGGCGAAGGCCGGTTCGGGCTGACCGAGGGCAGTACCGCTGCCGGTTTTGGCCTCCAGTTTGCCTCCGGGGTTGGCTCTCTGGCACCGTCCATGATACCCGGCGGTGTGGCCAGTAAAGGGTTGTCGGCACTGGGCATGAAAGGGCTTCAGGCATCGGGTGCAGCGGCAGCAGTGACCGGTCTGGAAGATGCCA
>NZ_LUKQ02000394.1 GCF_001647025.1 Endozoicomonas atrinae
GCGTCATTCGTAAGGCGATCAAGAACCGGAAGATTTTTCGGACTGATGAGTCAGTCATGAAGGTAATCTATCTGGCCATGGAAAAAGCTTCCGAGAAATGGACCATGCCGATCAGGAACTGGAAAGCAGCCATGAACCGGTTTGAAATTATGTTTCCTGACCGGTTCAAGGAGTAATAGTTTTGGTGGCGTTTACACAGAATTATTTACAGGCTTCATATAAAAGATAGGAACCATACTATAGAAAATAGTTATTCTTAATAATTTAAGAAAACACGCGCAGCCATTATTCAATGACCGCGCAATAACAGATACCTTTCATTGATAAGGTATCTGTTATCAGCTTCGCAGGATAAACCAAATTATTCAACATCCAGTAAAATAAACACTGCTACTCTGCAAGAACCTCTCTATTATCATCCTTAACCGCCTCGAAATCCTCCTTCTTTAACTCAGGCAATGGTCGCACCTTGCACTCAAGACCATTGTCTTTTAACACCTGGCACAAAGTATCAAAGCGGGAATCCACTTCATGAAGATGATCCAGCATGGCCGAAATGGCATGTGCGGTCGGGTCAGGCATTTCAGAAGTGACCGCATAGGCATCAAAGCCCATTTTTTCTGCCATCTTTTCTGCATTGGCATGACGACGCTCATCATTGCTGTCAGCAACCTCTGGCTTCTTCACAATCCTGCCAGGAATACCAACAACGGTTGCTCCAGGGGGCACTTCACGTACAACCACCGCATTTGACCCAACCCTGGCTCCCTCTCCGACAACAAATGGCCCAAGCACTTTTGCACCAGCACCGACAACAACGCCATTAGCCAACGTGGGGTGACGCTTGCCCTGATTAGCTGGATGCTCCTTACCCTTATTGGGTGAAGTACCACCCAACGTCACTCCATGATAGAGCGTAACATCATCATGGATTACCGCGGTTTCACCAATAACAACACCCATACCATGATCGATAAAAAAGCGTCGCCCGATGGTCGCTCCCGGGTGTATCTCAATACCGGTTAACCAGCGATTAAACGTTGAAAGCATGCGCCCCAACCAGAGAAAACCGGCCTTCCAGAGTTTATGCGATACCCTGTGCAGCAAAAGCGCATGCAGCCCGGGATAATTAGTAACCACCTCGAACGTGTTCCGGGCAGCTGGATCACGGGCCATTACCGTTTTGATGTCTTCTTTTATTCGCTCAAACATGGTCTACGCCTGTCTGTTATTATCCCTGCCTGATTGTGGGAAGGTCACATCAACCCAGCCCCCACAATCTTAAAAGCTTCTGACCAAGAACCAGCAAATCAATAATCCCAGAAGCTTGCATCACTGCTTTAAAAGCAAGCAGCTAACTTATTCATTCTTTTTCTTCCGAAGCAAGACATCGCTGAGTTTCTGACAGGATCCCCCGCAGAATACTCAGCTCAACACTATCAGGGCGAACCCGCCCATAAAGACGTCGCAATTTGGCCATAATCTTCTCGTGACTGCTGTGATCAAGAAAACCAATCTCCATCAACACCTGATACAGATGATCATAGTAACGCTCCATATCATCCATATTTGCCAACTCATGACTGCGGGGCTGGGGCATCTCAAGCGCATCAGCACTGATCAACTGCATCATGCGCAATTCGTAACAAAGTACCTGTACTGCAGCTCCAAGATTGAGTGAACTGAACGCTTCATTGGTTGGAATATGAACCTGCAGATGACAGCGTCTCAATTGCTCATTGGTCAGCCCCTTATCTTCCCGACCAAAAATCAGAGCAACCTTATGAGTCATTGCTTCATCAATGATACTCTGGGCACAGTCTCGAGGATCCACCAGCGGGAGAGACACGCCCCTCACTCGCGCACTGGTGCCAACCACAAACTGATAATCCGCAAGAGCCTCATCCAGCGTTTCACAGACCCTGGCATTTCTCAGGATATCGTCAGCTCCAGAGGCCAGTGCTGTTGCGGTGCCGGATGGAAAGTCATCCGGCGCGACCAGGCATAACTGGCTTAACCCCATGGTTTTCATGGCACGGGCAGCAGCCCCGATGTTACCGGGATGGGAAGGATTAACCAGTACAATGGAAATATTGTCGAGCACCGCAGGAATCTCTAGCTTTGTGTAGTATCAGCTCGTCAGTGTACCCAAATTACAGCCAATGCCAAGCCCAAGTAGCTGACCATATGAAATCAAATATTTCAGACTACCTGGCAGGTAGCTGTGTAAGGCCCCACGGAGGGAACACAGCCTCCTAGCCATGTGACCGTAGATGCAATAACAGCAAGTCCCGGAACAAAGAGTCAGAAGAATCCTGATTTCATCTGTTTAGCTACTTATAGTAAAACTACTGACCAGCGGAAGCATATGCTCCATTGCAAGTTAAGACGCATCCTGTCAGAATCCGCCCCCACTTTTTCGTAAAAATGTTGTCATCTCTACTGGATAAACATTTTTACACGCCGGATGGCTGCGCAGCTGATTGAGCGATAGCTCATACTCATCACTGCCAGGATACAATCGGATCTGCGAATCCGGTATAATTCCATCCCCATACGATCTTTCACATTTCAGATGTAATTAAGCCTATGCAACCGATGGTTAATATGGCGCTGCGTGCAGCGCGCCAGGCTGGCGAAATCATAGCCCGCGCCTACAAAGATCTCGATCACGTCAATGTCGAGTTCAAAAGCCGTAACGACTTTGTAACCGAGGTAGACAAGGCTGCCGAGAAAGCCATTATCGCTTCTCTGAGCAAAACCTACCCTGACCATGGATTCTACGGTGAAGAAAGCGGACACCGTGAAGGTAAAGGCGAAGGCAAAGATTACCTCTGGATCATCGACCCTCTCGACGGCACTACCAACTTCATCAACGGCATTCCTCATTTTGCGGTATCCATTGCCGTTCAATACCGTGGTCGTCTTGAACACGCCGTTATTCTCGACCCTCTCAAAGAGGAGGAGTACTGCGCCAGTCGTGGCCATGGTGCCACTCTGAACAGCAAGCGCATCCGCGTAGGCAATCGCAGAAACCTGGAAGGCGCACTGATCGGTACCGGCATTCCATTCATGAACCCAGGCATCAACCATCTGGACAGCTACCTGAACATGATGAGAACCCTGCTGGGCGATACCGCCGGCATTCGCCGTGCCGGCTCTGCAGCACTGGACCTGGCTTATGTTGCTGCCGGTCGCCTGGATGCGTTCTGGGAAATCGGCCTGCAGGATTATGATATGGCCGCAGGTGTCCTGATGATTCAGGAAGCTGGCGGACTGGTTGGCGACTTCAAAGGTGGTCACACCTACATGAAAAACAACCAGATCGTTGCCGGTAACAGCGGCTGCTTCAAAGAGATGCTGAAGCGTATCAGACCTTTCGTCACCGAAGGCATGTTCCGCTACTGATTATACCAATTGAATTTTCTAACTACTGTATAACTGCCCAATCACGGGAGCACAGACTGAACAGTCGACCAGCTTCGCTGCAAAGGTTATTCCAAGCTTCACAGCAACAATCTACAATATTTTCATAACCTGAAAATGCTTTGTTTGATAAGTCATGCTCCCGCATCCACTCCCATAGCCTTTCTGAGCTGTTTAACTCCGGTGCGAATGGT
>NZ_LUKQ02000395.1 GCF_001647025.1 Endozoicomonas atrinae
GCGTCATTCGTAAGGCGATCAAGAACCGGAAGATTTTTCGGACTGATGAGTCAGTCATGAAGGTAATCTATCTGGCCATGGAAAAAGCTTCCGAGAAATGGACCATGCCGATCAGGAACTGGAAAGCAGCCATGAACCGGTTTGAAATTATGTTTCCTGACCGGTTCAAGGAGTAATAGTTTTGGTGGCGTTTACACAGAATTATTTACAGGCTCAATATTAATAAATACACTACTTTTAGTAGTCATATGCAATATCAAAAGCAGTGCAAAATTAGGACCCAGTTCTAAATTAATAACCTGTGACCTCCTTATTTCAGGTTCCCTCCATGTTTAGATATACAAAAGCCGCTTATTCCATTCTGCCTTTTCTTCTTACCAACACCGTGCTTGGTGATGAGCTATTTGGTGCAGAAGCCAACCAGTTTCACTGCGGCTCAATGATTGTTGAACTTCAGGAAGACTGGTCCATTGTCTCTCTGGATATAAGAAAGGGTTCATTACAAAACGCCCGCTTATATCAGCAAAAGGAAGGTGAGGAATCAGTCTTTATCCCCAAGTTTACCGATACAAAAATGGTACATCTGAAGCAGGCCATTGATGATGGCAAGGTAGAAAAACTCTCAATCATGGACTTCCCTCTTGAAGCTGAAATAGTAATTGCCCAGCCCCATGGCTCGAACCTGACCACCTTTCTTCTGACAAAAGGCGTCTGTAATACGGTTCAAACAGGATCCGCTTCCGTCACACTGAAAGCTGGAAACCCAATGAACATTACCGTTTACCAGCCTGAACGGGATAGCCACAGCAAACTCACTGACCTGCACAAAAAAGCCAACTACACACCAGCTTATGTGCTGATGCCATTTAATGACCCCGATGCACAGGAGAGCAGTCATAGCTGGACAAAAGAGCTGAAAGATACCTTGACGGATACCATCACCGAAAAACTGTCACAAAAGGCGACTCAAAAGACCTTTGAGAACTGGTTTAAGTAAACCCCGCCCAGCATTTATCTGAAGAGCATACATATCGTCCACTCCCCTAACCTTGGTATACTAAGGCACTTAACTCCCATGACTTGCCTGAAACAGAACGCGTGCAAAGACTCAATGATCGACAGGCTGAGGCCGTAAAATATATCGATACTCCCCTGCTGGTACTGGCGGGGGCAGGCAGTGGTAAGACCAGTGTTATCACCACCAAAATTGCCTACCTGATTCAACAGTGTGGCATCAGCGCCAAAAACATTGTGGCCGTTACCTTTACCAATAAAGCCGCCCGGGAAATGAAAGAACGGGTTGGCAAGCTGGTAAAAGGCAAAGCCTCTTCAGGACTGACCGTTTCTACGTTCCATAACCTGGGTCTGAATATTATTCGTCGTGAGTACAAAATTCTGGGCTATAAACCTGGGTTTTCAATTTTTGACCAGCAGGATGCCCGGTCACTGATTACCGACCTGATGCAGCGGGATGCCTCTGCGGATGACAATGGTGTGGATCAGATTCAACACTGCATCTCCAACTGGAAAAATGATCTGATCACCCCGGCCCAGGCGTTACAGATGGCAAGGCAGCCCTGGGAGCAGACTGCAGCAATTGTTTATGAACACTATAACCGTATGCTGAAAGCCTATAACTCAGTGGACTTTGATGACCTGATCATGAAACCGGTTGAGTTATTCAGAAATTATCCAGAGGTTCAGCAACGCTGGCAGGATAAAGTTCACTATATGCTTGTGGATGAGTACCAGGATACCAATGGTGCTCAGTATGAGCTGGTCAAGCGACTGGTAGGCGACCGCCGTAAGTTGACCGTAGTGGGTGATGATGACCAGTCCATTTATGCCTGGCGTGGCGCCAAGCCTGAAAACCTGGCACAGCTGAAAGAAGATTATCCCAGCTTAAAGGTCATCAAGCTGGAACAGAATTACCGTTCCACCAGCCGGATTCTGAAGGCAGCGAATACGTTGATTGCCAACAATCCACATGTGTTTGAAAAAACATTATGGAGTGAGATGGGTGTTGGAGATGAAATTCGTGTTATTAAATGCCGAAATGACGAAATGGAGTGTGAGCGGATTGCCACGGAAATCATCGCTCACAAACTTCGGCACGATAACAGCTATAAAGATTATGCCGTTCTATACCGGGGGAATTTTCAGTCGCGGTTGTTGGAGCTGAAGCTTCAGCACCATGGTATTCCTTACCATATTAATGGTGGCACCTCGTTCTTTGCCCGGGCAGAAGTGAAGGACATCATGGCCTACCTGCGCCTGCTGATTAATCAGGATGATGACAACGCTTTTCTGCGGGTGGTGAATACACCAAAGCGGGAAATCGGGCCATCAACACTGGAGAAGCTGGGCAATTACGCCAACAAACACCACATCAGTATGTACAAGGCCTGTGAAGAAGCAGCTCTTGAAGAAGATCTGGCACCTCAGTATGCAGAAAGACTCCGACGCTTTACCGGTTGGATGGATGATGTTTCACGACGGCTGCAAACCAGCGAAGACCCTATGCAGGTAGTTCGTGAAATGATTGCGGATACTGATTATGAAAACTGGCTGATGCAGCATTCTTCAACACCGGCTCAGGCTGAAAAACGCATGGCCAATGTCTGGTTTCTGGTGGATGCACTTCAACAAACCCTGGAGCGGGGAGATGAAGACAGAACGGTTGAAGACGCTATTGCCAGGCTGATTCTTCGGGATATGCTGGAACGTAACGAGGAAGAGGAAGATGCTGACCGTGTTCAGCTACTGACTCTCCATGCCTCAAAAGGTCTTGAGTATCCCCATGTATATATGATGGGAATGGAGGAGGAGCTGCTGCCTCACCGAACCAGTATTGAAGAGGATAATATTGAGGAAGAGCGTCGCCTTACTTACGTTGGCATTACGCGAGCCCGGAAATCACTGACCATGACACTGGCCGGGCAGAGAAAGCAGTTTGGCGAGATCATTGATACGATGCCCAGCCGCTTCCTTGATGAGTTGCCACAGGAAGACCTGGTGTATACTGGCTTTGATGAATCCTCCCGTCAGGAAACCAAAAAAATGGCCGGAAAAATGGGGCTGGATGCCTTGTATAAGTCTATTGGTGCCTGAACAGCCAAATAAAGTTATCAGCAGTAGCGCAGAGTACACGATTTCCAGCTTCTGCTGATATCATTATCCACCTTAATGCTTCACAACTATTTAAAGAACAATAAAACCTGTACACAGTATTTTCAGGAGAGAATCATGAAACATTTATCTGGCTTCGTCCTACTCTTTAGCCTGATCATACTGGGTGGATGCGCCTCAACTACAGATACCATTCCTGCCCACGGTATTAAGCACATTGTACTGGTCTGGCTAAACAATGCGGGTGATCAACAGGATCGTTCTACGCTGATCAAGCACTCTGAAGAACTGCGTTCAATTCCCGGTCTGATCGACTTACAGATAGGAACTACGGTTCTGAGTGATCGTAAAATTGGGATGAGGGAATGTAATTTAAATTGTGTAAACGCTTGTCGTTAATACTCCAAAATGGAGAATAACAATGAGCGTTGAAATCAACGAAAAACTGGTAGATCAAATAGCCAGTCAGATTAAAACTCAGGATGATC
>NZ_LUKQ02000396.1 GCF_001647025.1 Endozoicomonas atrinae
ATCAGAACCTGATGCACAGAGTTTTTGAGAAGTTAGGCTTGGCAATGAATGACGAAAAAGTCATGAATACTTATGAGGAGCTAAGTAGCTATGGTGCTATCGCTGCATAATAGTGTCCGGAGTATTGACAAAAGTCAATCACTGTTTTTTAAAACTGTTGATTTAAAAAAGAACAATAACAATGACAATGACCAAACTCGAATCTTATTCAACTAGAGTTAGTTAACCATCAGGCACTTGAATTATACTCCGAAACCAGAAAAATAAAAACAATGAAACTTTATTAGCTCACCTTGCTCTAAGAAAAATAAAATAATCACTATCTATCAGGATATTGCATTAATGACAATGCCTGCACTGAACCATAAACCGATGGTTTCATTTCATCACGGTCATAAACGAGTGCTTTTTATTAACAACCATGATATTTAGTACTACTTGCAACGAATGAATACCCTGCCATGGAAAATCAATATTCCTAGAGCTATCTGAGAACTTGACAAACAATACAATTCAATGACAACAACAGGTTAAATAATAATGTGCTTGTATCCGCTGCAGCCAGTTACAATACACTCCATATAGACATTCAACCATCACCTAAAAATGATAAAAATAAAAGAAAACATGAGCAGGATACAAAAAAATATCAAAAATAATCAAGCTGGATTCTGGCCATGCAAACCATCAAAAGCATATAAAAAAAGAAGGGCAACAAAAGGAGTTATCCGAATACAAAGCTTCCATTCAAAAAAAACAGCCTAATCAGCAACAACTTCATACAGATAAAATACAGGTTGATGAAAAACACAGGGTGGAAAGAGATTTAATACCCACAATACTGAAAAATATTCTGACTGACATTCGTAAAATGGATATTGAGTATGCCTACTGATAAATGCTCTGATATGCCTGAGCATAAAAGGTTGCCCAGTCACGGTAATCTTGTCTGTGTTGAAAAAATCAATCATTTACTGGTACGCGATACTAATCGATTAAGGAAGGTGCGAATAAGTCCGCTCTCACCTTCGGTAACCCCTGGTATTACTGACACTGCCTTTGGAAAAAGGGACTTATTCGCAGTTTTCCTAACTGACCAATGGGAGGTTAGTAAGGTTCCAGAATGCAGGATTCAAGTTCTGGTCTTCATATTTCGGTATATGTTGGTATTGAAAAATACACGCAAACAGCCGTTAATCGCTACCCGTAATACCATAAAAAGCCGCTGATATCAGAGAGTACACTTGAACGAATTATTATTGATTGGCCAGCTGTTCTTATTTTATGCCATGGTCATTTTAACCTATCGGCTCTTTGGTAAGGTGGGGCTTCTGTGTTACACCGTACTGGCTGTCGTGGCCGCCAATATTGAAGTACTGGTGCAAATCAACGCCTTCGGTATGGAGATGACTCTGGGAAATATTATGTTTGCCACCACCTTTCTGGTGACCGATATCCTGAGCGAGGTGGGAGGTAAGAAATGGTCCAACTATGCGGTGAACGTTGGAATTTTTACCTCTGTACTTTTTATTGCCATTTCCCAGAGCTGGCTGTATTTCAGTCCCAATGAGTTGGATTTTGCAATGCCGCATATTCAGGCTATTTTCAGCAATACCCCCCGCCTGATGATTACCGGCCTGGTGGTTTATGCCGTCGCACAACGCTTTGATGTATGGCTGTATCACAAAATCTGGCACTGGACAGGGTTTACTGAGAAATATCTATGGTTGCGTAACAACACATCGACCATGATTTCTCAGTTATTAAATGCGGTCCTTTTCACCTTTGGCGCATTTTACGGGACATTCCCGGTAGCAGACCTGCTCAGTATTATCATCACCAGCTATGGTATCTTCGTGGTGACCAGCCTGTGTGATACACCCGCCGTGTATCTATGCAGAAAGATCAAGGTCAAAGAAATATGGGAGCGCCTATGAAAGCAATCATTACCGGAGCCAGCACAGGTATTGGCCTGGCGGTTTGTCAGCGTTTTCTACAGGATGAGCGCATCACGGTGGTGGGTATCGATATTAACCCAACCGAGCTTGTCAGTCCCCATTACCATCATTTACTGGCCGATGTGGCCAAGCCTGACTTACTCCCTGAAATTGAGGGCGTGACTCATCTGATCAACAATGCCGGGGTACAAAACACAGCACAGGACATCGCCATTAATTTAGGCGGCGTGATGAACTGTACCAGGCAGTACGGTTTACAACCGGAGATTCAATCCATTGTGAACGTGGCCTCTGCCAGTGCTCACACAGGTGCCGAATTTCCAGAATATGTGGCCTCCAAAGGCGGCGTAGTCGCCTATACAAAATGGACTGCTTTACAGGTAGCTGAATACGGTGCCACCTGCAACAGTATTTCTCCGGGAGGAGTACTTACCGAACTGAACAGGCCGGTAATGGACGATCCTGAAAAATGGCAGGCCATTATGGATGAAACACTACTGCCAAAATGGGCCAGTTCGGAAGAAATTGCGGAATGGGTTTACTTTATGGCAGTCATCAATCAAAGCATGACCGCTCAGGATATTCTGGTGGATAACGGTGAAATGGCAAAGTCCAACTTTGTCTGGTAATTACACCAGAGGCAGATGACTCAGCTATTGCATAAGCATGATATACCTTTTGGTCATATAAATAGTCACAAGCAAACAGCTCTTGAGCTTTTTAAAACACAGATAGATCAGGAAATAAAGACCCTGAGGTTTATAACACCATGCAAACACTTGGCTTTTTTTACTATGCAGATTCCATAATCTGACATCAGGATTGTTGCGACCGATATACATTCAGGCAGGGGGCAGCAGGATACCGGAAACGAGTTTTCTTGACTTGTCTGTGGATTGAAACACAGGCTTTAGGAAATAGGGTGGCCGTAGCAAGTGCTTCATATAGCAATATACATAGAAAAAGTGATCACAAATGGAATGAATAATGATCGGCCACCCTACTTGTCAAAGATTAATGACGTTTAATCTTACAGAAATAACTGAAGCCGAAGGTAAACACCCATAACTTATTAATGACATCAAGCCAGTAAAATCAATAAAACATCATTGATACTGACAAACAGATATTTTCTTATTCAAAAGGTATATAAAACTAATAATAAAAATTAGAATTTCGTTTTTTAAAAAATCCTCTAACCCTCTCTCCTTTCATACTTATAGAGATAGCGATCAAAAAACTTATTAAGAAATAACCATTTTGGATAACACGGAAATAGTTCAAGGAAACTAATGACTGTCAATTAATGTCCAAGAAAATAACTAAGCAGCACTCTTTCAGGCATCTAGAGGCAATCTTCATCAGCGTAAGCTTAGAAAGAATTACAGTAGTTAATAAAAAATAACAATTACTCAATACATATCGATGAGGAATTAAGAGCCTGTAAATAATTCTGTGTAAACGCCACCAAAACTATTACTCCTTGAACCGGTCAGGAAACATAATTTCAAACCGGTTCATGGCTGCTTTCCAGTTCCTGATCGGCATGGTCCATTTCTCGGAAGCTTTTTCCATGGCCAGATAGATTACCTTCATGACTGACTCATCAGTCCGAAAAATCTTCCGGTTCTTGATCGCCTTACGAATGACGC
>NZ_LUKQ02000397.1 GCF_001647025.1 Endozoicomonas atrinae
GCGTCATTCGTAAGGCGATCAAGAACCGGAAGATTTTTCGGACTGATGAGTCAGTCATGAAGGTAATCTATCTGGCCATGGAAAAAGCTTCCGAGAAATGGACCATGCCGATCAGGAACTGGAAAGCAGCCATGAACCGGTTTGAAATTATGTTTCCTGACCGGTTCAAGGAGTAATAGTTTTGGTGGCGTTTACACAGAATTATTTACAGGCTCACTATTTTTCAAGATTCCATCCTTAGGATGATTCAAGAATAGTAAGATAGGAACCAATTTTACGATCTACCGATATGCTTTATGTATACGATGGATGAGTCGGTATTGTCTGCTCAGGCTATTTGAGGTGCTATAGCTGTGCCATCAATTTCTCCAGGTTCCGACGACCGCCTAGTTGATGGGCAACCTCCTTTTGATCCTTTTCAGAAAGGCTGAAAAACATTTCAATCGCCTCAAAATTACGATCTAAAAGTTTGGCAATAACATCTTCGACCTGATTCTTTGAAGAAGGGGCTGCTGCTTGTGGTGCTCCGCCAACAGCACCTTGTAGCGGCTGGCCCTGCGGGCTTTTTCTTCTCTCTGTTGCAGTACTCTCCATAGACTGACTCATCAGAAAAGTTTTTACTTCCTTCGCAGTTGGCCGCTCGAGCTCGGGTCGGAATATATAATCTAACAGGGCAATAGTGTCTTGAGTCATCAATGGCATCTCCAGCTCTTTAGAGATTTCACTGGTATGTCTATTTCTATCCAGAAAATCCTTCAGCCTCACTCCTTTCGAGTATGCACTAGCAGTGAATTGCTTAACAAATAAAGGGATTTCCTTGTTGCCTGTTGCAATCATGGCAAGGCAAAGGCCGTAGGCCCAAACGTCATAGTCATAAAGTGACATCTTGCGTACTATACGAGATTTTTTTGCATATTCTGGTGGGAGGTGGTCAGGGGTGTACCCATTAGTTTTATCTTTCTTCTTATCAGCTGGGTCATATGAAAGCTGTTTTGCCAAACCAAAATCAGTAACAGCAGCACTTCCTTTTTTATCAAGCATTAGGATATTTTCAAGTTTTAAATCACCATGAGGGACTTGCCCTTCATGGCAGTGTACAATCGCATCCAGCACTCCGTCCCGGAAATTACTGAATACATCCGCTGGACAATCGCCATTGCATAAATCTTGCGCGTCACCTTCAGGTGCCGTGAATGTTACAACTGCACACAGCAAGTCATTCTTAGTGAACCTTTGGGATTGGACTAAATGGCTTGGAATACTTCGAATAGTTTCGTCTTGTCGATTTAAAACAATATAAAGGGCATGGCTTAAAATAGGGTTTATCTTACTCCCTGGTGGGAAAGTTGCTGCCATTTTTCCACCAAGCAGCTCACCAGAGTGATTGCCATCATCATCTATCAGTTGAGTAGAGTAACGTGGTTCGGTAAGGTCTGACCTCTTGATGGCATAGGCAGCGCCCTCACCACCGTCTTCCAGCTCTGGATGGAACTCCCAGCACTTAGATACTGAACTTCCGGTACCCTTCCCAAGTTTTTCTTCTACAACCTGACCTTGCAAGGGTATTAGGTATCGTACTGCTTCTTCTATTTCGGAATCACTTCTTTTTGAATCATTGCAGTGCTGTAATCTAACGACTATAACTTTTTGACCTGAACCATCAGGTGTTAAAGGATATTTCACTATGTGTAAAACTTTAGAATGAGTAATAGCAATAGTCTCAGTCGCCCGGGGTTTTTGGTAACCCAGTTTCCCTTCTGTATTCACTGCTATTGTGGGCCTCCCTCTATAGTTCGAAGCCTCTCCATGGGCTGTAGATGGGCTCTCTTTATCAGTCAATTTACTATTGTCTTTTGCAACCCCATACCCTGTCGTTCTTGGTCTGACGTCCATAATTTCTACCTTTATATCTATACATGATTATCAGTTTGTTAGCAGGAAAATATTTCGATTTTGTTTGAATAGCTAACAGAATAGTTGGTTATTCCATTTTTTCGATCAACTGGGGTATTTGGGTGGCATACAGCCAATTTTCTTCTGGTAGTATTTTTTCAGGGAAATAGCTCAGCCTGAAGAGTTAATTAAACGAACTTATTTATTATCGCGGTAAGACTAATAAAAACCTCTTACCTGATAGCTATTTTGTTTGTATTGAAAAACTGAATGTTAAATATAAAATCCTGATTTTATTTTTGAGTTTTCAAAAAAAGTAATCAGTTTGTTGGTTAAGTCTATGAGCGATTGAGGAAATAACAGCATGATTTAAAAACTTGCTTCTAACCGGGTGACTGGATTTTTATATTTCTTATTCTTGAGTTTATTGGGTTGAGAGCTGGTATAAATATTCCATAATTTTTGTATTTGCAAGGAGCGAGAAAGTAGGGGCATAGTCCAGTCATCAGATAGTATTGCGTGTGTTTAAGCCTTTATCAGGCTTCATGCTGAAAGAGGAAGAAGTTCTTCCATAGGATAAGAAAATTAAAGTGCATATTTTCCTACAGTAAGCTTGGGTTACGTCTACGTCGCAGCTCATATAGATCTATGCTTCATAGACGTTTCTCCATCATTATATGGACAGTTTCAGGAACAGAATTGCAATAAGTGTGACTCCTATACCCAGCACCTTGACTGGGTGTAGACTTTCCCCAAACATCATTCTGCCAATCACTGAAGTGGCAATAATACCGAGTGCTCCCCAGAGTGCGTAGGCAATACTGAGGTCAATGCTTTCCAAGGCAAAGGACAGGAAAACAAAGGCCGCAATCTGTACGATCATAACCATCACAGCGAACCGCTTTTTGGTAAATCCGTTGGACAGTTTGGTCAGTACATTACCAATAATGTCACAGCTGGAAGCGGCAACGACCCAGAAAATAGCAATCAGTTGCAGATGGTCTGACATGGCTGCAGCTCCTTCTCAGTGGTCGGTTGCGCTTTATTTTCCTGTTCCTGCTTTTCCGACAGTTTCTCCCCCAGGTTCATCAAAACCATTCCGGTCATCAGTGAGGCCATGGCTATCAGTTTGTTGGTTGAGAACGTTTCGTCAAAGAAATACCAGGACATCAGGCTGATCAGTAACAGGCCGAGCCCTTCCCACATGGTATAAGCAATTGCCAGGGGGATGTTGCGAACCGCCTGTGACAGAAAGAAGTAGGAAATGGAAATTAAAATAGCCATCAGTGTATAGCCCATCACAGGGCTGCTTCCTGATGCCATTTTCATAAAGGATGTGCTGGCCACCTCGGTAATAATGGCCAGAAACAGCATAAACCAGTAATACATAGGGGTTCCCCCGATCAAGAGATCAAAATAAATAAGCTTAGGCTGGTAGTGTTCTTTTTTCAGCAAAAGACAGGCAGGGGGAACTAGAGGCCAGTGCGCCAATAGCGCTCAGCCGGGTAGTGGCAGATAGCTGTGTAAAGACTGGGTGGTATACAACGCATTTTAGGCAGAGATCATAGACCTGATTAAAGTAATAATACCAATCGCATTTTCTAAATCCTTAAGCTGCCGCCAACTATGCTTAGGCATCATTACCATGCATTATCTAGAACAGATGTCTCGTCGACCACAGCTACCCGAAGGTTTTAATGATGTTGATTTTC
>NZ_LUKQ02000398.1 GCF_001647025.1 Endozoicomonas atrinae
ACCATTCGCACCGGAGTTAAACAGCTCAGAAAGGCTATGGGAGTGGATGCGGGAGCATGACTTATCAAACAAAGCATTTTCAGGTTATGAAAATATTGTAGATTGTTGCTGTGAAGCTTGGAATAACCTTTGCAGCGAAGCTGGTCGACTGTTCAGTCTGTGCTCCCGTGATTGGGCAGTTATACAGTAGTTAGAAAATTCAATTGGTATCAGATCTACGGGCAGAAGCTGTTTCAACTCTTCCAGAAGCATTTCGTGTAGCTGCTCGTAAGCACTTCTGGTTGTTATGCCACCGGGTTCGGCTATCGCAATAAAGGAAGGGTAGAAAGTCAGTCCTTTCTGCTGAATAAGATTTTGCAGATGGGTGAGAGTCTTGCTTTCCAGCGCAGAGTCTGAGGAATCTGGCCGCACAATGACATAGTCATCAAAACCGGTAGGGACGGGGGAGAATGTATTAGTTTCGGTGATGATCCCGCCAACGAAGACTTTCATGACAACCCTGAATTTTTATTGGAATACCCCTTAAGGCAGATCAAATCTTCGGGATACCATGGAAATTCATTTATAGAACCGGAACACTCTACCGTTGCTGATTGAGAACGCCACCTAGGGTCTGTTGACGTTTCGTTGCGAGCTCAGTGGTCCAGAAAAGCGCCATATGCGCGAAAGACTTGTGTAGCGTGTAGTTATTCTACATCAAACAAGTCTGACAAAGCAGAGGGTGCTTTTCTGGACCACCCCTTGGGCGCATCAGGTACCCCTATTTCTTCGTTGTGGCATTTTGAAAGGCAACTGGCCTTTATGCCCTTTAGGGTATTCCTGCAATGCCACTCCTCGTCAGAGGAACACCCTGATACGCTGAGTACTCAACGAAACGTCAACAGACCCTAGGCTTTTTCCAGAGAATTCAGGATGTTCTGATAGCTGTCCATTCTTTCCTGAAGAATATCGCCGTTCAGAAGGGCTTTGCGAATAGCGCAGCCTGGCTCCTGTTCATGACTGCAGTCCCTGAACTTGCAGTGTCCAATAAACGGGCGAAACTCCTTAAAACCGTGCAGTACATCCTCCGGCTCCATATGCCAGAGCCCGAACTCCCGAATCCCCGGGGAGTCGATCAGCGTACCACCGGCTGGGAAGTGGAAAAGTCTCGCTGCCGTAGTGGTATGGGTGCCTTTACCGGTGCTTTCAGACAGCGGGCCTACCTTGGTATCAACACCAGGCAGAAGGGTATTGACCAGGGAAGACTTGCCGACACCGCTCTGGCCTACGAAAACACTGGTATGTTCATTCAGAAGGCTCTTGAGCTCATTGAGCCCATCTTCCGTCCGGGTGGATGCTTTAAGTACCCGGTATCCAATGCGCTCATAGCTAATCAGCATATCGTCAAGAATCTGACGGCTCGCTTCATCTTCCAGCAAATCGGTTTTATTTAGCAGGATTACTGGCTCAATACCGACGGTTTCCGCAGCAACCAGATAACGGTCAATCAGATTCGGATGAGGAATTGGAACTGGAGCGATGACTAGAACAATGTAGTCAATATTGGCGGCAACCGGCTTTAACTGCCCACGCATATCCGGTCTGGATAACAGGCTGTCACGGTCTTCAAGTGCCACTACAACCCCAATACCGCCTTTCCTGGAAGCTCTCCAGACAATACGGTCTCCGGTAACCAGAGGTGGCAGATTGGTCCTCAGGTGGCAGCGATAGGTCTCACCGGGTTTGCCAATGGGTTCAATATCCAGCTGAGCACCATAGTGGGCAATAATTAGCCCTGGTTGCTCAGACCCCAGCGAATCATCCTGAAGTTCCTGGGTAATCTTATCCTCACGCTTTTGGGCGCGGGCTTTGCGTTCTTCTTGAATTTTTTCAATGCGCCAGCTTTGTCTGCGCGTTAGTTTGCGCTTACTCATGGTGCCTGAAATGTAAGGTTTGAAAGAATCATAAATTTGTGTTGAGCTGATTTCGCTGCAATTATGAATGAAGTAGACTTATTATGTCAGCTCATTCGTTATCTGCCCTCAAATTGATCCATCTTTTTTCAGCAAAAGGGGCAGGGATGTGCAGACGTCTATAATATATTGAATAAGTTGGTTTTTTCCTGAATTACAGGCAATTAGCGAACAGTCCAAATTTTAAACTGTGACTACTGGGTGTTGGATGGCTAAATCGGATAACCTCATATGGATCGACTTGGAAATGACGGGTCTGGATCCAGTAAATGATCGGATTCTTGAGATCGCGACAATTGTTACCGATGGCCAGTTAAATATTCTGGAAGAAGGCCCGGTTCTTGCTGTTCATCAGAGCAATGAAGTTCTGGATGCCATGAATGAGTGGTGTGTAAACACTCATGGCGCTACAGGCCTGACTGACCGGGTAAGAGCCAGCACCATCAGTGAACGGCAGGCTGAACAGATCACTTTGGATTTTCTCCGCAAACACGTTGACCAGGGTATTTCCCCAATGTGTGGTAATTCCATTGGTCAGGATCGCCGTTTCCTCTGGCGTTATATGTCAGAACTGAACGATTACTTTCACTACCGGAATATTGATGTCAGTACTCTGAAGGAACTGGCTCGTCGCTGGAAACCGGAATTACTGACCCAGTTTTCCAAAAAAGGTACTCACCTTGCACTGGAAGATATCCGTGAGTCTATTGATGAGCTTCGCTTTTATCGTCAGCATTTCATCAAATAGCACATTCCAGTGAAATTTAATTGCCAGAACCTTTCCGATGGTAACTCTGGCAATTAAATTTCAAGTCCATCAGACAGGTAGTAATGGCTTCACTGCTTGCTATTTCTAAGAATTTCCACATTTATTTTTCAGCTGGTATACCAATTTGATCGCTGTTGGGCTAACTGTTCAGACCTCACGATATCTAAGCGATTAATTAAGGACATGATACCGTCAACTCTACCTTTCTGGCGTATTTCATCGTTAATTGCTTTTTGGATGTTTTCTAAAGGGAATCCCATGTCTTCAAGTTGAGGGCCAAACGTATTGAGTGCATCGGCAGTTAATATGGCGGGGCTTTGGCGAAGTGTTGGGTGTTGAAGGACTTGAGAGCTGTGTACGGGAGAAAAACTATGGCTGGTTATATTGACAGCAGCTCTAGGGGTTGATCCTGCTAATGGAGTCGGATGCACCCCACTGGCATAATGAGCACCCGGAATAGTACTTGGAATATAAGTTCCTGTTGGAAGGGATTGAGTTACTTTTCTTGCTCTGGCCAAGCGCTGGGTACAGTTCGCAGTACTACCTTGTGTATCGTGGTTTTCATTGACTGCCTCAAGGCTGTTGTTATTGATTCGGGCACCAAAACCACACGGATAGCAGGTAATCCAATCAGAAGCATTTTTCGGATTTTGGCTATGATACCATCCTGAACTGGCAAACTGTCTGGAATGTTGATCAGACCAATCTCTGGGGATATTTTGGGAATGTAATTTAAATTGTGTAAACGCTTGTCGTTAATACTCCAAAATGGAGAATAACAATGAGCGTTGAAATCAACGAAAAACTGGTAGATCAAATAGCCAGTCAGATTAAAACTCAGGATGATC
>NZ_LUKQ02000399.1 GCF_001647025.1 Endozoicomonas atrinae
CAGCGGGGAATACGTGGCTGTTGTTATCGAGAATCAGCAACAGTTCGGAATAATCTTCACCACCTTGCATGGCATAATTGCGGTACTGAACGTCGGACTCATCCCGCAGCTCCGCTTCCAGGTCACTTCGCACATCCGACTCGTAGTCGTTCTCCCAGGCTTCCAGCGCGGCATCTTCCTTATCGGAATAGGGGATGTGATCCCGTACCAGCGCCTTGTCGTCCATAGTATCGACGCTGTTATTGGCTTGCCATTGCGCTTCTTCGTGCAGGGCGGATTCATTCAGATTGCCATCGTCATCCACCAGGGCGTCCACTTCATGGTCATCCAGCTCGCCCTGTTCAAACCGTTGCTTCAGTTCCTGATAGTGGAAGTCGTACTCATCCTCCCGCAGTGTTTCCCGTGCATCGTCCAGCAGGTGGGACAGCTCATCCAGCGAATAGCCGTGCTCGTAATCGCCAATTCGTTCGCTGATAAAGTGCTGCTGCCTTTCATAGACCCGCTCTTCCAGCTCCTGTTCATCGAACGCATCAACACTGAGGTCTTCGTCGATCCGCACTTCATTCTGGCGGATAAAGTCCAGCACGTCGGCCCTGCTCAGCTTCTCGCCCTTTTTGTCCGCCAGCCACAGGTCAAGGCCCAGCCAGTGGATTTCCTCATCCTGCACGTTGTTGCCTTTCTTGATGGCATTGAGCCAACTCTGGGCAGGCAGTTTGTCAGACTTTACGGCAGCGGCACTACGCTCCACAGCCGAGTAGAACGTCGGGGCTATGCCTGCATCGCTGTAGCGGTTGCCCCAGTCGCGCTTGCTATGCCCTTCGGGTGCCCGGCGCTTGATGGGACTTCCCCCATTCATGGGGGTCGCCCTCTGTCCATCACGTTTCAGCCTGCCACGGGCAGCACTCAGCAATTCCACCGCATCGGCATCCGTCCATTTGATGTTGGGGAACAACCGGCGCAGGGCGTTGCGGATCATGCTGACGACTTTGGTCAGCAGACCGTTTTTCGGGTCTTTCTCGGCAAGGTGCGCCAGGTATTCCTCGGCAATGATCCGGTTGGCTTCTGCTTTCGGCTTACCTTCAATCTGTCGTGCGTATCGCTTGCCCAGTGCCTGCTTCAGCCGGTCGTTCATATCCCGGTGGATTTCATCCAGCACGGTATCGAGCCGTTTACCCAGCAGGCCACGGACGCCTTTATGACCCACCAGTTCATGGAGGACAGTGCGCACCGCCTCGCCGGTGGTGTCCAGATTGGCTGCGATCAGATAGGTGTCGCCTGTCTCCGGGTCGAACATCCCCCGCACCCGGCCTTGTGCCTTGTCGCTGATCACTTTCTGGTAAAGGTGGGAGGGCAGTTCGGTTTCTGATTGCAGGACGTGGATGGACTGGCCCAGTTTCTGCTCCAGCGGTTTCAGCTTCAGACGCAGCGAACCGGACTGGATGCCACGGGCGTTGCTGTCTTTTCGCAGGGCGTAGAAGGAACCCCGTTCGTTCAGGTCGGGGAACCCTTTTTCCGCAGCAGACTGGTAGCTGCCATCCTTGCCGGTAAAGTGATCCAGCACCTGGATACGGTCGCCCCGGTTGAAGAAGCGGATCAGGTTACTTGTGCCTGTCGTGGCCAGTGGTGAGCCATTGCTTTTCAGGATGACTGACGAACTGTTGGTGCTGTCCAGTGCCGTCATAATCCGGGCAGCCGCTGGGTTCCCCAGCCGCGCTCCCAGCGCTTGGTGGGATTTCCCCCGTCCCTGGGGGTCATCCGTTGGATGCCGCAGGGTCTTCAGATCACTGTCCGACAACGGCAGAACGCCAGTGACATTGTATTTGCTATCCAGCAACACCACGGCATTTCGGCTGATGGTATCCAGAAAAGGACGTACCGTTTCCGGTGAGCTGAAATTGATGTGGGGCCGGTTATAGCGCAGTCGCCGTTCGGTAATCGGGAACGCCTTATTGCGAGCCATGCGCTTGGGAGCCACGGTGCCCATCTGCACCGTGCCATCGGCATCCATGATTTTCGCATGGCCAGTGCTCCCCACCACGGCATGTCCCATATTGACCACGCCACTGCCGTCCAGCACTTCATTCAGGCTTTGGGTAATATGCACATCCGACATACTGGGTTCAGGATCACCGGAAGGATGGTTATGGGCAAACCAGACGCTTTTGGCATCGGGCGTAGCAACCACCGCACCGGCCAGTGTCCATGGGGATACGGAAGCAGAGGCTTTCTGCCCCTTGCTGTGCTTAATGACATTGATCACCTTGTCATTGCCATCGAGCACAATGGCGACCATTTCCTCCTGCGCCAGCTTGCGGATCGGGGCGATAAAGTGGGCAAGGTCGTCGTAGGTGTGGATGGTATCGGTGCCAGCTCTGATGGTTCCGGTTTCATCATGCTTAACCAGAACACGTTGGTTTTCGATGATCTGCTGTTTACGTTCGTCACCGGAGAGGTCTGGGGAGGCGAACAGGTTCTGCTGTCCGGCGTCCTCCAAGTCGTTCTTGTTGGGCCGACGTTTTCGTTCTTCTATTTCTCCTTCTTCACTTTCTCCGACCCGGTAGCGTCCGGTTCCCTCATCAATTTGTCGAACTCCAATTGTGCCTTCAGCTTCCTGTCCCTGGCCGCCTGCATCTGTTGCTTCTGTTCGGGTGTCAGCAGATGTCCGTAGCGCAGATCGGATTTTGCCCAGGTTTCCAAGCAGCTCTGCCGCGCTCGCTTTGCCACCGAATCGGTCAGGGTCATTCTCTATCTCCTCTTTCAGCCGTTGCAGATGTTTATCATGTGGGGCTTCCGTGACAGCTTTCATCACCTGGCGGGTGACATTGCCGTGGAAGCAACCCATGCCACCGTATTGGTCGCAGGAAGTGCAGTTAAAGTTCTTCTTCGGATCAGTGGGGTGCTTGATCTTTTTCCAGCCACCATCGACAGGGCATACCCGCTTCATGGCATCCAGCCCGAGCATACGACGCAGGGTGGCTTTATCGCCCAGGACTCGCTGACCGTGTTTAATGGGCAGAATCACCAGTATTCGGTCAAGGTTGGCGCGAACAAAGTCGATGCCATTCTGCTGACCGTCAAACACCACCGCCAATGGCAGCTCCGGGTGCTTTGCGGCCAGTGCAAAGTTGCTGTTGTCCACCGACAGTGCCCGCCAGTTCTGTTCAGGCACCTGCTTCAGGAACTCCGGATTCTTGCTGAAGATCTGGAGCCGGATACCCTCCTTGTTCATGGTTCGGATAAAGGGCAGCCATGCCATGGAGCCATCGCCCATATCAAACAGGCGAAGGGCTTTGTTCTGGTAAAACTCGGGAGTGCCTTTGTAATCGTTGGCCGCAATCCGGGCGGTTCTGACCGGGTCTTTCTCCACTGCCCAGTTCACGATTTCCGATTTAATGATGGGATTACTGAACCGGTAATTGCCTTTGGTCGCATAACAGAAGGAAGCACAATCACGGCTGGGCATACAATCGACAAAGCTGCCATTGATGCTGTTCTCCGGTTTTCCAGCATGCCCCATGACATCCTCTGTGTGCAGGTAACGCCAGAGTCCGGGTTCGCCATGATCTT
>NZ_LUKQ02000004.1:0-12724 GCF_001647025.1 Endozoicomonas atrinae
GAAAATCAACATCATTAAAACCTTCGGGTAGCTGTGGTCGACGAGACATCTGTTCTAGATAATGCATGGTAATGATGCCTAAGCATAGTTGGCGGCAGCTTAAGGATTTAGAAAATGCGATTGGTATAATACGATTCGCTCATCCGACTATCCTTTCCTGTTTTCTTAAACTCAAAAGGATCGTTTGTTATGATCGTCCAGTCACGGTGTTTTGGAGCTCTACTCTGCATGCTGGCCAGCTTTCATGCCTTTGGTGAAACGGTAAAACTGTCTCTCCACTCTGACCTTCATCAAGAGTTTGTGCCCTCCGATCAAAAAGAGCTCGTTACCGTTCCCGAAGCCGACATCATTATCCTTGCCGGAGATATCGATAGTGGAACAGACAGTATTGATTACGCCGAATCAGTAGCAATAAAAAATGACGCCCCTGTTATTCTTGTTGCTGGTAATCATGAATACTACGGTCATGATCTGCATGCCTTAAAGGGTCAGCTGCAGGAGAGAGCAAGTCAAACACCAAATGTCTTTTTTCTGGAAAGAAACCGCATCGACTTAAAAGGCGTTCGTTTTCTTGGCTGCACCTTATGGTCTTCGTTTGACCTCTTTGAAGAAAACACGGCTCATGCTCAACAAATCGCTGAGCAAAGAATCAGTGATTTTCAGAGCATTCATGTGGGGAACCGGCTGATAACAGCCGCAGACCAGATGGATGAAAATAAGGCATGCCTTCAATGGCTCGAAAATGAGCTGGCCTCCCCATTTTCAGGCCCAACCGTGGTCATCACACACTTCGCTCCAGTACCTGAATGTATAGAACCCAAATGGGTGGGTTCTGAGCTGGCCCCTTACTTTATCAACCGTCTGAATGACATGATCTGGAAATGGCAACCAGACTACTGGTTCTACGGTCACACCCACAGCAACATCAATCAGACCCTGGGAAAAACCCACATCATGGCCAATCAAAAAGGGCATGATTATCATACCCCCGAAGATTACCAGCCAGAGCTGATTATCCCACTGCCTGTAAAGCACTCACATAAACCTTATGAAGGGTGAATGACTTCAATCCATGGTAAGAACAATCTTGCCGACGGCCTGCCTTGACTCAAGATGGCGGTGGGCATCAGCCACCTGCCAGATAGTAAAGGGGTTAGGGTCAATCAGTGGTTTAATCACACCTTTATCCACCAGTTGAGCAACTTCCGTCAGAATCCGACCATGTGCCGACCTGTTGATACCATTAAACAATGGTATCAACATCAATACACCATGAAGACTCAGGCTTTTCATCAGCACCGGAAACGTGTCTTCCACCGGCAGGGTGACAGCCACGTCACCATAAAAACGAACGGCCTCGAAGCTGTTTTTGATGTTCTCGCCGACAACGGTATCAAACACTTTGTCATAGCCTACACCACCGGCAAATTGTCGTACGTATTCCTGAACCGATGTATCCAGCACATTAATCAGGTGATCAGCTCCAAGACCAGCCGCAATATCCAGTGTTCTTGGTTTGGTGGTTGCTGTTACCGTTGCACCAAAATGTCGGGCCAGCTGAATGGCAATATGGCCAACGCCACCGGTAGCACCATGAATCAGCACCCGATCACCCTTGGTAACTTTCAACTTGTCATGCAGCCCTTCCCAGGCCGTTATGGAAACCAGCGGCAAAGCTGCCGCTTCGCCCATTGACAGTGACTCAGGCTTTTTAGCCATCAACTCTGCATCGACCAGCATATAGTCAGCCAGAGCACCATTCTGCCCTGCAACACCACCGGCACATCCATACACCTCATCACCTGGCTTAAACCCTGAGACGCCGTCACCTACCTCATGAACAACACCAGCAACATCACCATGAAGTATGTCTGGACGGTTCTCCGACCATGGATTTTCTGAAGAGCGCAGCATCACATCCAGCGGGTTAACACTGCTTGCCTTGACTTCTATGACCATATGCCCCGGTTTGGCCGCTGGGACTGGGTACTCAGTACACTCAAACACATCGGCGGAACCAATCTGTTTCACCACCATTGCCTTCATAGCAAACACTCTCTGGCTATCAGAAAAAACAAAGGGTATTGAGTGATTAAGTTAGCCGAGGAGATCAAAAGGAATTGAGAATTTATTGGTATGTATTTATTTCGTTTACTTACAACTGTTCGAGCTCCTGGGAAAGCGACTGGTCACCCATCCATAAAAAAGAATACCTAATCCATTATGAATAGATGACCAAGGAGTATCAGTTCGCCATTTCAATCTTACCGTAGTCCACAGACTCTTTTTCTCCACTGGCTTTTATCTGCATAACCGGCTTGAGCCTGGTGAGCACAATGTAGCCAAAGCAGGCAAAGAACAGGCCAATCACCAGAGCGCCTACCCACTGAATCTCAAGAAAATCCAGTTTAAACAACAGTGTCAGTACACTCATGGCTGCAATATTACCCAGGATATATGTCCACTTGCCGAAACGCGCTACCGTCAGATTCAGGTTATCCGTGTACAGCCTGATCAAAGAGTCCAGTGAATTAATAACAAAGGTGATACCAACAAACACCATGGCAAGGTTGTAGAAGCCTGTCGTTTCCAACCCGTTCGAATGATAGTAGTAAAGAACCGAGAACCAGATACCAACGGGAATAGACGGTATAACCAGCATAGCCGCCAACAATTGCCAGGTCGTTAATCCGCCGACAAAACGGGAAGTAAATTGGCCAATCATGATGCTCCAGGAGAACCACCAGAGCAGATAAAACTCATGGTAATCATTAATAGGCAGGACAAACTGATGAATATTGCCAAAGTAGCTTCCCAGCAGTGCAACTGTTTTCACCATTTCTCCCGCACTGCCTTCCGTTGAGGTCACGGCCCCCAGCCACATCACAGCGATCAGCCCCAGAAACAGAATAGTTGTTGAAACACTCAGAAACCGGACATACCGCAGACTGGTACTGGAATAAACAGCAATAGCAATGGCAATAAATACGATCAAGTAGAAGGAGGCAACGATCGTTTCACCATCTCCAACTTCTGGCAGATACCAGGGCAGGTTGGCCAGCAACAGATACGCAGTAAACGCACAGGTACCGATGATGACAATATTATTGATGACCTTGACTAAAGGCAGCTCAAAGAAACCAACCTTAGGCTCGATCACACAAAAATAGAAACACGTCAGGAAATAAAAAGCCCAGATCAGAAAACCCCAGAACCCAAACTCAATAGCCAGTGGGTTGGCAAAACCGTACTCAGGGCTCGCCTGCAAATCGGCATACCCCCCAAACTCGGTCAATGGGAACATGATCAGCCCCACATCAAGGCCGGAAGTGAACAGAATGGCGATAAAGGTCAGGGTTCGTACAGGGGTGTTACCAATACATCGGACATTACCCCAACGAAGCAGGATGAACGCTACCGCGAGAAAGGTAAACAGTATGCCGGCTGATAACCAGGCAGTCATAAGCATCTCCAGAGTTAATCTGTTTTTATTTATTATTAGAATGCTGTGAACAGCCCCTGTTGGAATTAATCTTTCAGGCTGCCCACCGTTTGGCTGGTTGTCCTTCTCCAGCCGCGAAATTAACTTACCGCACGTTCTGGGTTTCCTGAGCGCTGTCGTTCTTTCCAGTTTTTATCCATCCCAACCTCGGCATCAGATGGACCCAACGCCTCTTTGCCCCGAATCATATCTGCCGCCTTTTCCGCCACCATGATGGTTGGAGCATTGAGGTTTCCATTAGGAATTGTTGGGAAAATGGATGAGTCAACGACACGCAGTCGATCTATACCCCTGACTCGAGTTTCAGGGTCAACCACGGCCAGCTCATCACTGCCCATACGGCATGAGCATGAGGGGTGATAGGCACTTTCAACAGCACTGCGAACAAACGCATCGATGTCAGCATCGCTCTGCACACCATGACCTGGCTGAATCTCATCCCCCCGAAAGGGATCAAAGGCCGGCTGGTTGATAATTTCACGGGTCAGACGTACACAATCGCGAAAACCTTCCCGGTCTGATTCATGCTCAAGATAGTTAAATTGAATCTCAGGACTGTCGGTTGGATTACTGCTTGTTGCCCGAACCCAGCCGCGGCTCTTCGGTTTGTTATGACCGATATGAACTTGGAAACCATGACCATCAAAAGCACTTCTGCCATCATAACGCATGGCGGCAGGCAGAAAGTGGTACTGCAGATCGGGCCACTCAACACCTGCTTTGGAGCGGATAAAACCACAGGACTCAAAGTGATTCGTAGCGCCAAGCCCTTTACGATCCAACAGCCAGCGTGCACCAATCAACCCCTTGCTGAACCAGTTCAGCTTGCCATTCAGGGTAATAGGCTGCTTACATTTGAACTGGAAATAAAACTCCAGATGATCCTGCAGGTTTTCTCCTACACCCGGCAGCTCATGCTGCAATTCAATACCCGCCTCAGCTAATACAGTCTTTGAGCCAATACCGGATAACTGCAGAATATGTGGTGAGCCAACCGAGCCGGCAGCCAGGATCACTTCCTTATCGGCCTTTACCTCCTGAACCCTGCCCTTTCGCTCATAACGGATACCAACTGCCACTTTGTTTTCCAGCAGCACTTTATGAACCAGGGCATGGGTGATCACCGTCAAGTTTGAACGCTGTATGGCAGGCCGAAGATAGGCATTAGCAGTAGACCATCGACGTCCATTCTTTACCGTCATGTGCATGGGACCAAACCCTTCCTGCTGACGGCCATTGTAATCGTCGGTAGAAAAGTAACCGGCCTCTACACCTGCATCGACAAAGGCCTGGTAAAGGGGATTCTTCATTTCGTTGCCGTTATTCACCCCCAACGGGCCACTATCCCCACGATAATCATCACCGCCAAACGCCCAGGTTTCCGCTTTCCTGAAATAAGGCAGGCAGTGTGCATAGCTCCAACCTTCGGCTCCATGGCTCTGCCATTCATCAAAGTCCCGTGCATGACCTCGTACATAGACCATGCCGTTAATGGATGACGAGCCTCCCAGAACCTTGCCTCGGGGACAGTGCATACGACGGTTATCGAGGAAAGGCTCTGGTTCAGTTTCAAACTGCCAGGCAAATTTCTCGGTATTCATGGGGATGGAGAGCGCAGTCGGCATTTGAATAAATAGGCTGCGGTCACTTCCCCCGTTCTCCAACAGCAACACATTAACGGCAGGGTCTTCCGTCAAACGGTTTGCCAGCACACAGCCTGCCGAACCCGCACCAACAATGATGTAATCGTACTTAGAAATAGTACTCGATGATGTGGACATAAATAGCTCTGTCTTCTTATTAAAATGGGCTTTCCAGTGGTGTCATGCCCACATAGACAGACTTCAGCTGAGTGTAGTGGCGAAGGGTCTCCATACCATTCTCACGGCCGATACCGGACAATTTGTACCCACCCACAGGCATCTCCGCCGGCGATAGTCCATAGCTGTTAATCCAACAGATTCCCGCCTCCAGTTGCTGGGTAACCCGATGAGCACGCCGGATATCCAGGGTATAGACACCCGCAGCCAAACCGTAAGTGGTGTTATTGGCCCTCTGTACCACCTCTGACTCATCGTCAAATATCAGCAGCGACATGACTGGCCCAAAAATCTCCTGACGGACAATGGTCATATCATCATGGCAGTCGGTAAAAATGGTTGGCGCTACAAAATAACCACCGGACGCGTTTTCAGGCGACAATGGATTACCACCCTCAAGCAGAGTTGCCCCTTCATCCAGCCCGGACTGAATAAAGTCCAGTACCACTCGATGATGCTTCTCTGAAATCAGGGCTCCGAAATTGGTAGCAGGGTCCATTGGGTCACCGGCCACAATATTATTGCGGGTACGAGTCAGCAGCTTTTCAACAAACACGTCATAAACTAAACGATGAACAAAAACTCTGGTTCCATTGGTGCAGATTTCTCCCTGGGTGTAAAAATTACCCAGCATCGCCGCAGATACTGCTTCGTCCAGGTCTGCATCTTCAAAAATAATGAGGGGAGATTTACCACCAAGCTCCATGGTGACTTCCTTCAGAGAGGAGGCCGCAGCAGACATGACTTGTCTGCCGGTATTCACTTCCCCAGTGAACGACACTTTTGAGATATCAGGATGCCCGGTCAGCCACTTGCCAACCTCGGCATCCCCCAGCACAACATTGAACACACCTGCCGGCACACCCGCTTCAATAAAGATTTCGGCCAGCTTAAGGGCACCATGTGGCGTCTCTTCTGAAGGTTTGAAGATCATGCTGTTACCACAGGCCAGTGCAGGAGCAGACTTCCAGCAGGCAATCTGCAGGGGGTAATTCCAGGCCCCAATACCAGCACAGATCCCCAACGGCTCGCGGCGGGTATAATAAAAATCGCCACCCAGGCTTTGCTGGTTGCCCTCGATGGCAGGAGCAAGTCCGGCAAAAAATTCAATTGAGTCAGCACCGGTAACGACATCCACAACCGACGCTTCCTGCCAGGGCTTACCGGTATCTTCTACCTCAATAGCCGCCAGCTGATCATTTCGCTCTCTTAACAGGGCTACCGATTTTTGCAGAATACGACTGCGTTCTATGCCGGTCATGGCCGACCACTGTTCAAATCCCCGCCGGGCGCTGCTAATAGCCGCCAGCCTGATAGCCTCATCAGCCACTTCAGCTTGATAAGCAACTTTTCCAGTCGCGGGGTTAATAACCTCAAATGTCTCACCGCTACTGTTACTGCAATAGTCGCCATCCACAAAGTTTCTGAGGCGCATCAAGTTTCTCCGTACTACTTCGTCTTGTTTTAAAAAAGCTGTTCGACCAGAGATTTATCAATAGAAGCCGACTCACTGCGAAACCCTATTCATAAAAAACACAGGTAAGAATGACTAAAAACCCAAACTCTGCACTGGAGGCTTTGGGTAGATAGAGCTGGCAGGAGCAGCGGCCTGAGAGCCATGGATTTGATAAGATGACACCATGAACAGAATCTATCAAAAGGTAAATATTGATAGATAAATGGAACACTAACTTTCAGCAAATTCTTGTTATTTAACAGCCAATTGATTAGAAGTCTAACCAACATGGCGTTACACATCAATACAAAAACATTGAATAAAATCATCAAACTACAGCAAAACCACGCCAAAAATTAACAAACATTCAAGCAGCCATAGAAAAATATTTTAGACCACTAACCAATTTCCTGCAGAGGATCTTCCCTGCGAGAACAGCTCTTGCTTATTGATCGCAAAGAAGCCCGTGAGAAAAGACCGATCCCATAGGAAGGTATGTATGATTTGAAAGCTCATCAAACACGGGGGCATTTATCCTGCTGATTTCTATCAATTTACTGCTTATTTGCGAATAATTGGCCTTATTTTCCGGCTGGTCAGCAATACTGGCTGCTTTGTTAGACAATCTACTGCAAAATCAATGATATAAAAGACTAAAAATGACTTGCAGCGGAGTAAAGCCATGGAATCGATCAAGCCAGTTTTCGGTCAGCAGGAGTTAACCATACAGAATCTGAGCCAGGACATGATGGGTCTCGATAGTATGGACAGCCTAGATAACCCTCTAGGCTGCCATGACAGCACACTTGTTCAGATTGAGATGTACAGCCGGATGATCTGCTATGGCATCAATAACCCATTCCCACATTCACGTCAGCATCTGGCCTTTGCACTGATTGGTATTAAAAGCTTACTTTGTCAGATCAGTCTGGCAGAACTGGTGATGGGCAGCTCCGAGATTAAAGAAACGCCAGTCAAACAGGTACGCCCGGATATCCAGCACATGGAAAAGCTCGATCAGTTATTAGACTGCCCAATGATTGCCGGCAGCCTGCCCACACTGAGAGAAGCGCTGCGATTTGTTCACAGCAAGGATCAGCAGGAAATTTACAACATTCTTAAGCGTAAGCTGAAAGGAGAAGGTTAAGCTCTGCTGGCATAAGAAAAATGGGGCAGCAACCTGCCCCATTAAAATCAGCTTAAAGTGCCGCAACTACTTTTACGCCACAATCATTCTCAACGGGCAAACTGGCATCCATTGCCGTCAGCAACGAACCGGTACTATTCAACAGGCGGAATTTGTTAAACAGCAGGTCATAGCGGGCATTGATTTCGCTCTGCCGGGCAGACGTATACTCATTCTGACTGTCCAGCAGATCCATCAAGGTTCGACTTCCCATCAGGAACTGTTTGTCATAAAGCTCTCTGGATTTCCCAGCCTGAACCACATGCTCTTCCAGCGGACGTAAACGCTGAGAACCATAGTCAATGGCCACCCAGGCCAGGCGAATCTCTTCCTCAACCTGTCGACGAGCCCTGTTACGTACTTCAATCGCCTCATTAACCAGTTTGCTGGTCTGGCTGCGACGGGCCTTATCACCACCACCATTGTAGAGGTTATACGTCATATTCAGTTTGGCCACATGGCTATAGGTATCGCCTTTACCACCATTGGCATCGGTATCCCAGTTGGCTCCTACCTCCAGCTCAAAGCGCGGCATAAAGGCACTTTTAGTCGCGTCATATTGAGCTTCAGCCGCTTGCACATCCGCACTGGCCAATTTCATCACCGGATGAATTTCTGCACCCAGCTTCAACGCCGCTTCCAGAGAGGCCGGTGTGCCAGCAGGCACTTCAGGCAACGTATAAGCAGTCGGGAGATTTCCCACCAGGCGCTGGTACTGTGTTTTTACATCACGAAGTACAGACTCAGCACTGATCTCATTGGCCTTGGCCAGAACCAGACGACTCTGGGCCTGAGCTACATCAGCCTCATTACTCCGGCCTTTACGCCCCTGTTTTTCAATCAGCTCAACCACACGTTCATGCTCTGCAGAGTTGGCCTGCATCAACTCAACAATGGACTGCTGACGCATCACATTGATATAGGCCTGAGTGACCTGCAGAGCTGTATTGCTGGCTACCGAACACACTTCCTGGGCAGCAGAAGCCTGTCTCGCCTTCTGGCGATCCACTTCACTGCCAACCGCAAACCCATCAAACAACATTTGACGTGCAATCAACGATGCATCCCGGCGGGTTCTGTCCTGGTCTTTACTGTCAGCATCGCCTGCATTGAAAGCACCAATCGTTGTGCTGTTACGGCTGTTTTCATAACCAATTCCGGCCGTAAGGTCCACACTGGGCAGATACCCGGACCTGGCCTGGGTAATTTCATCCAGGCGGGCATCCGCTTCGGTAGTACGGATCAGAACTTCCGGATTCGTTGCCAGTGTCTGGTTGATGGAATCCAGCAGCGTATCTGCCTGGGCATTGGCTGTTAATACGGCTGCAGACAAAATCGATACTTTTAAAAACGTCGGAAACATCCTTTTTTCGCTCCTTTTTTTCTAATTCGAATTATGGTTAGTTTTTAATGGGGGTTTAAACGATCAGCTGACCGTTATTAATCAGCTGTTGAAGTACATCATTGCTATCAATGCCATCACTTCCAGGATCGCTCCAGCCAGTGGTATTACTAAAGACAATATTTAGAGTATCGGTACTGCTCTCATCGTTACTGGTTATAAAGGTAATTGTGGCTGTCTGTGACGCCTCATCATAAGACGCTGTAATACCTTTCTGTCCTAATATCTCAGGAATCAGTGCTTCACTGGCACCAAAGTCTACAAGTCCTGAGATATCCAGAATATCGCCATTTTCAGCGTCTGGACCAGGCTTACCAAGTGCAAAGTCCAGCAAGGTATCCGTCTGAACAGTTTGGCCATCAATCAGGTCTGAAATATTGAAAGCAAAAACATCCGTAGAGCTTTCCCCATCCGGATCACCTTTCAGCGTATCGTTACCAGTCCCACCTGCCAGATAATCAGAACCGGCAGTGCCTACCAGATCGTCTTTCGGGTCATCAAGGTTATCTTCACCTTTTTGATAGGCCGTAAAATTAAGAGGTATCGAAGTCAAAGCCGTATCGCCGTCCTGATCAGACACCTCAACCCCAAGCTTGATAGGCTCAGCGCCTTGACCATCAGATAGGTGTGTAAAGCTCGTTTCTACAGAGTTTTTGATTCTAAAACTTGAGCCATCATCGGCTCCCGAGAACTCAATGTAGGAAATAACACCTACACTTTTGACCTCAAACGTACTGCTCGTAATACCACCACTTGAACTTTCATCCAGTAACTTTCCATCTTTATCATAAGCGCGCCAAATATAAGCACCCTTTTGAACATCAATACCTATCTGGGCACCAATCACATCACCGGCGACAAGTTTCATTGTCAGTACTTCTGTAGCCCCATTGATCCAGCCGCTCGCAGAACCAATAGCCTGTTTGCTCCAGTTAACTTTGATATTCTCTGTTTGATCCGGTCCGGTAACTTCAACGGCAGAAATAGCCATGACTGTTATCGCTTTAATAGCATTATCCGCTAACCAATCTCCTTCAGAAGAATAAGTTTTGACCTCATAGCCACTTTCTCCTTCAATCAATACTTGGAAAAAACTATTTCCGCCATTTACACCATCAAGGGTTGTAGTTTCCACCACATCAATCAGCCCTGATCCTGAGCCAGGAGTTTCAACCACATAACGGTCATTATTCGGATCAGCAGTTACCCGAAACACCTCTGTCTGCGTAGCACCATCACTAAAGGCATTACTGCCACTGCTATCGGTATAAGCGATAAGCACAGAGGTATCAGCGGGATCAACATAATAATAGAGAGGAAGCCCACCGCTGGTCATATTGGTATCAGCGTGCGTGATCGCTGGATCTCCAGTACCCCAGTCATCAATATTTCCACTGAGGTCTGCGTTGTACTGAATATCTGCGCCAAGAGTATTCAAAACACCAGTAAACGAGTGCCCTGAAGTATTAGGTAAATAGGCTGTCGATGTCTCGGTAATAGCGACAGTATCATCTTCAATACCAAGCTTTATCACAATGGCGCCAGAATCCTGCTCTCCATCATTCAATTTGATGTCGAACTGCTCATAAGGCGTAGTACCTGGAATGTGATCAGCCTGAGAATTTAACTGATAAGACCATGTTCCATCACCATAAAAGGTGATAAGCCCGTATTCTCCCGATAGCGAGCCAATCTCATCAGCTCCATTACCCGTAAGATCACCAATTACTTCATCATTACAAACCACACTCAGTGTCTTTCCATCGACCTCACTGAACCTTAACTGTCCTGACGCACTGGTATCCATTGCACCCGGTTGCGTCCCTTCAACAAGTCCTGACTCATAAACAGTTGTCGTACTATCACCAACAACCGTTATCGTAACCTGGGCAGTATCTTCACCCCCGTGACCATCTTCAATGGTATAATCAAAAGTAATGGTTTCAGTTTGTCCTGCTGCCAGATAATCAAAGTCAGAGCCCGGATCAAAAACAACCCCATTTTTCGCATCCCAGGTCAAACTTGCAGTATTAAAAGCCGGAAGATTACTGATACCAGTGATAGTTAAAGGATCATCATCTGGATCAGAGTCATTGATAAGCAGTTTGTCAGAAGTAATAGTTAACGGCTGACTCTCTATGGTCAGGAAACCTCCATCCAGCTGATCAGCCTCAACCCAGTTCACATAAAAGTCCGAGTTATTCGTATCAGCTTTATTCGAGTCCTCCCTCTCTGTTGGTGCCAGCTGGATTTCATCAAACAGTAAATCACCCGTTGCAATCGAGATTAGAGAACCATCAGATGCAGTTGCGCTACCACTGGCAACAACCTGACCATTCAACAAAGCAAACCAGGCTAAGGTCTCCGGAGCCGGCTGATCATCACCGTCATGAGTTAGAAAGCTCCCAACACTAACTTGAGCTGAATTGGCAAGCCCATTCAGCTTAATAGATAAGCTTTCATAACTATCATCACTGATATCATCGGGAGTATTTCCGTTGCGGTATTCGATCTGGTACTTTTGACCGGCATCTGTTTCCCATACAGCGTCAGGTGAGTGAACGCCTATTTTTAACGTACCCTCAGCTACATCATTTCCATTTTCATCGACAACACCTGCATCAACATTTTCAAGCCCGGAGTCTGCATTAAGAACAGTATTTTGCCAGCTCACCAGCTCTGTATCTTCAGCAGCCCCATTACTATTCCCATATCGAACCGTTTTTGTTGATTGGTCTGGATCATCAAGCGCATCTGGAGACTGATTTGTGCTCGATGGGTCCTCCGCCCCGTTGATGGTGATGGTGATGGTTTCCGTGTCGTTGCCGTCCGCCGTCGACACTGTGTACACCTGGGTGATTTTCTCCCCGGCATCCAGGTACTGCACTGCCGCATTATCAACCTTGAATTCCCAGCCGCCCTGCGCGTTGATCACCAGGCTGCCCAGCCCGGTCTGTGATCCGTCGTTGGTGGTCTGCCCGGTTTCATCGGTCACGCTGCTCAGGGTCACGGTCGGGCTGAACGCACCATCGCCATCGGCGTCCGTCACGGTCAGGGTGCCACCGGTGACCAGCTGTCCACTGTTATTCAGGTCTTCGGCCTTGTCTTCCGTCACCGCCCCCGCGTCACTGTCCCCGTTACTGCCGTCCACCAGGATGTTCGACGGGTCTTCCGCCCCGTTGATGGTGATGGTGATGGTTTCCGTGTCGTTGCCGTCCGCCGTCGACACCGTGTACACCTGGGTGATTTTCTCCCCGGCATCCAGGTACTGCACCGCCGCATTATCAACCTTGAATTCCCAGCCGCCCTGCGCGTTGATCACCAGGCTGCCCAGCCCGGTCTGTGATCCGTCGTTGGT
>NZ_LUKQ02000004.1:12946-66805 GCF_001647025.1 Endozoicomonas atrinae
TGACCAGCTGTCCACTGTCATTCAGGTCTTCGGCCTTGTCTTCCGTCACCGCCCCCGCGTCACTGTCCCCGTTACTGCCGTCCACCAGGATGTTCGACGGGTCTTCCGCCCCGTTGATGGTGATGGTGATGGTTTCCGTGTCGTTGCCGTCCGCCGTCGACACCGTGTACACCTGGGTGATTTTCTCCCCGGCATCCAGGTACTGCACTGCCGCATTATCAACCTTGAATTCCCAGCCGCCCTGCGCGTTGATCACCAGGCTGCCCAGCCCGGTCTGTGATCCGTCGTTGGTGGTCTGCCCGGTTTCATCGGTCACGCTGCTCAGGGTCACGGTCGGGCTGAACGCACCATCGCCATCGGCGTCCGTCACGGTCAGGGTGCCACCGGTGACCAGCTGTCCACTGTCATTCAGGTCTTCGGCCTTGTCTTCCGTCACCGCCCCCGCGTCACTGTCCCCGTTACTGCCGTCCACCAGGATGTTCGACGGGTCTTCCGCCCCGTTGATGGTGATGGTAATTTGCTTAGTTGTCCCATCGGTAGTTTCAACCTGGAAAACTTCCGTGACTTTCTCACCGTCATCCAGATATTGGACAACACCATTAGCAACTTCATAATTCCACTGCCCATCCGCAGTGATAATTAGCTGCCCCAAAGCAGTTGAGTTGGTTGAAGAATCTGATAGATAAACCGTCTTTGCAGGATCAAATGCTGGACGATCAAAGATATCTGGATCTATGACCGTCAAGGTTCCAGATTGCTGCAGCTGGATACCTTCAATGTCCTTATTAGTATCTTGGTCTTCAGTTATGGATCCTTGATCAGAATCCCCTTTAGCCTGATCAACCAAAATGATAGATTGATCATTCTCATCAATACCAAGCAACTCGTCCGCAACAAAACTTGTACTGTCCTCAATACCCGTTAGAAGCCCGGATGTATCAAAACCTGCTTCAGGATCTACCTGAATACCACTGAGATCGAGAATAGTCTGACTGCCAAACCCAGAATTACCCTGACCATCAGGCTGGCCTGCTGCAGGTGGAGGCAAATTATCCGGGACAGGCAGGACTTCAACCTGTTCCGCTTCTATTTCTACTTCTGCATCTTCAGGCATGAAATCCTGATAGAACGAAGCAAAACTGAACTCGTCGTTATTACCGAGTTCAAGCACCTGACCATCAACCAGATCGATATGGATAACTCCGTCAGCTCCGGTTAAGACAGTCTCATTTGGGTAGATGACATCACCAGCCTGAAGTACACGGCGAGTTCCGTCAGAGCTGATGGCCTCGACCTTTCCTGTGGTAAAGTGAATAGACCCTGCAGATTTGCTGGCAGTACCTTCTTGAATAGCGTCCACGAATAGCTCCTTTTTATTTTTCCCGGGCAACTCCGGCCCTGCGTCAGTTTTTATTTTCAATTCAAAATTTTTATCGCTCGCTGAATGCCAGCTGCTTGGCTCTCAGCACCGGCTTTAACAGATACTCAAGGAGTGTTTTCTTACCGGTTAAAATATCTACGGAGGCAACCATGCCCACAATTACGGGACGGCTGTTATCACCTTCACCGCCCAGATGGCTCTTGTCAGTTTTGATTCTCGCCAGGTAAAAGCTTTCACCCTGCTCATCCATGATGGTGTCCGCACTGATATGAGTCAGCTCACCATCAAGCCCGCCATGAATGGTAAAGTCATAGGCTGTAAATCGAACGGTGGCTTTCTGCCCAGGGTGAAGGAATGCAATATCCTGTGGTCGGATCCTGGCTTCTACCTCAAGAGTGTCGTCTACAGGAATAAGTTCCATCATCACCATACCCGGCTGAACAACGCCACCTTCGGTGTTAACCAGAATCTGCTTTACAACACCTTTCATTGGAGCCCTGACCCGGGTACGTTCAACCTGGTCACTGACAGCCGTTTCTTTTGCGGTTAGTTCATGTAATTGAGCCAGCGTTTCATTAAGCTCTACCCGCGCTTTATTGACGAAGTTCAGTCGAGTCTCATTAATACGTTGCTGTGTCTCTTCCTGTTGTGCGGCAATCCGCTCAAGGTTTTTCTCAGCAATCAGCTTTTCACCCTGGGTATCACTCACCTGCCGCTCAAGTCGGAGTACCTCTACACGCGACACCGCACCTTCTGCAGCCAGATCACGGGCAAGCTGGAGCTCTTCATCCAATAAAGCAAAGCGGCGCGTCAGCATCTCCCGTTGTGCCTTTGTCTCAAGTACCTGCTTTTTCTGCTGAGCCAGCTGTTGCTGATAAACACCGACGCTGCTGTTCAGTTCAAGTTGCCGATTGTGAAAGAGTTCTATCTCCCGGTCTGCAAGTACTGGCACCTGTGAAGTGAGAGAATCTGGCATGACCGGCTCACCACCTTCCACCTCTGCCATTAGTCGAGCTTTCCTGGCCATCAACGCATTACGATTGGCCAGCTGCCCCTGACGGGTAGAGGTAAACCGGGTGTCGTCCATTACCATCAGAACCTGCCCCTGTTCTACCAGTTCACCTTCGGAAACCAGGATGTCATCAACAATGCCACCCTCCATGTTCTGAACATTCTGAACCTGGCTTGACGGAATCACCTTTCCTTCTCCCCGGGTAATTTCATCCAGCTCACACCAGCCTGCCCAGAGAATAAAAGTCAGGATACACAGGGCAGCTGCAATGATCAGCGGACGGCTTCCCCTGGTGATTTTATTGATTTCCGCTTCACTGGCAGCATGCCAGGCAGGGCCTTCATTATTGGAGAGGTCGCTCATTTCAAACTACAGCCTCCTCTGCGTTTTTCTCTGCTGAAGGTTGAGCCTTGTTCGATCCTCGCAGCACGTCATTGGTACTGCCACTGACACTGATTTTTCCCTGGTCGAGAACCACAATATGATCCATAGTATCCAGCAGGTTCATTTTGTGAGTTACCAGAACTACCGTGGTCTCTTTCAGTTCAAGAAGCAGTTGACGGAAACGCGACTCAGCCTGTGAATCCATGGCACTGGAAGGTTCATCCATGATAATGGCTGCGGGGTTCGTCACGAGTGCCCGAGCCAGGCCAACTGCCTGCGCTTGCCCTCCGGACAGGTGACGCCCACCCTCACCGACCATAAAATCAAGTCCGGCACTGCCTGCCTGGATAATGTCCTGCAATCCGGACTGCTCCAGTGCTCTCAAAATATCGCTGTCACTGATACCCTCACGATGCATGGTGATGTTGTCTCGCAATGAGGCATTAAACAGCTCTGTACGTTGCCCGACATAACCCACATGACTGCGAAACCAGTTCGGATCAATCTGACGAAGATCCATACCATCAATACCAATCAGCCCTTTACTGGGCTCCCAGAGCCCCATCAGCAGTTGCAGAAGAGTGCTTTTTCCAGATCCCATTCGCCCAAGTATGGCCAGCTTGGTTCCAGCCGGAATCTGCAGATTAATATCACTTAGCAGGTCGGGAGCATTCGGATAGGCAAACGACATATTGTTGATATAAAAATGTCCGGAAAACTCATCAGGCCTCAACAGTTTCCGTTCCTGCGGGTATTCCTGGGGAAGGTTCATAATCTGCCCGGCATGGTCCAGTGCCTGCACTGTTTTTTCATACTGGTTTAATAAGCCAATGACCTGTGAAACCGGAGCAGCACAGCGACCGGAAATCATCATGATGGCAATTAACCCGCCCATGGAAAGATCGCCGGTACTAATGAGATAAACACCGGAGATGACCAATGCAACGGTATTTAGCTGGAGCATCAGTGTGGTGACCTGACTGGTGATGGTCTGCAGATGGCGTATTTTTAGCGAGGCGTCTGCAACCTCCCTGTTCATCTGGCTCCACTGTTTCTGACTCTGCTTTTCAACATTGCAGCTCTTCACAGAAATCAGCCCGAGCAGCAGCTCCATCAAAAAGTTCTGCCGTTTAGCTGAAGCCCCCTGCTGTTTAGCAATAACTGACTGAAGAGGCCTGTTCAGCAGCCAGGCTACGGTTAAGGCAACACCAATACAGAAAACCGGGATTATTACCAGCCAGCCTCCCAACCAGACCACCAGCCCAAGAAACAGAACAACAAATGGCAGGTCGATAAAGGCCATAACCGTTGTTGAGGTAATAAAAGAACGAACGCTGTCAAACTCCGCAAGCTGGTTCATAAGATTACCAGCACTGCCAGGCCGACTGGATAACTTCAGCCCTAACAGGCGATCCATCAGACGGGAAGAAAGTGTCAGGTCAACCTGCCGTCCAGCCAGATCAATATAGCGGGACCGGATAAGCCGGATAACAGCCTCAAAAAAGAAAGCGAGGACAACTCCGGTTGCCAGCATCCACAGCGTTTCAAATGCCTGGTTAGGAACCACTCTGTCGTATACATTCATGACAAACAGAGGCGATACCAGTGCAAAAAGATTGACCAGCAAACTGGCCAGCAGCACATCCCTGTAGACACGCCAATAGGGTGACAAGGCATGCCAGAACCATGGGTAAACAGAAGCCTGCTTATTGTTATAAGTGGTTTCTTTATCGGGTGTATGCACTTTGATTCTTGTAGTTAGTTGAAAAGTGTTTACATCTGAAGATTGGGAATCTACGGCTCAAGATGTTGTAAATTATCCGTCGTACGAAAAACTGGCTTTGGCATCATCAGTGAACAAAAGGAGCCCTGACCAACTCATACAAAAAAATGTGAATTCCCGCACACTTTTACCACTTTATAGGTATTATTACTACCTAAACTTTCATAAACCGTACCGTACCAAAGTGACTCAGCCTACTGAGATCAAAAGAGTTTTTCTGTAGCGGAAAAAATAATAAAAACGAATGGATACAAAATGGAAGATAAGAAATATGCAATCATAACCGGTGCCACCAGTGGCATCGGCATCCCAACGGCTATCGGAGTTGCAAAGCGTGGTTATCACACCACTCTGATCTGCCGTAATCCAGCAAAAGGCGAAGCCCTGAAACAGCGAATTGTTGCAGAAACGGGTAATCATGACATCGATATCATCCTTGCAGACCTGACTTCCCTGGAAGACGTTAGCAAGGCAAGCCAGTGTTATATAGATTCGGGCAAACCGCTTCACCTGCTTATCAATAACGCAGGTATTATTAATACGACTCACGAAATTACTCAAGATGGCTATGAAGCGATGTTTGCCGTTAACTACCTGAGTGTATTTCTACTAACAACTCAACTCCTCCCTGTATTGAAAAGCTCTGGTAATCAAGACAACAGCAGCCGGATTGTTAATGTCACTTCAGAAGGCTACAAGATGGCCAGGCGTATTGATTTTGAAAATATCAATGCCGAGAAGGGATTTAAAACTTTCCCGGCATATGGCCACTCAAAACTTGCACTCATGTTGTTCAATCTTGAGCTTGCTGAACAGCTTTCATACCATCCGGTAAACACTTATGCTGTTCACCCAGGCGCTGTGAACACCAACCTTGGCTCTGGTGACAACACAATCCTAAGTCGCTTTTTATTTCCAATGCTACGGCCATTCTTCAAGACACCGGAACAAGGCGCAGCAACGACTTTACACGTAGCCTTTGAGCCAAAAGCTGATGGCCAGAATGGTTTTTATTATGCAAGCTCTAAAGTCAGGAAATTGGGGAAGCAGGCCAAGGATAGCGTTCAGGCGAAAACATTATGGAGCTGGACTGATAACCGACTGTCTAAGTTTTATAATTAATGAATTATGTCATGAAGGGTGTGGCCAGAATTCCATTATCAATTCTGAAGCCAGCTCTTCTTCAAGTGGACCAATAGATTCAA
Source organism: Endozoicomonas atrinae (assembly GCF_001647025.1). Taxonomy (GTDB): domain Bacteria; phylum Pseudomonadota; class Gammaproteobacteria; order Pseudomonadales; family Endozoicomonadaceae; genus Endozoicomonas; species Endozoicomonas atrinae. Next base: position 18,712 of record NZ_LUKQ02000004.1, read on the forward strand.
TTGTGGGATGGCAGTGATTAAAAATATCACGGCAACTTACACTAATGGATTCTCCAGTAACCTGTTGAAGGACTTTTCCACTGCAGGCAAACACAACTCTTGATATACCCGCCCAGTAAATAGCCCCAGAACACATCGCACAAGGTTCAGAACTGGCAAAAAGAGTGCATTGCTTCAGCTCACTCAAGGAGAACTGCTGATACGCTTTAGTGATCAGATTCATAACCGCATGTCGAGTCACATCAGCATCAGCCTTCGAAGTGTTTCCTGCTTCGATCAACACCTGCCCTTCTCTTGCAAGCAGCGCTGAAAATGGCAGTTGCCCCTGGTTAGCCTCCTGCCTCGCTAACTCAATACTTCTTAGGAGCAAAGATGAATACTCATTCATGAAACACGACCAAGTATAATAGCAACTAATAAGACGTTAGTTTAGTTCCTGCACACGATACTGCATGTTAATTTTTTATCGCATATTAACGCCTTTGCAATACACAAAATGTTCTTTAGTCATCAGTCACATGGGACACATAATGTTATGACTTTTTATTCCTTTGACTTGCGTTTTTATCTGGAAATTTATTTCGATGCTTCAAAAAATCTTCAACAGAAGAGTTCATAAAACTTCATATCTACTCTCATCAATACTCCTGAGTTTTAGCCTATCAGTAACAGCATCACCTCAGGATTCAGATTTATCTTTGAGTGGTGTATGGACCTACCAATCATTCAAAAATAACCAGAACCTTGATACTGACTTTAACCAACTTCAATTTGACAAAGGGTATTTGATTCTTTCCATTGACGACGCTGTTGTGACTGGTTGTATAGGAGACTAAGGCTGGCAACTTGAACTATCCGGCCAAGAAAGTTTACAGGCTGATGGAAAGCACACCTTTATGCTGACAGGCGATGGTATAGTTGACCAGGAACCATGGAAGTATAATTATTCGGCTCAACTTGAATCCTCGATGCATGGAGCACAAAATCAGGCACTGATCATCACAGGCTCAGTTCTGAGGGTTTTGTCTCACAGTGCAGGAAAGTCTCCTGCTGGTGAAGTTGCGTCATTTACTGCAGTAAAAATAACGGATACTGACTTAATCCCCATGGACTTTCAGTTCCACTAGCTAAACTTTGCTTCCCATCTATATAACTCACCGCACGCAAGGCCTAAGCAGATCAACAGAAACTGCCTCTTCCCAACTGAAGTGCAGTTTAGTTAGCGATGTGCGCTTTATCAGCATTCACTCCAAGCGCGATATAGTTACCAGCAAGGACAACCAGAACCCCCAGCAAGCTCAATGTCGTCCACTGATAGCCTTCAAACATGGTAGCAATAAATAAAGCGATGATTGGATAAATAACATCTACATACGCTGTGCGATCAGCACCAATTCTGCCAATCAGGGCAACATAGGATGTCATTGCCAGAATCGATCCGAATAAAGCAAGGTACAGCAAAGAAAACACATAAGGTTTACTCCATTGGAACGAAGGCAGTTTTCCCAGGGAAAGAGCAAAGGCTGCAGTAAATATTGAACTGTACATCATCGCCGTCATCACTACAGGCAATAGAGGAAGCCCACTTTTTTTATTGATTTCACATATCAAACTGCCAATTGAAAAAAAGATACAGCCAACAAACGCCATCATAATACCCTTCATCAGATCAGTAGTCAGACTACTCGCTAACTCAGGCAGGAAGACCATCACGATTCCCAGAGAACCAAGCATTCCACCAATGACTACAGGCAAACGGACCGGGTTCCCCAGCCAGAAGTGACCAATGATGACGTTGAGATAGAGCATGCTGGTACACACCAGCGCAGACTGTGCACTGTTGATATAGAGCTCACTGAGATACACCAGCCAGTAGGACATACCGCAGAAGCAAATACCCTGCAGAAATATTCTGAGATGTTGCCGCGGAGTGAATTGGACAGGTGCCCGCTGCAGGAAGCAGACCACCATTAAAATAAGGCCAGCCAGGAGAAATCGGTAACTGATAGACCATAGTGGATCAACATCACCCAACTGAAAGGTAATGGCATACCACGTAGAGCCCCACACAAATGAGCACAGGCTGAACAGCAGGATATTCTGCATTTTGTCTCACCGTTCTTTTCAAAAAAAGCAAAGCAAGAGCCGTATATTGCAAAATAGCCCCAAACTCTCAGGCAACAACCCTGTTTTTTATGCTGGATTAACCAATACGGCTCATTAATTTGAATCAGGAAGAGACAAAATAGCTGATATTTAAAAATGAAAGTGTTTTTTAAAAATCTTCAGCCCAGGGCATTTCCGGCAAAGCATCCAGGTTGGTGTTATACCGCTGTTCATTGAATGCTGCCTGATGGTTAACCACATCCACCAGTTCAACGCACAGGGCACAGGCGATATATTGAATGGCTTCTTCCCGATCAATACCTTCCAGCATCAGTCTCATCAAGGTCTCCTTTACCCTGGGCGGGTTATTTTCTGCCAGCTGGTTTTCAACTATTTCGATGACTGCCTCACCACCCATCAAGTCATCATTATCAATCATTCCAAACACCTTATATTCTCAAAAATTCTGCATTTTATAGGCGGCAGGTTTTAAAAGCCCACTCTTTATAAAGGACTGAGCAGTGTCGCTTATCACACAGTCTTTATGAAACCACCAAATACCCCAAATGCTTCCCCGCTGTCACCACCAACCTGCAAATTGAACTTGCGTCGTCTTTAAATAAAGAGTACGAATGTCGGATTAAATTTTGGCAAACAGGAGGAAGCCTGTGTACAAAGTTTACGGAGATGCCCAGTCCGGCAACTGCTACAAGATCAAGCTACTGATGAGTCATCTGGATATTGCCTGTGAGTGGGAGCACATCAATATCCTGGGGGGTGGAACGCATACTGATGAATTCCTGGCCATGAACCCCAATGGAAAGATTCCTGTCATGGAATTGCCTGATGGGAGTTACCTGTGGGAATCCAACGCCATCCTGAACTACCTGGCCGACGGCACAGACTACCTGCCTTCAGACCCTTTCCTCAGGGCAAAAGTTCTGCAGTGGCAGTTTTTTGAGCAGTACAGCCACGAGCCTTATATCGCAACAGCCAGATTTATCGTGAAATACCTGGGCAGACCCAAGAAACATGAGGCCGCACTTCAGGCAAAGAAAGCCAGTGGTTATAAGGCGCTACAGGTCATGGAAACTCATCTGGAGCATCACGACTGGCTGGTTGGTGACCGGATGACCATTGCCGATATCAGCCTGTATGGCTATACACACGTTGCTCCAGAAGGCGGATATGGTCTGACCGACTTTCCTTATATCATGGCCTGGCTCAAACGGGTCAGGGAACATCCAAAACATGTGAAGATGGGCTAGCTGCTATATAAGTGTCTGCTTTGTATGGAAACTCAGGGCAGACACTTTCTGAGAACCACTCAGGCCCTGCCAAAGCATGTAAAAGATAACGGATGCTGCTAGACTCCCCGCTCAGCACTTTTTAGATAACGCTGAGGTTTAAAATGGGGTTTCTTGATCGGGTTCAGGCTGCCATGGAGAAAAACAACTCTCTCTTGTGCGTAGGCCTTGATCCTTCACCCGAGCGCTTTCCTGCATCGATTCAGGCGATGGAAAAGCCTATCTTTGAATTCAATAAAGCCATTATTGATGCAACAGCTGACCTTGTCTGCTCTTATAAGCCTCAGGCTGCCTATTACCATGCCTGCGGTGCGGAAGATCAGCTGGCCATGACGATTGATTACATTCGTACTCAATATCCTGATATCCCGGTTATTCTCGACTCCAAGCGAGGTGATATTGGCAGTACTGCCAGTCAGTATGCCATTGAAGCCTTTGAGCGCTATCAGGCCGACGCCGTTACCGTAAACCCTTATATGGGTGTTGATACCATTGAGCCATTCTCAAGCTATGCAGATAAGGGAACTGTGGTTCTGTGCCGAACTTCAAACCCCGGTGCTGCGGCTATTCAAAACCTTTCCGTCCAGCAGGCCAATGGTGAGTCTGCCATGCTGTATGAAGTCATTGCCATAATGTGTCGGGAGCAGTGGAATGGGAACAACAACATTCTGCTGGTTGTCGGTGCAACAAACCCTGAAGAGCTGAAGCGTATTCGGGAAATTACCGGGGACATGACGTTTCTGGTACCAGGTCTTGGGGCCCAAGGTGGTGATGTTGAAGCTACCGTAAAAAATGGCCTGAACAGCAAAGGTAAGGGAATTATCGTGAACTCATCTCGCGGCATTATTTATGCCAGTGGCGGGGATGATTTTGCCGAGGCGGCAAGAAATGCTGCGATTGAATTGCGGGATCAGGTAAACCAGTTCCGATAAGTATCTCATATAGCTATGAATGACTCTGTCATCCATAGCTAAAAACTCTGTTGATAAATAGTTTATACAATTTGAACAGAATATAACGCATTGATGTCTATTGTATGGAAACGTCTTGATACACCAAATTCGAGAGTAGAAAAGGTTTTTCCATGGAAAATAGTGGCCCATTACAATCCTTTGATAGAGCAACTTCTGCAAATACCTTGCGCCCCCTTTCTCAAAGCAGCCCTAACAAAGATACAGGAAGAATGCTAAATATGGATGTATCCATTACTACGGGTACAAAGTCTGGCTCACCTTCTTCCACATATAGCGAACATCAGGCACTTACTGTTACCACCAGAAGAACAGAGCATTCAGGCAATATACTACCATCTACCAGTCGAAAACATGATAAGGGTCCGCAACCAGCATCAGATCAACACTTCAAACCTCAATCAACAACGATACAACAGCGTACTGATTACCCAAAAGTACCGCCTAAACCACCAAGACAGAATTCAGCAATAAAATCACCCCAGGAACCAACTCAAATGGTTGGGCCAAAAGTTAGGGGCACCGATGTCCATGCGACAGAAAATAGAGTACAAATTGATACAGGAGAAAAAAAGTCGAAAGTCCCACCTCCAGTACCCAAAAAACCCCAAGAGTCACTTATTAAGCATGACCAGGGTCAACAGGTATTTAATGAGCCGGCTGCGATACGCCAACACTCTAGAAACCAGGGGCTTTATCAGGGTACGGATGTATTATCGACAGCTGAGAAAAAGTTAACCAATCGCCCAGAATTTAAACCTAACCAGTTGGGGCTGAGATCCGCTGGAAATTTATCTCAACCAAAACCCATTTTAATGGCTGAAATGCCTGAACCAAAAGCAGGGATTTTACATGCCTTTGCAAAAGACAGTGATTTAATAGAAACAGGCAATGTTGAAGGAAAAGAGAAGAAAGCCCCACCACCGCCAAAGAAGCCTGATCGAAGTAAAGCGATACTCAATGAGCCTGTAGCGTCACGCCAACACTCTACACATCAGAAACCTTATCAGGGTTCAGAATCATCATCTGTAGCTGAAAGAAGGTGGTCATCAAATCACACAGATCTTAAAACTACCCCCCTGAAAATGGGATCTGCCGGAAAATTACCTCAACATAAACCCTCTCTAACAGCTGAACCAAAAGCAGGGATTTCACATGCCTTTGCAAAAGACAGTGATTTAAGAGAAACAGGCAATGTTGAAGGAAAAGAGAGGAAAGCCCCTCCGGTGCCCAAGAAACCCGACGAGTCACTTATAAAATCTAGCCACGGTCAACGAACATCAAGCGAGCCAATAGCAAGCCAGCCAAAAAAAATACTGGCCACATCGGTAAATAAGAATAATTCCGACCTTAAAACTTCAGCCCTACCACATATACAAAAACATCATGCGCAGCAGCCCCAGCTAAGTGATACAGAGCAACTAAGCGCCGCCTCGCAAGCTCAGCCTTTAGAAGAAGAAAAGAAGACTACTCCGCCTCCACCGCCTCCTCGCTATAAGCCGGGTCTTAGAGATAGATTACAAGCTGAAGCGTCAGCTGATTCCGCAGAAAAACGAAACCCTCGACAGGAACTTCAATCCCTTCAGGAAAAACCAAAAATGGCGCCCCCCTCTCCTCATCCTTTTATGACAACAAGCCAAAGCGATAAGCAGCTTTCTGATGAGCAAAAAGATCAAATACACATGCTTCATCAAGAGGTTATGGCTGATATAAGAAACCTTAATAAAGTACTTGCCGATCGTTGAGACAACTAATTTATCAAGGATTACTGAGTAGCTATTTTCTGACGAAGTATCACATTAAAAGACTCGTAGCGCTTTCCTCTCTATTGAGGGAGCGCCGTCACCAAAACAGCCATATATAAAACTGAGAATGAGTCTATTTTTCCTCGTGTAAATAATCTCAATGAAAGTCACAGAAAAAGGTGCAATTAGTCACACACTCCTTAAGCAGCTTCATGCTGTCTGCTTTCCTTCAGCTTTTTCTTAGCCTTAGATTTAGCAATGGGTTCAACCTTCCTTTGCTTCTCATAAAGGAACTTCAAGACTTCTGAGCGCAGTCGTGTATATTCCGGATCCTGTGCCAGCTCCAAGCGGTCACGGGGTCTTTCCAGGTTGATCTCAAGAATCTCCCCTACCGTGGCGGCTGGGCCATTGCTCATCATCACGATACGGTCTGACAGCAGAACAGCTTCGTCCACATCATGGGTGATCATGATCACGGTGTTATTCAGTTCCTGCTGGATTTCCATCAGAGAGTCCTGCATATGAGCCCGGGTGAGAGCGTCCAGAGCACCAAACGGTTCATCCATTAACAGAATCTCCGGCTGCATGGCCAGTGCCCGGGCAATACCTACCCGCTGCTTCATCCCACCACTGATTTCATCCGGGCGCTTATGCATGGCGTGATCCATATGCACCAGCTGAAGGTTATGCTCAATCCAGTCTTTGACCTCTGCCTTGGTTTTTGAACGGCCAAATACCTGCTTCACCGCCAGCTCAACATTCTGATATGCCGTCAGCCAGGGAAGCAGTGAATGATTCTGAAACACCACCGCTCGATCAGGACCAGGCTCGGAAACCTCCCGACCGTTTAAAATCACACCACCACTGCTGGCCTGCAGAAGCCCTGCCACGATATTCAACACCGTTGACTTACCACACCCGGAGTGACCAATCAGAGAGACAAACTCCCCTTTGGCTATTTTCAGGTCAACCCCTTTGAGGGCGGTAAAAGGGCCTTTCGGTGTATCAAAGATCATATCGATATGACTGATATCCAGCAGTGTACTCATGAATTGGGTTCCCTTTATTAGACTCTGTTGACATAAGGTTGCAGGCTCAGTGGCTCAAACCAGAGCCTAATGACTGACCTTTGATTTATCCCAGGAGACAAACCGTTGAATCTGCAGCATGGTTCGATCAAGGCCAAAACCAATCACACCAATCACGATTACGGCAACCATAATGCGCGCCAGAGAGTTAGAACTGCCATTCTGAAACTCATCCCAGACGAACTTACCCAGCCCCGGGTTCTGAGCCAGCATTTCTGCAGCAATCAGCACCATCCAGGCCACCCCCAGAGAGAGTCGCATACCGGTAAAGATCATGGGTACAGATGCAGGTAGAACAATTTTCTGAATGTGTTTCAGTGCTGGCAGGCGCAATACACGACTAACGTTTACCAAATCACTATCCAGTGAAGACACACCGACCGAGGTATTAATCACCATTGGCCACAGACAGCAAAGCATGACGGTGATCATCGAATTTAAAAAAGACTTGGCTACCAGTGGATCAGGGCTGATATATAGAGCACTGACAACCATGGTCACCAGCGGCAGCCAAGCCAGGGGAGAAACCGGTTTGAATATCTGAATGATCGGATTCACCGCTGCATTCAGTGTTTTATTAAGACCAATGGCAATACCAAGAGGTATCGCAATTAGAGCCGCCAGCAGAAACCCACTCATCACGGTTATCAGGCTGGTAGCGATCTGATCGAGAAAGGTTTCCTTGCCGGTATAGGCGCGTATTTTCGGAACGTAGTCAGGATCTTTGGCAACGCGGGCAGCATTACGTTTCTCCTGCCGCTCATAGAATGCTTCTGCCTTTTCCCGCTCGGTTACATGCTCCTGATAAAGAGAACCAAACTGCTCCCACACAACCACTGGTCCGGGAAATTTACCCAGCGAGGTATCAATATTCTGGGCAGCTCCAGACCATATCAGCAGAAAGACAACGATACCAATGATGGGCATCAGTACCGTGCTAAACACCTTTCCGGGATTCACCGCGAATTTTTCGCTTAGCCTGGAAAGAAAAGACAGTGGCGATGGCTTGTTCTGTTCGCCATGCACTGACTGACTGACAACCGTGGCATCCGTCATAATCCACTCTCCTTCACTTTCTCTTTAAGAAAGGCAACAGGATCAAATCCTGTCACCCTGCTTCAGACCGATGGTGAACTGGTTGATGTAGTCGTTTGGCTTTTTGCCGTTGTAGACCAGTTTGTCGATAAAGTGGGTCTGTGGGTCACGGAAACCATCTTCTGATTCAAAGTCTGGAAAATCCTGCAGTTTAGCCAGCGCTTCATCCACGAGAGACAGCGCCGCTTTTTCATAGATGTCTGGACGGTACACCTTGGCTGCCAGTTCCTTGTACCACTCATCGCTCTTGTCTTCTGCAATCTGTCCCCAGCGACGCATCTGTGTGAGATACCAGATTGCATCCGAGTAATATGGGTAGGTAGCGTTGTAGCGAAAGAAAACATTGAAGTCTTCTACAGGTCGTTTGTCGCCTTTCTCATACTCAAAGGTACCTGTCATGCTATTTGCAATGACTTCATAGTCAGCGCCAACATAGTTGGATTGCGAAAGGATTTTGACCGCCTCAGGTCGATTGGCATTATCATTGGCATCCAGCCATTGGGCTGCGCGAATCAAGGCTCGTGTCAAACGTATCGTGGTGTTGGGGTACTTTTTATAGAACTCCTCGGTAATCCCAAACACCTTTTCAGGATTGTTTTTCCAGATCTCATAATCGGTCACCACAGGCACACCAATGTTCTTGAAGACCGCCTGCTGGTTCCAGGGTTCGCCCACACAGTAACCATAGATGGTGCCAGCTTCCATTGTGGATGGCATCTGTGGTGGTGGAGTGACGGATAAAAGAGCATCGGCATCTATCTGCCCAGACGTATCCCCTTTATGTGGTGCATAAAATCCAGGGTGAATACCTCCGGCTGCCAGCCAGTAGCGAAGTTCATAATTGTGGGTAGAGACTGGAAAAACCATACCCATATTAAACGGCTTCCCTTCAGACTGGTATTTTTCAACCACCGGTTTCAGGGCATCCGCTTTAATCGGGTGCTGAGGTCGGCCATCGGCCATCTTGGGAATATTGGGCTTCATCTGATCCCAGATTTCATTGGAAACCGTAATCCCGTTACCATTCAGATCCATGGAGAATGGCGTAATGATATTAGCCTTGGTGCCAAAGCCCATGGTGGCAGCCAGAGGCTGTCCAGCCAGCATATGGGCACCATCAAGACGCCCGTCAATCACGCCATCAAGCAGCACTTTCCAGTTTGCCTGCGCTTCAATCGTGACGTAGAGCCCTTCATCTTCGAAAAAGCCCTTCTCATAAGCAATGGCAATGGGTGCCATATCTGTCAGCTTGATAAAACCAATGGTCAGCTCTTCTTTTTCCGGATAGCCAAGTTCAAAATCTGCCTTGGTAATGGCTTGCCCGGTAACAGCACTCAACCCCATGACCGCACTGATGGCAGCAACCTTGCTTAACCTGAAAACCTGCTGAACCGATGCCTTCTTAAAAGGCTTAAACCACGTCATTATTCCCCTCCCCCGTATAACCGGCCTCTCTACGTTGAGCTGGAGTAACCGTAATCAGGCATCACTCTTTTCCGGTATCAGCCAACGCACAGAGATGTACTGCCAGGGAGTCAGCAGAAAACGTGCCAGATAACAGAAAATCTGATAACCAACTGAATTTAAAAGCATTAGCTTATTCTGACTGACAAATACCTTACCTGTTTTCAGAGAGTAAAAAGCAATCAGAGATAGCAACAAGGGTGCAGCTACATCAGACAGGTCGCAGGGTTTGCACCAATCTGGGACGTTACCAAGTCATCATCTGACTCATTTCCCGGTTACAAACCTCTTACATTAGAGTGCTGGTCTTGCCGAAGCGGAGTTGCTATAACGTTCCCCAGTTATGGAACAGGAATATGGATCTGGAAACTATGTCTAGTTTGGAAAACCTCCTCGAAAACAATAACCAGTGGTCCAAGTCCATTCGTGAAGAAAAGCCCGGTTTTTTTGAAAAACTCTCTGAACAGCAGGCTCCCAAGTACCTCTGGATCGGATGTGCAGATAGCCGGGTACCTGCCAACGAAATCGTTGGCCTCCTTCCGGGCGAACTTTTTGTACACCGAAACGTTGCCAATGTGGTGGTCCATACCGACCTGAACTGCCTGTCAGTGCTTCAATACGCTGTTGACTACCTGAAGGTGGAGCACATCATTGTGACGGGGCATTACGGTTGCGGCGGCGTGCGCGAAGCCATGAACAACTCAAAGCTGGGATTGATCGATAACTGGCTGAGACACGTTCAGGACGTTAAAAAGAAGCACACAGAGCTGCTTGAGAATGCTGGCAGTGATGATGAGCAGTTCCAGAGAATGTGTGAACTTAACGTTCTGGAGCAGGTACTGAATGTCTGCCAGACAACCATCGTTCAGGACGCCTGGGATCGTGGCCAGAAACTGACCGTAAACAGCTGGGTTTATGGTTTGAAGGATGGTCTAGTAAGGGATCTTGGTCTGAGCGTCGGCTCAAATGAAGACATCGATGAGCAGTACCCGGCTGCCCTTGATAAAATTGCTCATAAGTCCGGTTAACATTATCCCCCCAGGATAGCCTGTCTGATAGGTTAATCTGACAGGCTACTAGAACTAACGTCTTCATTTCCCCCGTCTATACTTTCCTTCCATTTAAATTAAGTGGAAGTGTGCTTTTATGCTGATCACCTGCTGTAGAGCATCCCTGCTCCTTTCCGGTTTTCTGATTTCTGGGGCGGTTGCGACTGCTTTAGCTAACCAGACAGAACAGCCAGATGGATTCTGGGTGCTTGAAAATAAAGACCCTGAAAAGCCCTATGGTGGGCTCAAACTTAATCGCCCGAAAGCCTTCTCTCTTCTGGTGTTTGACAGTAACTGCCAACTCTACAAGGTGGAAGGTAATGTGCGCCGAAAAGAACACTCATGGGAGCTGAAGAATCAGGTAGACCACAGCAACGTGTTCACTCTGACCAGGAAATCAAAAAAGCTCAGGCTAGTCGATACAGAAGGTCAGGAAATGCTGTTTACTGAAGCGACGGAAGCAGAACTGCAGCAGGAGTTGAACATGGCCAGACGTCAGCGATGTGCACTATCCAAACTATAGAGAGGATCTAACCATGACTCTTTTGATTTGCCGAGTCCCCTTTTCCATCAGAAAGTTCTGTTATGCACTGGTTCCTTTACTGGCGACTCTCCTGTTTTATGTCCAGACAAGCCATGCTGAAGATCTTTCTGAGAAAGCGCCCAAAGCCGCCAGCTTTAATAATTTTTACCTGGTGACATGGGACACCAAGTCCATCACCAACCGAAAGAAGTTTGACAAACTGCTTTCAGATCAGGCGGGCAGCCTGCTCAAGCTCTGGAAAGCGGGTAAAATTGAAAACGTTTATATTGATCCCAAGCCAACCGACCAGGAAGGTCAGAGAGTCGGGACTGTCGCATTTTTTGTTCGAGCAACATCTCCTGAAACGGCAAAAGCGATTCTGGCAGACATGCCGTTTGTGAAAAACAAAGTGGCCAGCTATCAGCTGAAGGAAGTCGGTGCATTCTGGCTTGGCCGCCCGGAAGATCTTGGTATTGGTACAAATGACTAATGATTAGACAACTGATACGCTTTGATACAACCTCAATATGAATAGCTGTAGCACAAAAACACTATAATAAATTACGATATCTTATTACCTAAAAAAAAACAGGGCAAATAGATGAGCAACTCTGATAAATACCCCATACTCATGCGCCTGATGCACTGGACTGTCGGTCTTCTCATCCTTGGAATTATTGGTGCTGGCTGGTATATGGTCGGCCTGGAAGATAGCGTCAGTTATAAATACGATATTTACCACTGGCACAAGTCCTTCGGTGTTCTGGTGATTTTCCTGTTGTTTGCCCGTCTGGTGATTCGCTGGGCCAGCAAGGTTCCGAAACTACCTGACAGCATGCCTGCTTATCAGAGAAAACTGGGAACACTGGTGCACTGGCTCCTCTACCTCTTTATGTTCCTCGTACCAGTAAGCGGATACCTGATGTCTGATGCGGGCGGTCGTGATGTGCCTCTGTTTAACCTGGTCATGCCCAGCTTTCTGGAAAAGAACCAGGATCTAGCATCTTTTTTTCATGAAGTTCACCATACTATCCCCTATATTCTGCTAGGTATTGTGGTACTGCACACTCTGGCAGCGATTAAGCATCGTTACTTCGATAAGCCCGAGCATGATGTACTTCGTCGAATGCTCTGATTCATTTCATACAGATTTAAAAAAGGCCCTCAATTGAGGGCCTTTTTATTGACTACGTATCTCAGCTTTTATTTGCAGTTTTCGCCCTGTTCCAGGCTCGGGTTACCGTACGGACAATTTTCTTGTTCGGAGACTTCACCACAAACAGAGAGTTCAGCCGTGCCTCTGATGGATAGATGCCATCATTATTGCGCATCACGTCATCCACCAAAGGGGTCGCCTTGCGGTTGGCATTGGCATAAGCCACATAGTTACTGATGTCAGCAGTTACCTGGGGCTCCAGAATATAATTCAGGAACTGGTAAGCACTCTCCTTGTTCATGGCGTCTTTTGGCATGGCAAGAACGTCGTACCATACGGTCGCACCTTCTTTTGGAATGTAATAACGAATATTAATCCCGTCTTTTTTACCCAGCTCGGAGGCCTGCAGAGTACCGCCGGAGTAAGCAATCGCAGCACAGATTTCACCACTGGCCAGACCATCCACAAACTGGGAAGAACTGAAATAGCGAATATGAGGAACAATTTTGGCCAGGTGATCACCGGCAGCCTGCCAATCTTTTGGGTTCTTGCTGTTTGGGTCTTTGCCCTGATAAACCATAATGGAAGCCAGAACATCCATGGGATCATCAAGAATGGCAATGCCACAAGAGGACAGCTTTTCTGCATTCTCAGGATTAAGAATCAGGTCCCAGCTATCCAGAGGGGCATCGTCACCCAGCACCGCTTTCACTTTCTCAACGTTATAGCCGATACCCGAAGTCCCCCACATGTAGGGAATGGTATAACGGTTACCCGGATCGAAGGCTTCCAGTTTTTCCATCAGAATGGGGTCCAGATTCTGCCAGTTAGGAATACGACTTTTATCCAGCTCCTCGTAAACCCCTGCTTTAATCTGATTCGGTACAAAATAACTGGATGGAACCACCACATCGAAACCTGAACGTCCCGCCAGCAGCTTGCCTTCCAGCATTTCATTGCTGTCGTACAAACTATAGGTAACGTTTATACCGGTAGATTTCTCAAAGTCAGATACCGTATTTTCGGCAATATAGTGAGACCAGTTGTAAACATTCAGTTGTGGCTTCTCTTCTGCATGGCCAGTGGAGATTACAGAGATGGAAACCGCTACAGACAACAACCCGGAAATCAATGCTTTCAACAATCATTACTCCTGTTGAAAGTTAAGAGTGATACAGTCCTTTGACTGCCCCCATAAAAAAGGCCACTGAAACAGTAGCCATTACCTAAAGCCTATTCAGGCTTCGTACTTTTGAAACCCTTCAAGCACATTGGCAGTGTTCGTGCCCAGGGCATCAACAGCGTACCCACCCTCAAAAATAAATTGAGTAGGTAAACCCAGTTCCGCAATCAAGCGGCCCATTGTTGTGTAATTGTCCGACTTCAGTTTGAAAAACGAGATAGGATCCTGCTCGTAGCTATCCAGCCCAAGAGATACCAGCAGAACATCAGGCTTATACGCAGCAATCTTATTCAGTGCTTTCTGCAGAGCCGGTTCATAGTCAGACCAGTGGCTGTTCAGGGCCAGAGGCAGGTTCAAGTTAAAACCTTTACCATCACCCTCTCCCGTTTCTTCCTGATAGCCCAGGAAATAAGGGTAGTCCCAGGCAGGATCGGCATGAACGGATGTAAAGAGAACATCTGCACGATCGTAGAAAATCGACTGTGTGCCATTGCCGTGATGGTAATCCACATCCAGAATGGCAACTCGCTGACTGCCATTGTCCAGATAGGCTTGAGCAGCTATAGCGGCATTGTTCAGATAACAATAACCACCCATTTGATCCTGACTGGCATGGTGCCCGGGTGGACGACACAGACTGAAGACAGAACGCTCACCCTGCTGAATCAACTGCTGGCCAGAAAGTGCACACTCGACCGAAGCCCAGATCGCCTGCCAGCTACCTTCAACAATAGCAGCGGTCAGGTCTGAGGAGTAATAGCCCAGCTTCCCTTCAATGTGCTCGGGACAGACAGAACGAAACCTTCTAACCGGAAGGCAGTAAGGCATAGCCTGGGTGCTTTCAGGAAATTCTGCCTGCCACAGAGACCAGGCCTGCTGAAGAAAGTCCACATACTCCCGGGAATGGACCCGCGCAGCCAGATCAACCGTAGAGTGATTCGGAGCAATAACCGGCCCAAGATCTCTGGCCGTAATATGCTTTAGAACAATCCCGGTTCGTTCAGCGACTTCAAAGCTGGGTACCAGTTCACCACTGAGTACTTCCTGAATATTGCAGTGAAGCGCCTGCTGCTCAGAGTAGATAGTGATCATTTCTATAGAAAGAACCTGATTGGTAAGTCAAAAAGCAGGTCATCCTATAGAAATCTTCAAATGAGGTATACACGCATAAATACGTCGCCAGACACTGCAAATACTGGCAGCAGAGAGCTTCATGCAACGGTCAGTCGGTTGCATTTTTGCCACTGGGCACCACGCCCTCTTCCTACAGGCTCCAGAAGACCTTCAGAGCGCATCTGCTGAACCACTTTTTTGACCAGCTCCCGGCTGACTGTGGGTATCTGCAGGCAAATATCGGCAATGGAAAAGGCATGGCTGGTCTGTTCAATGGCCATCCTTACCAGCTGTGATTTAGGAGCGCGACTCCCCTGCCACTGCAGAGTATGAATTTTATCTTCCAGCTCATCGTAAGCACGAATCAGGGTATTCAGAAAAAAGTCGATCCATGGCATCGGGTTGTGTTGCCCTTCATGCCAGCCTTTGACACTCAGCTGTAATGCTCTTTTGTAGGCCTGCTCATGGCGCACCAGAACCCGCTCAAGGCTGATCAGCTGGGCAACCTGATAGCCGTTAAGTGCCAGCATCATCGCCATAATCAACCAGGCTATTCGGGCATTGCCATCGCTGAAAGGGTGTATACAGAGAAAGTCCAATACGACTGCGGGTATCAGTAACAGAGGCTCAACCTGTTGCTGAAGCCCTTCATGGTAATAGGCAACCAGCTCTTCCATTGCGCCGGCAATCGCCGTGGCTGGCATGGTTCGATATAAAACACCGATTCTCTGACCTTTGCTGTCCCGCTCGACAATTTCTTTATTGGTAACCCGCCAGCGCCCTCCTTCATGGGGCACGTGGGCATATAACATGGCATGCAGCTGGCGGATAAGGCTTACTGACAAGGTCATGTGTTCGCCAGGCTCAACCACAATATCCAGACCATCCCGGTAGCCAGCAACCTGTCTTTCTACCGGTGCGGTCGGTCGGTATTCCTTGTGCACCAGCTTACGAACCAGCTCTCTGGAAGCGACAATGCCATCCAGACGACTGCTGTATTCAACGGATTCCAGTACCGCAACCTGACGAAGTGTATCCAGAACCTCCGGTTGCTGACGGATAGTCACCAGCTGCCGACCTCTGAATTCTCCCAATTGCCTGAACAGCCCCAACTGATAACTGCTGAAGGCATAACCGGATAAATGCTGCAGTGTTTTCATACGTAATACGATTAAAAATATAATAGGTATTTATCGGGCATAAAGCTGAAAACCAGAGCACAGCGTTAATTAATACCCATTAAATTCAGAAATTTGAGGAAAGTCTAAGAATAGGATATTTATTGGATAATTTTTAATCAAACTCGTAAAAACACCTATCCGATAGTAGGACGAGTGCCAGGCATGCACTTCAACGTAAAATCTAAGGCAAGGAAGAAAAGAGGAAGGTTTCCCGCAAAGTCATTGGACTGGCTTTTGCGGGAAGAGATGGATTGATAATTAAAACTTACAAACCTGTACACACATCAACACACAGGCCATCGCCTCAGGGTCATTACGACAGGCGGATGCGCAGGGATTAAATTCCCCACCCAGCTCTGTACAGGTTTCTTCTGCCATGAACTCACACTCCTGATGCTCTTCCAGCCAGCGGCTTCCCTCAGAAGAAATACACGCCAGAACATTCTCAGGTCCAGTTGCTGTGATCTGGGCAGGAATAGAGCGGGTCATGCGCACATCTTTCAGGATACCTGCCTTGCTTAATTCAAGTACCTGCTGCATAACAGGATCCGGGGTCATGGTTGAACCGGTAAACTGACGGGTTACTTCAACTTCCGAGTTTTCAGCATTAATATCCTGTGACTCCTGAGTTGAAGCACAGCCAGCCAGGAGAATTGCCAGCGAAACCAGCATTCCAGAAATAACTTTTTTCATTGAAATATCTCAACCTTATAAAAAATGGTATTTATTCACTGGCATTTGACATTGTCCAGCCAAATCGTTCCAAAAGTTGATCAAACACAATATCCATAGAAGCATAAAAAGAGATGGGCTTCCCGGTGACCGGGTGGTCCATTTCCATTTTGGAACAATGCAGGAGTAATCGGTCAGCATCAAAGTTCTCTGCAAAATACCGATTATGGTTTCCCTTTCCATGTTTGGCATCACCAATAATTGGATGGGCAATGTGCTTCATGTGCCGACGAATCTGGTGCTTGCGACCGGTTCTGGGCTTTGCCTCCACCAGAGAATATCGGCTGCAGGGATATCGATCAATCGCTATTGGTAGCTCAATGGTTGCCAGTCTACGATAATCGGTTATCGCTTCTTGAGCCGGCTTATCCTTGCGGGCTTTTCGGTCAGTTATTTTATCCAGTTTCTCCTTCAACGGGTGATCAATCACACCGGATTCAGGCGCATAGCCCCGAACGATGGCAAGATAGGTTTTACTGACCAGGCCTTCCTGGAACTGCTCACCCGCTCTTTTGGCAACGTCGGCTGACAGGGCAAAAACCAGCACACCCGACGTGGGTTTATCCAGTCTATGAAGGGGGAAGACATGTTGACCTATCTGATCCCTCAATAACTGGATGGCAAAGCGGGTTTCATGACGATCAATCATGGAGCGGTGGACCAGCAGGCCGGAGGGTTTATTGATAGCCACCAGCCATTGGTCCTGATAGATAATATCAAGCTGTTCTGCAGGCGCTTCAATCATGCCTTTTGCCCAACAATAAAAAGTCCCCAAGAATAAAGGCTATCGAAGATCAAATCTATTTAGTGATTGTTTTCAAAAAGATGCACTAATTAAAGTCTGCATATACCCAGATCAGCTGTTTTTTCTGGCCACAATCCTGATTTCATCTTCCGGGCCATGTTTCCATATTGGGTAGTGATCTGCGGGAGCCATGCAGCTGTACTCAATCGAAAAACCAAGGCGGAGCAAAACCATGATAAGCTGGTTCAGGTTAAAAAAATGCAGGGGAATAGAGAGCTTATCTCTCCGGTATCGCTCTAAAGTAGCCAGAGCTTCGTCTTGTTGACTGGCAGGACAACGACGATACTGCTTTTCCAGTAATTCAACAAAATCTGGCACCATACCGGAGAGAAACAGAGGCGAGCTTTTTCGTTCATCTTCAAATTGCTGCTGCAGCCCCAAACCGTCAAGAATAGCCATTTGATCCGAAACACAGGTAAAAACAAAACGCCCACCCGGCTCGAGAATCCGGTGTACTTCCCAAATAGCAGCGATCGTTTCAGCATGGTCAAGGAAGTGCAAAACCAGTGAGCACAGTGCACCTGCCACAGATTCATCATGAAAAGGGATATTATCTGGCAATCGCCCTACCCGACTCTGAAAGCGAGCTTTTTGATCAACATCAAGGCTTCGGTGGATAGCTTCAAACCCGCTATCAGATAGATCCAATCCGATAATATCAGCCCCACTTTTCAAACCGGCATGGATATGGGTTCCATCACCACAGCCAATATCAAGCAATGGCCCTTTTCCTTGCCAGCAATCGGTCCAGTAAGTCAGCAGGGGCGTTTCCAGAGCAAAGGCGTAACCAACACCTGAAGGTGCCAGACTAAACTCAGCCATGATTCATACTCTCCTCCGCAAATAAACTGCCAATGGTAATAGCACCAAGAATGACAGCTCCTCCTAACAGCGTTCTGGTCGAAGGTATCTCTGACAGGAAGAGCCCAGCTAAAACAATACCGTAAACAGGTTCCAGACAGGTTGCCAGACTTACCAGCTGTGCTTTTAAATAACGCAGGCTGTTTAAAAACAGCATCAGAGGTAGCGTTGTACATAACAACCCAAGCAGCAACAGCTGCAACCAGTAGTCTGCAATGGTACTGACACCCACTTTTGGCATGACCAGTAACGTGGTAATAACCGCCCCGATATTCTGGAGGCAGGTCAATACCATTGCATCGGTCTTCTGAATACGGCTTCTGTTAGCGAGAGAGAGAATAGCAAACAGGAAAGCACTCAAAATGCCCCAGCCAACTCCTTCAGCAATCCCCCTCTCCGTATTCATGGAAGAAAGGGGAAAAACGATAAACAGGCCAGCAACAACTCCGGTCGCCGTGAGCATATCCAGCCACCTTAAACGCTCCCTGAATAGCAAGGGCTCCAGCAATGTCACAAATACCGGAAAAGAGGAGAATGACAGCAGTCCTATCGCAACAGAAGAAACCTGAATAGCCTGGAAAAAGGTGATCCAGTGGGCAGCCAGCAAACTCCCAAGCATCACATTCACTGGCCATTGACCAGATACAAACAGGCGCCGAACCTTCCCTGTAAGCGCCAGAATAAGTATTAGAGCGGTACTTCCAACCAATGTTCTTCCCAGCACAATCCAGCTGGGATCAATAGGCAGCAGCTTGCCAAATAGCCCTGAAATACCAAATAACAAAATGGCGATATGAAGCGTGAATAAAGCCTGTCGGCTATCGTTCATTACTTTCCCTTACATCTAAAACAGGAAAAGGCAGCCTGTCGGCCAACCAGAAAGCGGGCATGCCAGGTTCTTTTGCCCTAAGCCCGTGTAGAAAAGAGCTGGAAGAATAACTGATTAATCAGAAAAGTGCTGGAAAAATGACATTATGGGCAAGAGAACCGCTATGGACTCATGTGCAGCAGTTTTAATAAATACAAAATTTAAAAGATCGAAGAAATAGAAACAGCAGATAATCAGCCAATAAAATCAATAAATTAAAATCAAACAAGGCCAATTAATTATTACTCGTTGAAATTAAGAATCACAACTCTCTTTCACTTTCTTGTTATTTGATCGCTATATAACTTCACTATTACTTAAACCCTTAATAAAAGGGGTCGGGAATAGGTTTGCCTAACTTCAATGGAGAACAACAATGAAAAAGACACTATTTGCCATCGTATCTTCTTCTGTCATTCTTTTCAGTGCCAACGCTTCAGCTGATCGGGACTATGCGGCTCAGGCCATGGAAAGACACGGCATGGAAGAGCCTTTATCAATGCCTATGATGAACGTATTCAATGCCAGAGCATCATTGGATTCTATCGTTGTCCCTACAAGGCATGAAAAGCTTCAGGCTAGAATGGAAGAGCTCTCTGAAAGAAGAGGAAATTAATCTCCATTCTTAAAAATATGGTTGTGATAACGCTTAATCACAACCATATCTTCTCATTCTGATATAGCTCACACCTTCTATCAGACACTTTTATTTCCCTGGTCTAAACTTGATTTTTCTCAGCCAAATCAAGTGCAGAGCTATGTCGTTAGTTGTTAATTTTCTCAATGAATTCAGGGACTGCCTGCTCAATGGTAATGAAGATCAGGTCCTGGAACTGAATATGCCTGATGACATCACAGGCTGGGGTATCACCGAAAGTGATGATTACAACCGTCTGGATGACCTGTATAAGCGTTCAGGGCGCTATTTTCAAGAACGGGAGTCCGTCGATATTCAGCTGGATCCACTAGATAGCTTTGGAAACGGTAAAGCCATGATGGTCGCCTGCCGTTTTAAGCGTGATATTCAATTCAAGAATGGTTTAAGGCTGAAAGATGATGACTTGAGGCTGACATTTTACCTTGTTGAGCATCAGGGCAAGCTGAAGATCCGTCATGGTCATCTCAGCAAAGCCTGGCCAGAGACAACGCCATTCCCGGTTAATCCTGTTCCCCAAAGACCCCAACCAGAACTGGCTGGTCACTCTGCAAGGCTGGACTCTATCAGCATTGCCCCATTTCTTGATGCTTTGAATAGGCGGGTCAATTACAGTGAATCCGTTGATATGGATGGGCTTGAGTCTCTTCAGCACCCAAGTCAGAGCAGGATTTACTTCCCAATTCAGGGAAGTACAGAACTTCGTGGAACCCGACAGTATACCCAGTACCTTCACGCCCTTGCCGAAAAATACGCCAACCCGTTACTTAAATACCATCACCCGGTCGCCTTTCGGGATCAGTCTCTAGTTTGTCTATCGGCTTATGCCGAGTCTTCCTGCCTGGATAAGACTACCGGAGAAAAAATCAGTGTCTCACCACTTCGGGTTACTTACATACTTCAAGAACATGAAGGCCAGTGGTTATGCCGACACAGCCACTGGTCATTACCTCATCCCGATGTCGTTTGATAACGGCCTTTTCTTTAGACCAAGTCAGCAACATCAGCTCTTAGCAGCGGTTCCTTACCAAGATCAAAGCCAGCAACCGCAATATGCAGGGAAAACAGTTGCTTCAGAGTGGCAAAGTCTCTCGACTTAGGCCACTTGTCTTCATCCTCAGTCCACACAGAGAACTCATTCTCAAGAATTGAGCGTGCTTCCTCACTGACGCCATCAACCAGACTCTCTTCAGATTCATGCTCATCAAAAAGATAAGCGCCACCTTCAAAGTCCCACGTCTCAGGAAGCTCAACATTCAGGCTTTTCACCCAATCAATGAACTCTGCTTTTGGCTTCAAGGTAATGACACAGCGGTTAATAAATTTCATTACTGACCTGTTCACTTTTGCATATAGGAAATTGAAAATATTTGTGGCAGAACCTAAGCTCCACCGCAATCAGGGATGATTAGCTGTCGATACGCACCACTGCAAATAATTATAAACAACCACGAGAATGAGAAATATTTTTATCCCTCCTCCTTAACCGAATTTGCACAACAAATATTCAAAAGCCTCCCAAGCCCTAAAGTCTCCAAACACAAGGGGAATAATAAAATGCTGATCGTCTGGCTGCTAACAAAAAAACAGGCTGTCTGGTTACGCTGTCACTGATGCTGATGGGTTACACTAAGGAACCTATATCACAAACGCAGCTATCCGGAAAAAGGCAGCAAGAGAATAGAAAAGTACTTCCCACTATATCATTAAAGACCATGATTGAGACATAAACTGCCCCTCTAGTCGAGCAACCGGGAACATACAGTCAGCAAGGGCAGAAAGGTTCCAAGCATGATTCTGAGCAACTCACAACCCGCCCGCCTCTCAACCCTGACCAAGCCTCTATACTGCATGCTACCGACTAACAAAGAGGCCTGCTTGCCATGACTATCTGCAAGCACTGGTTTCAAACCACACTGATCATTTTCTGTTCTGCACTGGCTGGATGTATGGAGAGCGGAGAGAAAAAGCTGGACGTTACCATGTATAAAGTCACACAGGAGGGAACAGCCCCTAAGATTGGCAAAATATTAATCAGCAGCACCCGTGGAAAAAAAGGCATAAAGCTGACCCCTGATCTACATGGTTTACCACGAAGTATGCATGACTTTCATGTATATACAGCCTCATCCTGCGAACCCGCAGAAAAGGCTGGCCACAGCAATACGACAATGATTGTAGACATGGAAAGCAACCACAATAAAAATAAAACAGGCATCCATGAAGGGCTGGAATGCAATATTCATCCAGGATACCTTGCCACACTTAAAGTAGATACTCGGAAAAACGCAATTAAGCCTGTTTTCATCCCCGGATTGACCTTGCAGAAAATGAAAGGTCTCGCACTGGTCATCCATGCAGGTGGGGACAGCTTCACAGCTCCATCTCTCTCTGGTGATATCAGACTCGCCTGTGGTGTTATCCCATGATGACTGCAAGACTAAACCAATAAACCGATCAGCTCTCCCATATCTGAAAACCGGGTAACCAGAGGATGATCAACCGGTTCAGCATGCTCATCCCTGCAGTAGTGAAAAACAGGAATACCAGCATTGATGCCTGCCATCACGCCGGGTACGGAATCTTCCACCAGTACACAGTTTGCCAGATTAACCCCCATGCCTTTGGCCGCATAAGCCAGTAATCCCGGATCGGGCTTCCAGCAATTGGCATCAAAGGCACTGAACAGTTTTCCCTCAAATCGTGACAGCAATCCAGTCAGCCCGAGGGTATGTTCCATCTTGCTTGCTGGACCATTGGACGCTACGCATACGGGCAACCGAATCTTCTCCAGCATCTGGGGAACACCTTCCACCGGCATCAGATGCTTATCGAACAACTGACGTAATTCCTCCCGATACTCTTTCTCCAGCTCATCCAGATCCAGAGACAGGTGATAATCACCGCAGATGGCCGTCAGGATCTCCACCATCTTCCCGCCTTTGTATTTGATCAGACACTCTTCCAGCGTGACTTGAGCACCATAGCGGGAAAACACATTGACCAGTCCCTGGTTACACAGAATCTCACTATCAACCAGTGTTCCATCACAGTCGAAAATTACACACTCGATGTTATTAATAGTTCACTCCCTATACTGCAAAAGCCCTTCAATGGAAAAACAGACACTATTGCAGGATATTATTTCTGATACTTCAGGCATTGAAGAAAATAGTTAACCCCATCAGACAACGCCTGATTGGATGCGTTCATAACTTTTGAGTAATGAAGAAAAGCATGAAGGGTTCCCAGGTACATTTTGTATTCACACTCTATTCCATGACTTTCGAAGATTTTATAAAGTGCTTCACTGTCATCCAGAAGTGGATCAAATTCGCTGGACGCGATAAAACTGGGAGGAATATTTTCAGATAAGTTATTGTTAAATAGGCAGTAGTAGGCAGCGTCTATCTCCTTATCACTGTTCAGATACATCTCCTGATAATACTCTAGATCTTCTTTCGTCAAACCATCCCACTCACCGCCGTACAGTTTTCGAGAACAAGAGTCTTTAAGGCCGTAGAGTCCATAATAAAGCAACAGGCATTTGATATACCCGATATCCATTCCAGCATCACGTTGCCAGAGATAACTGGCCAGTGACAGATAAGCTCCAGCAGAGTCTCCGGCAAACCCCATGTTTTCACAATCGATGCCATGTTCGTGACCATGCTTCAGAAAAAACTGACTTACGGCGACACATTCTTCGATGGCTTGAGGATATTTCGCTTCAGGTGACAGGGTATAATCAATACCAATCACAACTGCTCCGGATGCTTCAGCCAGAATCCGCATAATTCGATCATGGGTATTAATGCTGCCGACAATAAAACCGCCACCATGAATATAAATCAGTGCCGGTGATTGTAATCTTTGGGTTGGGTAATAGAGCCTTGTTCTTACATGACCGCCTTCATATTCGACATCCAGCTCTTTGATTTTATGCATTTGTGGACCGCCTTCATTCCAGAAAGCCCGCCCTTTTTCATAATCACTGCGCATCTGCTGCAGCGGGTCACTGCATATTTCCTGCCCTGATACTTGTGGCGCACAGTGCAGAGCGGCTGTCATCTCTTCAGACAATCGACTCAAAACATCAACTTTATTCATTCGGAGATTCTGTGGGTTGTATGAGCTTTTAGACCAATGACAACCAGTCTGGCCATACTGCAGGGATTTATTGTTGAACCACAAAGAGAGCGAAGAAGCGCTTTTCTTTTCTCTTGTGATCTCTGTGGTTCAATCTTTACCCCATGAAAGGGAGTACATGATAATGATCAGGCAGAAATTTTAGGCTTCACGTCAGTGGTACCCATCAGCCGAGGTCGGTTCAACTCCATTTCAACCAGTGGCATCACCTCTTTCATGGTTTTGCCAGAGCGGATTGCCAGATCCTGATACTCTTTGGTATTCAAGCCTTTCCAGTGCATGTCCTGGTCAGACACCTGACGAATCGGCTTGGCCGGTGAACCAACCAAAAGCTGTCTTGCTTCACCCTGAAAGCCAGCTTTCACAAAACTCATGGCCGCTACAATGCTCTCTTCCCCGATCACAGCACCGTCCATTACCACCGAGTTCATGCCAACCAGTGCATTTCGACGGATGACACAGCCGTGAAGAATAGCGCCATGGCCGATATGTCCATCACGTTCGACAACCGTGTCCATATCGCAGTAGCCATGCATCACACAGCCATCCTGAAGGTTGGCACCCTCCTCCAGAATCAAACGACCATAGTCGCCTCTCAGACTGGCAACAGGGCCAATATAA
The DNA here is from genome assembly GCF_001647025.1 of Endozoicomonas atrinae. GTDB lineage: Bacteria > Pseudomonadota > Gammaproteobacteria > Pseudomonadales > Endozoicomonadaceae > Endozoicomonas > Endozoicomonas atrinae. Next base: position 43,384 of record NZ_LUKQ02000004.1, read on the forward strand.
ACGCCCGGCCCGACAATCACATCACCAATCAATACTGCGGTTGGATGGACATAGGCAGCAGGGTCTACCACCGGCACCAGTCCTTCAAACTCATAACAGGGCATTACGATAACTCCCTTAAAAAAGCTACCCGCCATCCGCTGCCCGCTTCCCGTAAAACAAAGGCAATTCTGGCTTTTACGAGAGGCGGTAAGCGGTGAGCGTTTTCAATTAGCCGTAACGGAACTCAATACCAAAGGTACCCTGTGGGTAGTGCCATTTTTTGATAATGGTGTCACCACAGAGAATACGACAGGTACCACACTCCAGGCAGCCAGCGGAGTCAAAATGGATATTGCCATTTTCGTCACGCTTATAAAGGCCAGCAGGGCAGGCAGCTTCCAGCTTGGCAAATTCTGCCGGATCCGGGTTCTCTACCAGTTCGATATGAGGATTGCCTTCATCAACAAAGAATTTGTTAATGCCCAGCTTTACATCAACATTGACCTTCTCGCTCATAGCGCAGTCGCTCCCTTGAAGCCATCTTTAATCAGGTTCATGAAACCGGCCTGCTTCAGGTGAGGCATCACAATTTTCCGCAGTGGAGCAGAAGTGCCGTTCATGGTGTAAAGGTCTTTCATGATGCCGGTCATCATGGTTGGATACTGGTTAAACATTCTTGGGTTATCCAGGAAACCGGGAACCTTCTTATAGAGCTGAAGGTCTTTCATCACAAAGCTGTTATCCAGCGTTGTTTTGTAGGAAGCCAGGCCTGCTTCACTGAAGTCGCCAGCTTCCTTGGCCTTGATGATGGCATTGGCAGCCGCTTCACCGGAGGCAATGGCCAGATCCATTCCCCGAATGGTAAAGCCAATATTCAGACAGAGACCTGCGGCATCACCGGCAATCAGAACGCCATCGCCCACCATCTTCGGCACCATGTCATAACCACCTTCCGGTACAACGTGGGCAGAATATTCTACGGTCTTACCACCAGCGATCAGCGGCTTAACGGTTGGATGATTTTTGAAGTCTTCCATCATCTGAGGAATGCTTTTGCTGACCTTGTCGATGTTATGCAGACCAAACACCAGCCCCAGAGAAACGCTGTCTTCATTGGTGTACAGGAAACCACCGCCCATCTGGCCATCAGAAGGTGAGCCAACAAACAGCCAGGCAGCACCTTCATTATCCATGCAGCCAAAACGATCGTTGATCTGCTGACGGCTCAGCTCAATGACTTCCTTAACACCCACACCGGTGTTGTGTGCATTTACACCGGTCACCATGCCCAGCTTCTGGCCCAGCATGGAGTTCACGCCATCGGCAAGAAGCACGACATCGGCTTCCATCTCTTCGCCACCGGCAATAACACCGCAGACCTTACCGTCGCGAACAATCAGGTCATCAACATGAACACCCGGAACAATGCTGGCACCTTCAGATTCAGCTTGCTCTGCCAGCCACTGATCAAACTTTGAACGCAATACAGCATAAGAGCGACTGCCTAGGTCTGCGGCTTCAGGGCTTGCATAGTCAAGCGTCACACTGCTGCTACCATCCATAAAAGAGACCTTTTCATGGACAATGCAGCGCTCAACTGGTGCTTCTTCAGCAAAGTTGGGGAAGATTTTCTCGATACTGTGGGCATAAAGACGACCGCCGGTCACATTCTTTGACCCTGGAAAATTGCCCCGTTCAATAACCAGTGTTTCCAGACCAGCCTTGGCTAACAGGTACGCACTGATGCAACCGGCAAGTCCTGCCCCGACAATGATTACATCAAATTTATCTTCGGACATGGTGTCCCCTCACTTCTAACGATATGAATCCGGGATTATTTTCTGCAGTAACTTGTCCAGAATCGCTTCCCGCTGCCCGCCGCCCGCTACCCGTAAAAGCATTTGTCTTCTCTTTTTCGGGCAGCGGGAAGCGGGCGGCGGGCAGCGACCACCACAAAATTACGTAAAAATAAATCCTCACTAATTTAAAAGAACGTTATATGGGATGGCCCAGTAATAGATAAGGAAGGTGGAAACCAATACCCCGGCAGCCACCATAATCCAGCCGTAGTAGCGACTTCTGACATACTCTGCCGCCACCGTTTCTGATGCGGGTATCTGGTGAATTTTGTCCTGGTAAGTAATCTCTTCGATGGTCTTGGTCTGGCCTTTTGAGCCCCAGATACCAAGCACGATACTGATGGCTACGCCAATAAAGAAAGGATCAAAAAGATTAACCAATGGCACACCGGCCAGCTCTTTAAGCAGCTTAGCGACCATATACCCAAAGAAACCGCCCGCCATGGCCAGGTAAGCGCCACGTTCTGTCAGCTTCTTACTCCAGACACTGGCAAAAGCAACGTAACCCCAGGATGCCGCGATGATCGTGCTGGCAAACCAGGCAATGACACGGATACTGGCCATATCCATACTGGCAATCATCAGTGACAGCAAACTGACCAGCAGCATCATCCCACGGGTGAAGCGCAGTTGTGATTTCTCACTGGCAAACTTGATATTCAGAATATCGCTGGACAGGCTGAAGCCCACCACCGACAGAAAAGTACATGCTGAAGTAAGACCGGCAGTCAGAATACCCGCGAGCAGAGCTACACCCACCAGCGGAGGCATTAACTCCATGGCAGCCCAGATCATGACCTTTTCAGGCTGATCCATCGCTGGATTCACAGGAATGACACTGATGGACCTCAGATAGAGGTAGAGCAGAAAAATTACCGTCAGCAGCGCCATCATCACACTGGAGCGCAGAATCACATGTTCATTTCGCGCCATCAGGTTCCGGCCAGCCTGCCAGGGGCTTACCGCTACCGTTACCGTTACCAGCCAGATAATGCCCATGGTGATGCCGTAAAACACCATATCAAACTCGGAGCCACCACGAGGGTTACCGTGGTAATCCAGCAGTCCCGGTGGCGTTTCTGGATTACGGGCCAGCGTATCAAGCAGATTCTCAAGACCACCTGCGGCTTCAAATACATAAGGCCCGGCAAAGATCGTGATGCCCAGGAAGAACAGGCACATAACGGTGTCTGTCAATACGCTTCCACGAGCACCGGAATAGAAGGTAAACAGGGTGATGCCGACCCAGGCAATCAAAAGACAGGTTATACGACTGTAACCAGTTAATGTTTCCATCAGCAGGCCGGTACCCTGTAGAACACTGATCAGATAAGCGAACAGGGAGGCTACCGTAATCATGGCAGCCAACCGGCGAATACGAAGGCTGTTAAACCGATTAGAAAAATAGGTAGGCATGGTATTAACCATGGCCCTGCGAATATAGCGACCAAAAAACAGGCCACCGATCACATACCCTCCGGCACAGAGCGTATTCAGTAAAAGCATGGTGGTAATGTTGCCACCGTAGCTGAAAGCGGTATCCCCCATAAACCCATTAGTACTGAGCATGGAGGCAAATAAGGTGCAGGTAATAAATAACGTGGGAGCATTGCGACCGCAGACATAATAATCATCAATGCCTTTAACCTTCATTCCGGCGTATGCACCAATCAACACGAATACAACAATGCTGACAAGAACGCCGGCGGCATAAATACTCATAACCCACTTCCCACAGGTGCGCCCGGTAATGCTTCTGGTGCTGTCACAGATGTTTCTTCAATATTGTTACTATCAATGCTTTGCTGATTGTTAGAGTTGTGTCTTTTTTGCTCAAGATATAAGACTCTATTCATCAACAGGCCAACACCTGACAGAAAGCTGCCAATAAACAATGAAAAAATGATTTCACCCATGATTGAACGTCTCCCTGCCAGTTATAAGAGCGCTTTCCGCTGGCCGCTTCCCGTAAAAGCATATGTCTTATCTTTTTCGGAGAGCAGGCAGCGGAGACCGGACGGCGAATCAGCTGATGCTTATTTCTCGCCAAACGCAGCAGTCAGTGCTGGCACGATCTTGTAAAGATCGCCAACAATGCCGTAGTCCGCGTATTGGAAGATCGGAGCATTTTTGTCCTTGTTCACTGCAACAATCACCTGGGCACTGTTGGCAGCAACCATGTGCTGGATCTGTCCGGAAATACCCAGTGCCAGATACAGTTCTGGTTTTGGCATCACACCGGAGATACCCACATAACGCTCTTGCTCCAGCCACTTCTCGCTCTCAGCGATTGGACGGGAACAACCCAGCTCAGCATCAATGGCAGCACCCAGGGCTTCAGCCATGGCAATGTCTTCTTTCTTGGCAATACCACGGCCGATACTAACGATACGCTTGGCCTTACCCAGGTCTACCTGAGTAGCCTGCTTAGGCTGACGCTCCAGACACTTGATGGCTGCTTTTGGTGCAACGAATTCAACGTTGATGGTTTCACCGGTTCTGGCAGCGTCTTCGCTTTCAGGTGCAAATACACCACCACTGACAACCATCACGGCAAACGGAGAAGCCACTTTCTCCTGACCGTGGGCAAGACCACCGTAAACCATGCGCTTACCGGTAACACCACCGTCTTCAACGGTCACGTCATACGCTTCAGTTACCACACCCGCCTTCAGCTTAACGCCCAGCAGTGAAGCCAGAGCCTTACAGCAGCGAGTGCCTGGCAGCAGAATCAATGCAGAATCGGCAGCTTCAGAGATGGCCTTGGCCATGGTGTCAGCGTAATCTTCAACAATTCGTGAAGTTTCTCTGGCACCCAGCAGATAAACTTTGTCAGCACCCTGGGCGTAGGCTTTTGCTACATCACCATCGGTGCCAATCACAAAAGCAGAAACCACTTCACCCAGTTCGCGGGCACCGGCAAGTACTTCTGCCTGACGGGATTCGACGTCACTGAAAACCCAAACGTTTGCAATCTTACTCATTGGTCAACCTATCAATTCAGAATTTTACGCAGGTGGCTTACCAGCTCAGCGATTTGATCTTCACCGTCGCCTTCAATCATGACGTTGAGGCGTTCTTTCTGCTTGGGTGCTTTGGTTTCCAGCAATTCAACCGATGCTGTGCCCTGCGCTATCCCTTTCTCTACAAACAGCGCTGCTGGTGTCATCGTGCCTACTGGCTTCTTACCGGCAGCCAGAATGGCCTTCATGCCAGGAATAGCAGGGGTGTTGATGTCTGCAGAAACAGAGATAACGGCGGGTAGAGTGACTTCCAGCGCTTCCACTTCACTTTCCAGGGCACGCTCAACCACCAGCTTGCCGTTGTCCGCGGAAACAATTTTGCTGACGCCGCTCAGGGTGGCGACATCCAGCAGTGCACCCAGACGGGTACCAACCTGCTGAGCCAGAAGGTCTCCGGAACCGTCACCACACAGGATCAGGTCAAAGCCAATCTCTCTGGCGGCAGTTGCCATCACTTCGGCCGTCTGCTCTGGCAGCAGATGCGTATAGGCATCATCCATCACCGCAGTCATGGCGTCAGGACCGCGAGACAGGATGTCCTTACGGGCCTTGCTGTTTTCCAGAGTCTTGTCACCCACGCTCAGAGCGGTGATGTGGGCTTCACCCACCAGGCCTTTTACTTCAACAGCTGCTTCAATAGCGTTCAGATCAAATGGGCTGATCTTTGGCGTTGCACGGCTAACGTCCAGTGAGCCATCGGCCTGTACAACGATATCCTGCTCTTCAGGTACCAGTTTGCATCCAACAATAATTTTCATAGTCATTCAGCTTTCTACCTAAACTGCCCGGAGCACTCTGCCCCGGACATACTTCAAAACAGTCTCTGCTCACCGGAACAGAGGAAATGCTCAATACTCTCTATGACCTACTTCCACTCAGCCAGTGCGTAGTTCAGATAGGCAATTTCAGGATCGTTGGCATCAATCACACGGAAGTGGATGGAGTTGTCATCCCACTTCCACATCTGGGTCTTGATGGTGCAGCCTGGATATAGAGACTTGGTGATCCGGGTCTTGAAGCGGGTCAGACGCTCAGGCTCACCAGGTAACAGCGTGTTGATGATGTGACGGCAGGCAAAACCGGCAGTACTTACTGCATGCAGGTTTGGCTTGGGATGGTCAAACTTCTGGGCATATTCCCAGTCAATGTGCTGAGGATGGTAGTCACCATTGAGACGATAGATGATGGCCTGGTTCAGAGGCACCTGTTCCACAACTTCAAAGTCAGGCTCTCTCTCAGGAATCTCAACAATATCTGCAGGTGCTTTTGGACCACCGAAGCCACCGTCGTAAAGACAGCAATCCCAGCTTTCATTGGTAAACAGCAGAGTGCCTTCTTCATCAAAGGTCTCACCAATGTGCTGAGCCAGACAGCCACGGCCTGGACCACGGTCGTAAAGCCCCTTCAGTAATACTTTGGTGCTGAGCTTGCCAGACAGTTTGGTCAGAGGCTGATGAAACTTAAGATCAAAGCCCCAGTGCAGGGAACCGCCCCATTCAAAACCAAAGTCGATGGTTTTGGTGACTTCGCTGTCCACAATCGGCATGGCAGCAAACATTGGCAGAATTTTCTGATCCTTTTCGTAAACGTACTCAAGATCAGTCTTGCCATCGGCACCGGCACCACAACCCAGGCCAAAGATAATCAGTTCACGGAAGTCATATTCCCGTTCAAAAGGGCCGTAGGTTTTGCCCTGCATATCCAGTTTTAAAGCCATGTCGATTCTCCACTATTAATTAAGAGGATGTGTCTTTTGCTGTTTATTTCACAACGTGTATTCAACAATCAGGTTTTAAATCTTTTCACTCAGGTTTATTCAGCAGATAAAGGATCCGGATCGGTCCAGACACAAACCCGCTCATTCTTCAGCACGCTTTTTTTAACTTTACCGGTACTGGTTCTTGGCAACTTCTTTCGAAACTCAATCACTGCCGGAACTTTGAATTTGGCCAGTCTTTCTGAGCAGTACCCCTGAATATCCGCTTCGGTCAGGAAGGCATTCTCTTCCTGAACAACCACGGCTTTCACAATCTCATCGTACATTTCATCAGGAACACCAATCACAGCAGCATCCAGAATCTGTGGGTGAGTGAGCAGTGCATTTTCAATTTCGGTGCTGGAAATATTTTCACCGGACCGTTTGATTAAATTGACATTGCGATCCACAAAGAAGAAATACCCGTCGTTATCCATGCGGGCAAAGTCACCGGTATGCAGCCAACCTTCACTGTCATAGGTTTTAGCGGTGGCTTCCGGGTTGTTGTAATACTCTCTGAACAGTGTTTTCCCGGGGATGCCCTTGATGACAATTTCCCCTAATTCACCCGGCTTCACTTCCTGGTTATCAGCATCGACAATTCGAACGTCATAGCAGAAGCCGGGCCTGCCAATAGAGGGCCAGCGTCTTTCAAAGCCAGGCGTGTCGGTGATATTGCCGACAATGGTTTCCGTCATTCCGTAAGAAGTTAACAGCCTGACATTAAACCGGTGGGTAAATTGTTCTTTCTCTTTTTCAGAGAGATTCAAATAAAAGAGAACTTCTCGTAACTGATGATCTTTTTCCCAGGGGGCTTCTGGCTGCAACATCAACGTGCGTATCACTAAAGGAATACACTCGGTAACCGTTGCCCGGTGGTGACAGATCTGTCCCCAGAATTTCGTTGCACTGTATTTTTCCACCAGAATCAATGCTGCACCGGAATGAAAGGCTGGCATTGCCGTTGTGCATTGAAAATCAATGTGACAGGCCGGCATGATGGTCAAATAACGGTCATTATCTCTCAGTGAGCACATCCATGAGCTGTAATGTCCCGCAAACAGCAGATTGTAATGGGTGATTACCACACCTTTTGGACAGGATGTTGTTCCGGAAGTAAAAATAATCTCGGCAATATCATCACTGCTGACAGGCACATTCTGGAGGAGTTCCGAAGGCTGATTTTTTAATTCTCTGGAAAAATTGATGGTTCCTGAAGATTCAATGTGATCCGCAATACGGGCAACAAGAATGTTTGGCTGACTGCCACCCGCATCTTCACTCTGATAGTGAGAAACAAACTGTGACTCAACGATCACTGTTTTTATTTCACAGTGTTGAATGATGTATTCACATTCATTTCTGAGGCATTGGGCATTTATGGGAACGGTAATTGCGCCAATTTTAGCCAGTCCAAACCAGCTGATCAGAAATTCGGGGCAGTTATTCAGTTGTGTGGCAACACGGTCGCCTTTCTCAATACCAAGACTGAGAAACAGGTTAGCGGCCCGGTTAATTTCACCATTAAATTCGGCGTAGGAATATTCACTGATATTGCCTACCGCGTCCTCAAATACGACAGCTGTTTTTGAACCATGCATCGCTGCTAGCTGGTCCCAGGCTTGTCGGATATTTTTGTTGCCCACTAAGTCCACTGAATCACCCCATCACTGAGCAGCAGGTTGTCTTTTGCTCAGTTTTTCTTCTCTAGAAGGTGGGCGTCATGCCCACCTGAAACTCCATGCTGTTTATCGAACGGCATTACTCTGTGGCAGGAACAGTTCCCAGTTTGACGATGCCCTTCTCCGCCAATGCCTGAATGGCTTCATCGCTGTAGCCAATGTCACCGAGAATATTGGCGGTATCCATTCCGTGCGTTGGCATACCACGCCATACCTTGCAGGGATTGTTCTTGAAGCGCGGCATGATATTTGGGCCTTTGTACATCTGGCCGGACTGGGTTTCCCACTCAATAAAGGAGTTACGAGCTACGTACTGTGGATGGGATTCCAGTTCAGGGATGTCCAGTACCTTGGAGAAGGCAATACCATACTCACCGTAAATGGCCTGGGCTTCAGCAATGGTCTTACCAGCCAGGAATTCATCCAGATGATCTTCGACCAGCTGTGCAGAAGGTGACTTCCGGCTGATAAGCTGGATACCTTCAGGAAACTCTTCGGTGCCCAGCAGGTGCCCAATACCAATGGCGGGGAACATTTTTTCAATCGGTCTGGCACCTACCAGCTCCATAACCACGTAGCCGTCACGGCACTTGTACACTCCGCAGCCAACGTACAGTGGGTCTTTACCACGGGTCATACGTGGGCACATTTCACCGCCGTTGAGGTAGTCCATCATGTAATACTGACCAACGTGAAGCATCACTTCATACATAGCCACATCAATGCTTTCGCCAACACCGGTTTTGTGAACATTGTGCAGCGCAGCCAGAACAGAGCTGGTTACCGCAAAGCCGGAGATATAATCAGCGGTGTATGGGAAAGCAGGCATTGGCTGATCCACATCACCGTTCTGGATCAGGTAACCACTGAAGGCCTGAGCGATGGTGTTATAAGCGGCACTATTCGTGTATTCGTCCACGCCAAATTGACCAAAGCCGGACAGGTGGGCAATAACCAGTTTCTTATTGTGTTCCCACAGCAGTTCGTCAGTGATACCACGGCGTGCAAAAGCAGGCCCCTTACTGGCTTCGATAAAGATGTCTGCTGTTTCAATTAACTTAAGAAATGCTTCTTTACCTTCATCCGAAAAGATATTGATAGCCAGGGCATGAAGGTTTCTACGGGACATTTCCGGATAGTTAGGCTGAACCCGGATGGTATCGCCATAGGCAGAGTGCTCAATCCAGATAACTTCAGCACCCCACTCGGCCAACATCTGTGCTGAATAAGGTCCAGCCACTTCGATGGCTGAAAAAACAACCCTCAATCCCTTCAAGGGACCAAAACCCGGTGTAAACAGTTTATTGGACATGGTGTTTTCTCAAGGGGTAACGCAAATTACCCGCTTTTAATACTGCTCTTGTTGCTGACCCTTTTGGCTTTGTTCCGGGAAGCAACGCTTCTCGCCGCCCGCTACCCGCGACCCGTAAAAGCTTTCGGGCAGCGGGTAGCGGGTAGCGGATGGCGACAAGTGATGTTTATCGGTACTTCTTCAGAACCTGACGACCCAGTGTCAGGATCTGCATCTCGTCGGATCCACCAGATACACGATCCACACGAAGGTCGCGCCAGAAACGTCCAACGCGATGACCGGTAATACCGATACCACCAAGAACCTGCATGGCAGAGTCCACTACTTCGAAGGCAGCATTGGCACAGAAGTATTTACACATGGCAGCGTCACCGGAGTTCACAGTGCCGTTGTCGCACTTCCATGCAGTTTCATAAACCATGTTCTTCATGGCGTTCAGTTTGATCGCCATGTGAGCAAATTTTTCCTGGATCAGCTGGGTACGACCGATGGCTTCACCAAACTGGATACGCTGGTTGGCGTACTTGGCAGCGTCTTCAAAGGCACACAGGGCAATACCGTAGTTGGTGCAGGCCACCAGGAAGCGCTCTGCATCGAACTCTTCCTTAACACGGTTAAAGCCATTGCCTTCAGAGCCGAACATGTCCTTCTCTTCCAACTCAACGTTGTCGAAAATTACTTCGCAGCAGCTGTCCATGCGCAGGCCGATCTTGTCCAGCGGGTTCAGCTTGATGCCTGGCTTGCTCATATCCACAAACCACTCAGAGAATACTGGTGAGTCTGGAGACGCTGAGTCACGGGCCATCACCACCAGATAAGGGCAGTGTGAGCTACTGGTGATAAAGCACTTGTGGCCGTTCAGATAGACTTTGCCATCCTTGCGGGTATAAGTGGTTTTCAGGCTACCGACGTCAGAACCGGCGCTTGGTTCAGTAATGGCAGAGTTCCACATCTGCTGGCCAGTACCACGCAGAGCAAAAATCTTGTCGATCTGTTCCTGGGTACCGTGGCGCAGCATGGTGTTGAAGCCAGGCAGCTGATACAGCACATAAGTAGGCGCACCGTGACGTCCAAGTTCTTCCCAGATAGCAGTCAGGGTAACCAGGCCAGCGTCCATACCGTCGTGTTCTTCTGGCAGCAGCATAGTGTCGATGCCCAGTTCAGCCAGAGCCTTCACCCAGCGCAGTGGGTATTCGTGCTTTTCGTCACACTCAACGAAATAGGCTTCCCAGTTCTCTCTTTCCATCAGTTCGCGGACACCCGCAACAAACAGTTCCTGCTCGTCAGATAAATTAAAATCCATGTCTAATACTCTTCTTTCTTAAGTGGTGCTTGTTTCAAAAATGCTGCTTCACTGAATAATTGATTTACCAGCGATTCTTTTTGGCATCTTTCAGGAATGCCCAGATAACCAGAATATTTACGATGGCCAGTGGCGCGCCCCCTGCGATGATTGCTGTCTGCAGAGGCTTCAAGCCACCCAGGGCAAGCAGGGTAATACCCAGAATCCCCACCAGCAGAGACCAGCCAAGTCGAATCCACAGAGGTGGTTCGTCGTAACCAGTCGCTTCCTTACAGGTAGACATGGCCAGGGTGTAAGAACAGGCGTTTACCAGGGTGATCGTGGCCAGGAAGCAGAGCACCAGGAAGACACCGATGGTGAAGGTGCTGAGTGGCAGTGTTGCCCAGATTTCGATAATGGCCCGTGGTACATCGTTCTCACTGATGATGGTGCTGATATCCAGCAGTCCCTTGTGCATAACCTCAACGGTATAGCTGCCGAGGATGCCCCAGAGTGTCCATGTGGTCAGAGTAAGACCGCCCACCATGCCCAGACAGAGTTCACGTACTGTTCTGCCCTTGGAGATACGGGCAAGGAAGATGCACATCTGGATGCCGTAAATCATCCACCAGGCCCAGTAGAAGACGGTCCAGTTCTGAGGAAAACCACTCTCACCGATGGCATCGGTATAGAACAGCATCCTGCCGGCATTCATCAGGAGAACACCAAAGGAGTCGGTGAAGTAATTCAGAATAAAGGTGGTACCACCAACGATCAGAACCCAGGCAAGAACAAAGATACTCAGGTAGCTTCTCAGGTCACTGGCGATACGGATGCCTTTCTGAAGACCGAAGGCCACACAGATCGCGTTGAACACAATAAGGAAAGAAATGATCGTGGCATCAACTTCAAGGCTACGCTCAATACCAAAGAGATACTCAATACACTCAGTAACTAGTGGTGTTGCCAGACCAAGACTGGTACCCATCGCCAGAATCAGCGCAACGATGTACAGGTTATCTACGAAGGTTCCAAAAAGGCCGTTACTGTGCTTTTCACCCACCAGTGGTTCAATGGTCTTACTGGGGCGAATAACATTGACCTTTTTCACATACAGGAAGTAGCCAAAAGCAACACTTAACAGACTGTAGGTTGCCCAGGGTAAAGGTCCCCAGTGGAAAAGAGAGTAGGCAACGCCGTATTCTTTTGCCTGTTGAGAGAAAGGTTCAATACCGAATGGAGGAGTGAGGATATAGTAATAAACTTCAATCGTACCCCAGAAAAGTACGGCTGCCGACGTACACGAGGCAAACATCATGAAGATCCAGCTGGCAGTACTGAATTCAGGTTCCTCATCACCCAGCTTTTTATTGGCATAAGGGCCGAAGAGTAACCAGAAATAACCGCCCAGCATGATGACCATGTACCACTCAAATGCCCAGGCCCATTTGTAGGTCACATATTGAAAGACCTGGTTAATTACCTGATTAGCGGCATCCAGGTCCCGAACCGTGAAATAAATCAATATGGCAACAATAGCTAACGAAGGTATTGCTATCTTCGTATCTATTTTTATTGCCTTTTTTGGTTCAGCATCCATTCAAACTTCCCCCTATTAAAAGCCTTGAATAACATACTAAAAAGCTAATCTGATTTTTGGGTATTCAATCTTTTTTCTATAAATAAGTATTTTTAACAATGGATCAATTGAATACTCGAAAACAGACTCTGAAACAGAAAATGAATAATCTGGAATAAAAATTAATTCAGAATTTTACGAATAACTCATCATGAAGAAGACCAGATCTTAAGGTCGCCATAGCAGGACAACTGGTCTTTAAATGATCAACAACACGTCATAGTAATAAATGCAACTTCTCCCATTCATGTTAATCAGGAGATAAAAAATAAGCGCTTCTAAGAAGGCAGGCAGAATATAATATACTCACTATTTCCATAATTTGATTTGAAGCAATTATTGGATGAATAGTTTTTTCCTTTATCTTTCATTTACTATTCATAATCTTAAAGATTTTTGAGCGTTTTTTAAACAACACAAAGCGTACGTCACTATTTATTAGAAAACAGATTAAATATTATTCAGGATAAATATTGTTCTACTGTTAACTGATTGAGCAGCGGTTAAAAAAAGCACTAATAAAATAGTCAAACTTATTAACCTGGATCAATTCCTCAACCATCCATACAAAAATACATTTCAATAATTTGATGAGAATCATTTATTAATTATCAAAACATATCCGAATCGAAGAGCATTACTTTCTAAGAAATAAAACAATCATCTTGAGAAAAAGCATTACCGGCGAAATCCTATATCTTTTTAACAACCCAGCTCTGATCTCTGAAATGTACTTTTTAGGAAAGCCTTTATAACAATGACTCATTTTTATAAAGGCTGTTTGTGACAGGATTCTCATATTGAATTTCTGTATCCAGAAAGATACATAACCCAACATTAACCGGATACCTGATCCTCCTGACGACAAAGTAACCCCATCACCAGACATTGGGCCAAGTGCATAGAGGTACTCAATGAGCGCATCCCCATCATTTCCGCTTCTTTAACCTGAAGCCCGTGGGTAATCACTTCTTTGCAGGGATGGATACTGTGATCGGTCAGAACCAGAGATGGGCAATGTCGCTCATGGGCAATCTGAATGCACTCATTGGTCTCATCGGCATGCGGGTGATAGCTGACAGCCAGAAGCAGGTCATTTTCGGTTAGCCTCTTTAACTGATTTTTATGCATAGCACCCACGCCATCAAGCAGAATAACGTCAAGATCAGCGCGCATCAGGGCATAGCAAAGGTAATAAGCCACCGGAAATGCACGACGAGCGCCGGTTACATAAATGATGCGGGCATTGCTCATCAAATCGAGCGCTTTGTCAAAATCGGCTGGAGAGATATCTACAGAAAGGTTTTCAATCGCCAAGCTCTGCGGGCCGGAAAAAGCATCCAGTAAATGATGACCTTCTTTAATCGCACCGGTCATTTCCGACGCATGTCGAACCCGCTCACGATAGCCACTGACCTGCCCTTTCAACTGACTGCGGTACAACTGCTGCAATTCAGAGAAACCGGCAAAGCCAAAGAAGTTGGCAAAACGCACCAGGGTTGAAGGGGACACGTCAATCTCACCGGCAATCACCACCAGATTTTCCAGCGCAACCGTATTCGGGTTCTGAACAAAAAAGTCCCCGACCAGTCGCAGCCGCTTACTCATGGAGTCGTAGCGGTTAATGATTGCACTTTTCAGTTCTTCAAGTGTCTGTGGCGTTGCTGGTTTCAGCTCAGTATTCATATTTAGTAACTTTGGTAATGGGCCAGATTCCAAGTAGCCTTTCATGAAGCCGTTCCCCGAGTGCTATAAAAAACCCATTACCTGTTTTTGATCTCTTCTTTTGGCAGCTCAGGGAAGAACTTTATTATATACGGACTAGTGTTTGAAAATTAGCCAATATTCTTCCCGTAGAACAGCTCCAGTTGATGACGAGCAGCGTCTTCAACAGCCAACATCGCCGCTGCCATCAAGACCGGCCGGTCAAATTCCTCAGGATTGGCGATCATCGTTTCCCGAAGCTTACGGCCAAAGGCCATGCGCAGAACGGTGCCAATATTAAATTTAGCGACAGCCCCCTTACGCATTCTGGTCAGGTCTTCTTCCTTAATACCACTGGTGCCATGAATAACCAGAGGGGTCTCTACCGCATCAGCAATACGCGCCAGACTGTCATGATCAATCGTGGCCGTTGGCTCTTTCAGACGATGGATATTTCCTACGGATACGGCTACGGCATCAACACCGGATTCTCTGGCAAAAGCGGCGGCTTCAAACGGATCGGTAGCAATGGTTTTAATGTGTGGACGAATATCGTCGTAAGGAACGGAACCAATCTCCCCTTCAACAGACACACCACAGGCATGAGCGACGTCAACCACTGCACGGGTACGACGTATATTCTCTTCCAGGGGTAACTGAGAACCATCAAACATCACGGAGCTGAAACCATGATGAATGCCCTTGAAAATAATATCCTCCTCATACGTATGATCAAGGTGAGCACAGACCGGTACACTGGCCTCTTTTGCCAGAGCACTGATCATCTGAGCAGCACTCGCAACTCCCATAAAATCCACAAGGGTTTTATTAGCGGCGAGAATGACCGGTCGGTTCATTTTTTCGGCTGCATTAACCACTGCCCTGGCATCTTCATAGCCAAAAACATTAAAGCAGGGTACGGCATAATCTGATTTTGCTGCTTCCGGCAGCAGGTCCCCAAGGTTCACCAACATGGTCTTTCCACCTTACTATTGAGAGAGGGAAAGTACTGCAGGCTCCCTTACCCCCTACTGCAGTACCCCCAAATTGTCACAGCCATTTACTTGAATTTGGCAATCATGTCTTTGATACCGGGAATGGTGTTCACCTGATCAGCATGAGCCGGCTCAAAGTACTGGATCAAAGACTTGGAAGTTTCACCAACGATGATGGTGAAGTAATACATCTGATAGCCTGGTGCCGCTACGCTTGGGTGATAGCCTTTGTCGATCGCGATAACACTGCCATCTTTCACCATGTAGCAAGGGCCACACTTTTCTTCTTCGGCATAGAGGAACTGGGCACCAAATCCCTGGGGAGGATCAAAGCGGAACTGGTAAACCTCTTCGTAACGCGTTTCGATCCCTTCACGATCTTCATCGTGCTTATGAGTCGGGAAGCCAGACCAGCCGCCCTTGCCCACGGTAAACAGCTCACTGACCAGAAGGCGACCACGCTTGTCTGCATTAGCCTGACCGAGAACGTGTTTGATCTTACGGTGGGTTTTGGTGTCATCGCTGCCATACTGAACCGCCTGAACGTCATCAGGACGAACGGCAAATGGCGTCAGTTTCTCTTCATAGCGTCCACCGGCAATCATGACCTCGGCATGATCACTGATGCACTCAATAAGCACTTCGCTGTCAATTGGGGCATAAACTGCACTGGGATGACCATCCCAGATACGCTCGCGCTCACCAATATTTTCGAATACTTCGCCATCAACGGTGATGCGACAGGTACCATTGGCCAGTACGGCTGCCGTTTCATAATTTCCCAGGCGATAAGTGTGAGTGCCACCCTTTACCAGCTTGACGCTGTTGAAATAACAAAGCGGTGTTGTATCGTCGTTTTCTGCAATAATCGCTTCGTTGCGATTATCAAAAGGTTCAATATGCTTGCCCATGTTTAACTCTTTCCCGGAGTGGTTTTTTAAGCCTTCCGCTTCCCGCTGCCCGCTCCCCGTAAAAGCATTTTTCTTGTCTTTTTCGGGTGGCGGGCAGCGGACGGCGGGAAGCGTCTTAACAACGTTCAGCGATAAATTCAGCCAGCTCTTCACTGGTTGGCATAGCTTCAGTGCAGGTATCTCTCGAGACGTTAATGGCAGCTGCTGCCGATCCCATCTTCACCGCTTCTCTGAGGCTCTTGCCACGAATCAGTGCCAGTAGTGTGGTACCTGCATAAGAGTCACCGGAGCCAAATGGCTTTTTCACAGTGACCGGGAAAATACCCTGCTCAAAACGCTCGCCATCGCGGGTGTATACCTTGGAACCCAACTCACCCGCCTTAAGCAGAATGATCTGGGTCTCACCCGTCATGAAACGCTTCGCAGTAGCATCATCATCACGGTTGTTCGGAGCAATCAGCGCTTCCAGAACATCAAACTCTTCACGGTTGCCAATCAGGATGTGAGCCATGCTGGCAGCCTGCCGGTAATAAATCGCACTCTCTGCTTCTGACTTCCAGGAATAAGCGCGGTAATCAAGGTCCAGCGCAACAATGGTTCCCACTTCTTTCGCCACAGACATGGCATGGAACACCGCTTCCCGGGATGGGCTTTCTGACAGCGCCGTTCCGGTTACCAGCAGCACTTTGGCACTGGCGATGTAATCGCGGTCAATATCTTCTGGGGTCAGTGTCAGGTCGGCTGCATTATTCCGGTAGATAACCACCGAGCCACCGGATGGTTTCAGCTCGCAGATAGCCAGACTGGTTCTTGATCCGGAGTCGTCTACTTTTACGCCCCTCAAATCGATACCAAACCCTTCCAGGTAATGGCAGACAAACTGTCCAAGAACGTCGTTCGATACACCACTGATCAGACCAGGGCGACCGCCCTGACGGGCGATCGCAGCGCTGATGTTCGCGGGCGAACCGCCGACGAACTTGTTGAAGCCAGTGACATCGTTCATGTCGGTGTTGGCTTCACGGGCGTAAAGATCGACTCCAGCTCTTCCCATACTGATCACATCCAGTGGACGGTCTTTCAGGGAAGGATTCTGAAAATCGATTGTGGTCATACATTCACCCACTGGCTGCCGTTGTCTGCGGATTCAACGCAACGCTCGATAAAGCGTACTCCTTCGATACCATCGTCAATGCCAGGGAACCAGATACTGGCCAGTTCCTGCTGGGCATCGTTGTCAGCAGCGATCATGGCATGACCCATGTTGCGGTAGAGGTTAGCCCAGGAGTCGAACAAGCCTTCAGGGTGGCCACCACCGATCCGCTCAAATCGTGCTGCATCGTGCAGATAGCCCATACCGCGATCCAGCTTGCGGAAAGGCTCGCCCAGTGGTGCGTATTCGATCTGGTTTGGATGCTCATCCCACCAGCGGATGGTGCCCTTCTCACCAATGACTTCTACTTTGAAGTCGTGGACGTTACCGACGGCTACAGCAGAACACCAAAGCGTACCTACCGCACCGTTCTTGTAACGGATCATGACGTGTGCATCGTCTTCCAGCTGACGGCTTTCTACAAAGCTCTTGCGCATGCAGCTCAGGCTGTCCATCTCCATGCCACTGATCAGATGACCCATCTGCAGACAGTGAGTACCGATATCACCCAGAACATAGGAAGGACCGGAAGCTTCCGGGGTTACACGCCAGGCCAGACCCGGGTCGTTCTTTTCAACTTCTTCCGCATGGTAGCCGTGGGCAAACTGCATGTGGACGATACGAACCTTACCGATATCACCACGCTTAACCATTTCACGGGCCTGGGCGATGGTTGGGTAACCGGTGTAGCCATACATCACGCCGAATACACGATTGTGCTTCAGGGCAATTTCTTTCAGTTCTTCAGATTCAGCCGCTGTAAACGTCAGTGGTTTTTCACACACGACGTGCATGCCATGCTCAAGCGCCATTTTGGAAATGGCATAGTGAGTGCTGTTAGGCGTAGCGATGGTGACGGCCTGAATACCGTCTTCACGCTTGCTTTCCACTTCGATCATCTGCTGGTAATCGTCATAGCAACGATCAGCATCCAGACCCAGCTCTTCCACACCAAAGGCACGGCCACGCTCAGGGTTTACGTCGAAAGCGCCAGCAACCAGTTTAAAGTTACGGTCACGCTGGGCTGCATCACGGTGGATATAACCGATCTGGCTGCCCTTGCCACCACCAATCTGCCCCCAGCGCAGTGGCTGCTTCAGGTTATCAGTGCGAATCATGGTCTTACTCTCAAATGGTCTTAAAAATGTTTTGAATTAATTTTTTCTGGTTCGGGCAGGCTTCCCCACCTGCCCGTTATCCATAACGTATTGATTCAGTTTTCTATTGGGTGATCAGACGCCGGGGCGCTGGTACATGCGATTTTCTTCCCAGTCAGCAACCGCTTTGGCAGTACGGTCATCACGGGTAACTTTTGGCAGACCCACTTCCCACCAGCAGTCACACTTGGACCAGGCGTTCGGATCGATATCCACAACAATGGCAGTGGTTCGGTCAGCGGCCTTGGCTTTAGCGAACGCTTCATCAAACTCATGCATGCCACTGATCTTGATCGCCAGAGCACCCTGAGCTTCTGCATGCTTGGCAAAGTCAACACGGGCCAGTTCACCCGTTACTTCACGACGGCAGTCTTTCAGAAGATTATTGAAGGACTCGTTACCGGTGTTGTTCTGCAGCTTGTTGATAACGGCAAAGCCAGCGTTATCACACACCACCACAATCATCTTGTGACCGGTCAGGACAGAGCTGTAGATATCGGAATTCATCAGCATGTAAGAGCCGTCACCCACCAGAACCACAACATCATTGTCCGGATTGGCAATCTTGGCACCCCAGCCACCGGCAATTTCATAACCCATGCAGGAGTAGCCAAATTCGATATCGAACTTACCAAGCTGCATACTCTGCCAGTTCATGGCCAGTTCTGCAGGCAGACCACCCGCAGCTGTCAGAACGGTGTCGCCTTCTTCGGTCAAACGGTTAACAGCACCAACAACCTGGGCGTAAGACGCCATATCGCCTTCAACTGGTGTAATACGCTTGGTGACCAGAGCCTTCCACTCGTTGGTCACTTCCACACCCTTGGCAGTCCACTCTTCAGAGAAACGAACGCCCTGAAGCTGCTCACTCAGTTTTGGCAGTGTGTCGCGGGCATCACCGATCACAGGGACGGAGCGATGCTTGATCGCATCAAAATGCGCTACGTTAATGCTGACAATTTTCAGCGCTTCATCACGGAATACGGACCAGGAACCGGTGGTGAAGTCCTGCAGACGGGTACCAACAGCCAGTACCAGGTCAGCATGGCCAGCCATGTAGTTGGCGGAATCGGAACCGGTAACCCCAATCGGACCGCAGTTCAGCGGGTTGTCCTGAAGCATGGTGGCACGGCCGGCAATGGTTTCTACCACCGGAATGTTGTGGGTTTCAGCAAACGCTTTCAGTTCTTCAGACGCTTCTGAGTAGTGAATACCACCACCACTGATGATCAGCGGACGCTTGGCGTTGCGGAGCAGTTCAGCGGCTTCTGCCACCATGCAGGCTTCTGGTTGTGGACGACGAATTCTGTGTAATTTCTCTTCAAAGAAGCATTCTGGGAAATCAAAGGTATGACCCCAGACATCCTGTGGAACACCCAGGAAAGCAGGACCACAGCTGGCTGGGTCGAGCATGGTGTCAACCGCATGAGGCAGAGAATGAATCAGCTGCTCAGGGTGAGTGATACGGTCCCAGTAACGGGTAACGGCCTTGAACGCATCGTTGGTGCTGATGGTTGGGTTGTGAAAATGTTCGGTCTGCTGCAGTACAGGGTCAGGCAGACGGCTGGCATAGGTATCGCCAGAGATCATCAGCAGCGGCAGACGGTTGGCATGGGCTACACCTGCAGCGGTAATCATGTTGGCAGCACCAGGACCGATGGACGTGGTCGCAACACCAATACGCTGACGCTTATTTGCCTTGGCATAGGCAACGGCAGCCATCGCCATGGACTGCTCGTTCTGGCCACGCCAGGTTGGAATCTTGTCTTCTATATTCTTTAACTGCTGAGAGAAACAGGTAACGTTACCGTGACCGAAAATACCAAAGCAGGTACCAAAGAGTTGCTCAACCTTGCCATCCACCTCAATTTTCTGGGCAACCAGGTATTTGGCCAGTGCTTCTGCAGTTGTTAGACGAATGCGTTTCATTGCTGATTGAACTCGTTAAAAATTTCCCGGAATGTGTTGACTGATGATTCCCGTAAATCCCCCTCTTCGCCCAGTCACCTGGGACAGGCAGGGGGAACACCCCGGGAAACAGTCAGTACTTGTCGACGTAGCAATTAAAAAACTACCGACTTACTCCGCTATCCGCTTCCCGCCAACCGCTTCCCGCAAAAGCAAACTCGTCTTTTTCGGGCAGCGGACATCGGGAGGCGGGAAGCGTAGTTACAGACCTGCTTTAGCCACGTAGGCAGTCAGATTCTTGTAAGCCATGTCTGCATAAGTCTGTGGATGAGCAACCGCAGGATCCTGCTCAGCTTCGACCACCAGCCAGCCTTCGTAATCGAAGTTTTTCAGGGCAGCAAAGATTTCATCCCAGTTCAGGTCACCATCACCAGGTACAGTGAATACGCCGTTCAGAACCGCTTTCAGGAATGGCAGGTCTTTTTCTCGAGCGTCTTTCATGACATCCAGACGAACGTCTTTGGTGTGGAAGTGAACAATACGCTCACCAACAAGACGGATGATTTCAGCTGCATTACCACCACCGTAAGTAGTGTGGGCAGTGTCGAAAGTCAGGCCAACGGATGGGCCGGTGTACTGCATGAACATTTCAAAATCACGTGGGGTTTCGAAGATCGTGCCTACGTGGTGGTGGAATGCCAGGCGAACGCCGTGCTCTTTCAGGTAGTCAGCAAACTGGGTTACCTTGGCTCCGTACTCTTTCCACTCTTCTTCAGTCAGGACTACGCGACCAGACAGAGGGGCTTCGATGTCACCGTGCACCGTGTTGCTGACTTCACCGGCAACCATGACTTTGCAACCGCAGCCTTTCATCAGGGCCAGATGGCTCTGAACCGCTTCAATCTCTTCTTCTACAGAGCGATGGCACAGTTCCAGGCTGTACCAGCCAGAAGCCAGAACCAGGCCATTTTCTTCCAGTTTTGGTTTCAGCTCTTCAGTAGTACGTGGATACTTCACACCCATTTCAGAACCTTTGAAACCAGCCTGATGCATACCTGCCAGACAGGTTTCCAGAGCGATCTCACCGCCCAGGCTAGGCATGTCATCGTTGCTCCAGGTCAAAGGACTGATTGCCAGTTGTACCTTGCTCATTGTTACGACTCCTAAGGTTTGGTATGAAGGGAAGCCCTTCTGATTTTCTTCAAACAGTTCGTCACGGCGTTGACGCTATCTAACAAAAAAAACGAATTTCCAGTCAACATGGTTTTAGAAAATATTTTCCAGTTCTGCACTTTTTTTGACAAGCATCAACGTTTCAAAGAACAAAAAAACTCATCCTTTCACCATCTCGAAACAGTCACGGCGCAAAACTGCCCGAAAAGAAACACGCTGTTTCTTTTTTAATCATACTTTGTCGTTTATTAACGAATTTCAGGAAGTGCTTTGTTCATCCCTGAAAGGATGTGAAAGAAGAACGGAAGTGTCGGGCTGGCGGTCGGCCAGGTGGATGAGGGCAATGGATACCAGCTAACAGCGGTATCACTGTCTTGGGGAAGAGCATCTGTCATCAGACAGCCCCTGGCTGGCCTTTCAAAAAAGAATGGTCAGGAAATCATTGTGAAATCGAGTCAAACCCACGATATTCAATATGTAATCCGTATCTGTATGGTTTCAGCACTGGGAGGGCTGCTATTCGGTTACGATACCGCCGTTATTTCCGGCGCCATTGGGCCTCTGAGAGAGTACTTCTCTCTGACTCCGGCCATGACCGGATGGGCCGTATCCAACGTGGTGGTAGGTTGCATCATCGGCAGTTACTTTGCCGGTAAACTCAGCTACGCCACAGGCCGTAAGAATGCATTGATTATTGCCGCTGTCCTCTTCTTCATCTCCGCCCTTGGCTCTGCAATTGCCTCCAACTTCACCTGGTTTGTTATTTACCGAATGATCGGCGGCCTGGCTGTGGGTATCGCATCGGTAATCTCTCCGATGTACATGTCTGAAGTTGCTCCAAAAGACTATCGCGGTCGTACAGTAAGCATGCACCAGCAGTCAGCTGTTATCGGTCAGACGGTGGTGTTCTTTGTTAACTTCCTGATTGCCCGCGGTGCCTCTGAGCTCTGGCTTGTTGATATGGGCTGGCGCTATATGCTGGGTTCCGAAGTTATTCCAGCATTACTGTTTGGTGGTTTGCTGTTCCTGATTCCTGAATCTCCACGCTGGTGTGTACTTAAAGGACGGGACAAACAGGCACTGGACATTCTCAGCCGCATCTCCAACCCTGATCACGCTCAGCGGGTACTGGCAGACATTAAAGCTTCCATGAAAGATACCGGCAGCAAAGGCAGTGTCAGCATCCTTAAGTCCGGCCTGATGCCTGTTGTAATCATCGGTATCATGATCGCCAGTATGCAGCAGATCATCGGTATCAACGTGATTATGTATTACACACCAGAAATCCTTAAGCCTCTGGCTGGCGGAACCGAGATGGCACTTCTGCAGACCATAGTGATACCAATCGCATTTTCTAAATCCTTAAGCTGCCGCCAACTATGCTTAGGCATCATTACCATGCATTATCTAGAACAGATGTCTCGTCGACCACAGCTACCCGAAGGTTTTAATGATGTTGATTTTCAGCATGCTGCCCGTCATGCAGATGATAATCGTGAATGTATCCGGTTGTTGGGATTGTCATTTATACAACAAGGACATTCTGTTTCTGAGACATCCATACTTCTTAAAGTCACCAATGATGCGGTTCATGACTGGCTGCATCGATTTAAAGAGGGTGGCCTTCCAGCTATGAAGGATCAGGGTGGGAGGGGGCGAAAGCCCATAATTCCTGAAGAATCTCATGATGAGTTTAAAGAAGCTGTTCTCCAGTTGCAGGACGACAAGGACGGAGGGCGTATCATTGGTCGGGATGTTCTTAAACTGTTGGAGGAGGAGTTCCAAACTGAATGCGACCTACGGACAGTTTATAAGCTACTACATAGAGTAAAGTTGTCGTGGATTTCTGGCAGATCAAAACACCCAAATCAGGATCTTGAAGCGCA
>NZ_LUKQ02000040.1 GCF_001647025.1 Endozoicomonas atrinae
GAAAATCAACATCATTAAAACCTTCGGGTAGCTGTGGTCGACGAGACATCTGTTCTAGATAATGCATGGTAATGATGCCTAAGCATAGTTGGCGGCAGCTTAAGGATTTAGAAAATGCGATTGGTATTAAAACAAACTCCTATATTAAAAAAGCCAGCGTACGCTGGCTTTTTTGTTTCAAGTAATGAAGGTGACTTAGCGAATAAACCGAAGAAACTCTTCCCGGGTTGGCTGATTATCTTTCATCAGACCACGCATAACCGAAGAGGTCATGGATGAGTTCTGTTTTTCAACACCGCGCATCATCATGCACATATGTTGTGCTTCAATTACGACAGCAACACCTTTGGCATCGGTTACTTCCATAATGGCATCGGCAATCTGCTTGGTCATATTTTCCTGAATCTGCAGACGGCGGGCATACATATCCACAATACGGGCAAACTTGGACAAACCGAGCACTTTCCCCCTGGGTACGTAGCCAATATGGCACTTGCCAATAAATGGCAACATGTGATGCTCACACATTGAGTAAAGCTCAATGTCTTTGATGACGACCATCTCGCTGATGTCAGACTCAAACACTGCACCATTAACGATCTCTTCCAGTGTCTGGCTATAACCTCTGGTCAGGTACTGCATTGCTTTGGCAGCTCGAAGCGGCGTATCTCTAAGGCCTTCCCGATGAATATCTTCACCGACGGACTCAATAATGGCCTTGTAGTGTTCGCTGATTCTTTGAGACATTGGAAGACTTATCACTGCATGGTTATCGAAGTGGACGGCAGTTTAACACAATTGATACGCAACTCGGAAAGCTCAGAAATACTTTATTAGGACAGTTTTGTTCAATAATACCGGCCAAAGTTCCTGGCAGATTAAAGACATTAGCGGCATAACAGTTGCTAGTGCTTTTTCTTGCAGGTATGGTTGAAAAGCCATGAGTTAAAGCGCGTCAGGGATTGTCCGGTGGCTGGGCTGGATTGACCTGTGCTGGGCAGTCGCGTGCTGAAAATAACAACAACACAAAAGGAATGTTCTCATGCTGAAAAGTTTGAAAACAGCAGCCGTGCTGGGTGCTTTTGCGGCAGCAGGTTTTGCACAGGTAGCAAGTGCTTCGGCAACGTTGGAGTCGGTAAAGGAAAAAGGCTACGTGGCTTGTGGTGTCAGCACCGGCCTTCCGGGTTTCAGTAACCCGGATGATAAAGGGCAGTGGAGCGGACTGGACGTTGATGTCTGCCGTGCTGTTGCCGCAGCGACTCTGAAGGATGCCAGCAAGGTCAAGTTTGTTCCACTGACAGCCAAAGAACGTTTTACTGCACTGCAGTCTGGCGAAATTGATGTCCTCTCCAGAAATACCACCTGGACGTTGACCCGTGACGCTTCCCTGGGACTCAATTTTACTGGCGTTTCTTATTATGATGGCCAGGGCTTTATGGTCAAAAAAGAGCTGGGTGTGAAAAGTGCCAAGGAGTTGGATGGAGCCTCAGTCTGCATTCAGTCCGGTACCACCAGTGAACTAAATCTTGCTGATTACTTCCGTACTAATAATATGGAGTATCAGCCAGTTGTCTTTGATACTTCCGATGGAACGGCAAGTGGGTTTGATGCCGGTCGCTGCGATGTACTGACCTCGGACCAGTCACAGCTTTATGCGTTAAGAGTTCGTTTATCCAAGCCTGATTCTGCGGTGGTTCTGCCTGAAGTGATTTCAAAAGAACCACTTGGTCCAGTGGTTCGTCAGGGTGATGACCAGTGGTTCAACATTGTTAAGTGGAGCCTGGCCGCCATGATTAATGGTGAAGAACTGGGCCTGACCTCTGGCAATATTAAGGCGCAAAAAGCATCTTCTGATCCCAATGTACGCCGCTTGCTGGGCATTGATGGTCCCAAGGGTAAAGGCCTTGCCCTGGACGATGACTGGTCTCTGCGGATTATCGAGCAGGTGGGTAACTATGAAGAGATCTTTGAGCGTAACGTTGGTGCAGAGTCCCCGCTTCAGATTGATCGTGGTCTGAATGCCCTCTGGAACGAAGGCGGTATTCTCTACGCTCCCCCCTTCCGTTAATTCGATCGTTCTACAATATATCCCGCTTGCACGCACGGCGTGAGGGCGGGTTTATGGACAGTTCTGCACTCCCCTCAGGACCTGAAGGAAGGGCCTGATAGCGCGGGAACGAGATAAGAATAAAAAGGGAGTTCGGTCGTGAGTGATCCTGAGCACGTATCCCATAAAAAGAATGCAACACCCTCCCTGGTAAAGGAGGCCCTGAGGCTATGGCGTGATGCCTCATTCAGACCTCTGTTCATGCAGGGGGTTGTTGTGCTGGTGGTTGTGATGCTCGGTGTCTGGGTTATCAATAACACCATGAACAATCTGGAACATCGTGGTATCAGCACCGGTTTTGACTTTCTCTCCCAGGAAGCGGGCTTTGGTATCATTCAATCACTGGTGGAGTATGACGAATCCCACAGCTATGGCCGTACCTTCGTTGTTGGCATACTCAATACCCTGCTGGTTTCCGGATTAGGTATCTTCTTCGCTACCATACTGGGTTTTCTGATTGGTGTTGCCAGACTGTCCTCAAACTGGCTGCTGGCCAGAATGGCATCTGTCTTTATTGAAACTTTCCGCAATATTCCATTACTGCTGCAAATCTTTTTCTGGTATTTCGCGGTACTGGCTGCATTACCTCATCCTCGGCAAAGTTTTGCCCTTGGTGAGAGTGTCTTTCTGAACCTGCGAGGTCTTTTTTTGCCGAAGCCCATTATTGAGCAGGGGCTTCTGCCAGTCATGGTGAGCTGTCTGGTTGCGATTGGTCTGGCGTTATTTCTCAGGTCAATAAACCAGAAGAGAAGAGTCGAGACGGGTAAGAGCATTTCAGGTGCACCCTGGTATATGGCTGCACTGCTAGCGGGCATTCCTGTCCTTACGTGGCACCTTTCTGGTGCGTCTTTGGTTTTGGATACGCCAGAACTGAAAGGCTTTAACTTCCGTGGTGGTATTTCCATCATTCCTGAACTGGGGGCATTGTTGCTGGCCCTGACCATTTATACCTCAGCCTTTATTGCAGAGGTTGTGAGAGCGGGTATTGAATCTGTTCAGAAAGGACAGAAAGAGGCGGCTGCGTCATTGGGATTGAAACCCGGCAAAGTGCTTACGCTGGTGGTGATTCCCCAGGCGATGAAGGTGATCATTCCGCCATTGACGAATCAGTACCTTAACCTGGCAAAAAACTCTTCACTGGCGACTGCGATTGGTTATCCGGACCTGGTCAGTGTCTTTGCAGGCACCACATTGAACCAGACCGGACAGGCGGTGGAAGTGATTGCCATGACGATGGCTGTTTATCTCACCATCAGTTTGAGTGTTTCTCTGCTGATGAATATCTATAACAAGCGTGTTGCGCTCATCGAGCGCTGATTATAAGAGAGTGGTGGGAGAAATGATCAGTCACGATATAACAATGATCCCTGCCCGTGAACCACCTGCAAGAGCCGTAGGTGTGATGGCATGGGTGAGAAATAATCTTTTTGCCAATCCACTGAGTGCGCTGGCAACACTGTTGATTGCTTACAGCCTGTATCTGTTTGTACCCCCGTTGGTGCAGTGGGCATTTATGGACGCGACCTGGTTTGGCGAAAGCAGCAGTGACTGTAGCAGTGACGGCGCATGCTGGGCTTTTATCACGGCAAGGCTTGACCAGTTTATCTACGGGTTTTACCCGGAAGAGCAGCAGTGGCGGGCAGATCTTTTTTTTGCCCAGCTGGCAATATTGATTGCCTGGCTATCGTTTAAAGTGACGCCGGGTAAAAAGTGGGTGCTAGGCTACAGCCTGATACTAATGCCTGTTGTTTCCTGGTTCCTTCTCTACGGTGACCTGTTGGGGCTTGAGAAAGTGGAAACCCATCAGTGGGGCGGCTTAATGCTGACACTGTTGCTGGCACTGTGTGGGATGATCGCCTCTTTGCCATTTGGAGTTTTGCTTGCCCTTGGGCGCCGTTCCAATATGCCGGTGATACGATCGTTATGCACTGCGTATATTGAACTCTGGCGTGGTGTTCCACTGATCACCGTACTATTTATGGCATCAGTTATGTTGCCACTGTTTGTTCCAGAAGAAGTGGTTTTTGACAAGCTGCTCAGGGCGCTGATCGGCATTATCCTGTTTCAGGCTGCCTATATGGCAGAAGTGGTGCGAGGAGGGCTTCAGGCCATACCCAAAGGGCAGTTTGAGGCGTTTAACAGTCTGGGTCTGAGTTACTGGCAGGGGATGATCATGATTATTCTGCCACAGGCCATGAGGCTGGTAATTCCCGGTGTTGTGAATACCTTTATTGCCCTGTTTAAAGACACCAGTCTGGTACTGGTTATAGGCCTGTTTGATCTACTGGCCATTATTCAGGCTGGACTGAATGACCCCGCCTGGCTGGGTAACTCTGTTGAAGGCTATCTGTTTGCCGGACTGGTTTTCTGGGTTTTCTGTTTCGGCATGTCAAAGTACAGCCAGCGACTCGAACAACAATTACATCGATAATTAAATCAGGGACGCCAATCGTATGAGTGATTATCTTGATGAGCCTCGCCTGCAAAAGCCATTAAAGAAAGATGGTCAGCCAGAGGTAACGATTCAGCGTGAATCCGCAACTGAGCAGGCCAGCCTGATCGAAATCAGCGGCCTGAATAAGTGGTATGGTCAGTTTCACGTTCTGCGTGATATCAATCTGAATGTTAAGAAAGGGGAGAAGATCGTTATCTGTGGCCCTTCCGGGTCCGGTAAGTCGACATTAATTCGCTGCATCAACTGTCTTGAAGAGCACCAGGAAGGCAGCATTGTGGTGGATGGAACCCGGCTGACTAATGATCTGAAGAACATAGAAACTATCCGTCGTGAAGTCGGGATGGTATTCCAGCAGTTTAACCTGTTTCCACACCTGACCATTCTGGAGAACTGCACACTGGCACCTATCTGGGTTCGTAAACAGTCCCGAAAGGAAGCCGAGAAGGTGGCCATGGAGTACCTGGAGCGGGTGAGAATTCCAGATCAGGCCAATAAATACCCTGGTCAGTTATCTGGAGGCCAGCAGCAGCGGGTGGCGATTGCCCGGAGTCTCTGCATGAACCCTGAAGTTATGCTGTTTGATGAGCCGACCTCTGCGCTTGATCCGGAAATGATTAAAGAGGTACTGGATGTCATGATCGAACTGGCGCAGGAAGGGATGACCATGCTCTGCGTGACTCATGAAATGGGTTTTGCCCGGACAGTAGCCGATCGGGTTATCTTTATGGATGAAGGTCAGATTATTGAACAGGCACCACCGGAAGCGTTTTTCAGTCATCCCCGTTCAGAGCGAACCCGTAAGTTCCTTGGGCAGGTGTTGAATCACTGACGAATAAAGTAAGCCTGCTCTATCTCTGATAGAGCAGGCTTACTTTCTGAAGATCCTGATTACCATTTATCAGGATCAGAATTATCTTCTTCATCATCAGTGTCATCGTCATCGTCATCGTTATCGTTATCTTCATTACCATGATTTGCTTTGAATATCGAAGCTAGCGCGCTTGTCATGGTCTCCAGAAATGACTTTCGATTCGTTGTGTCTTGGTCAGATACACCTGCTTCTTCCTTTGCCTTTCTCTCTGCTTCTTCTTTAGCTTCCCTCTCTTTTTTTTCCAGAGCCAATTGTGTATCAATATCAGTTTTGGCGGCCTGATGTTTTTTACTCATTCTCTCTGCTACTGCTGCGAGATCATTTTTGAATGCTTGTCCACTTAGAGGATGCTGACTTGACGACGCGCTATCAATTTCATCATATGGTCCGGCGTTGCTGACCGTTTCTGGACTATCTGGTTGAGTTGTGCTGGTTTGTTCAGGGGCCGTCTTGCCCATTGCTGACCTTAGAAGCGCTTCCGATATAGGCGGAGGCACCGGTGGTGAAGGCGGTTTCAATGGACCGGTATCATCACTGTCCTGGGATGGCTGAGTACTGGTTGGGGTTGCCAGGATAGAGTGCTCTGGATCATCAGCAACATCATCAAATTCTTCAGGTAAACCTTGTGCTGAGATAGAACTACGATCAGTTTGGAGGGTGCTGGCTTGTTCCCCCGTCTCGGTTTCTGGAGAGGTGTCAGGAACAGCACCCGTTGCTTTTGTCGTTTGATGCTCGCTCGGTGCAGGAGCTGATGAGTATGGCTGAACTATTTCTTCCGGAGGCAGTGAGACATCCATTTTATTGATTAATTCTTCAGGGGACAGGTCAGATGGCTCTGACGTATCAGTGGTCTCATCCGTATCAATGCTATCCGGGGCTCTTCCCATCATTTTTGCAGCGGCTTGTATCAACTCTGCTTTAAATTTTGAATCGCTACGCGGCTTATTACTTGATGATGTGTCTTCTGCTTCGTCCTCACGTACAGCGATGTCATCGGTTGCTCTGCTGTTAGCCTGAGTGGGACTGATTTGCTCAGGTTGAGTGAAGACAGTTGCCTGTGGATCTTCCGGTTCAGGGAAAGGAGAAACAGAAAATGTTGTTTGTGCAGGCTGATACTCACCGGTGAAGGGCTCAGGTGTGTATAGCTGAGCAACTTCTTCTGGTGGTGTTACAGAGTCAATTTCGTCAATAGGTACAGTGATCCGATCAGTTTCTTTGCTACTCACTTGAGTGGAGCTTATTTGTTCGACCTCCGTTTGTCTCACTTCCAGTTCTTCCGGAACAGGGGTGGGGGTAGCAGGAACTGTTATTGAACCAGGCTGATGCTCGTCGGATGGTGACACTGGTGCGTTTTGAACTGCTTCTTCAGTTGGTTCTATAGTACCTACTGGGATAGTTGAGGTAGCACTGTATTGCTCAGGTGCGCCTGCTGTATTGCCATCCAGCGATCTATTCCCACTGGTTTGTTGGCCCTTGCTTTGAGCCGGGTGAGCCTTATTCGTTGGTTTTAGTTTGATTTCTTGAGATCTTATAGCCTCAAGCATTGCTGAGCGTGGATCTTGTACCTCCCCTCGCTTAAGTAAGTCTTGCGATTGGGCGGCGCTTTCAGTTTGTGGGGTTACTGTTGCTGTTGACTCTGTTTGCGGGGTAGGCGGAGCCTTTTCTGGCTGAATATCTGATGGCTCTGCTTTGACTGAGTGTTTTGCTCCAGCTGCAATATCCTCAGTTTGAGGACGGCTGACCTGCTCAGCTTCTTGAGCACGAATGGATGCTTCTAACCCGGCAGGCTGAAGCTCGTCCACTGGTGAATATTGATTTGACTGTTCTTCCTTGGATTTTACTTTATCTACCAGCTCTAGAAGGTCTGAGAAACGTGGAGATGGAGCGTCAGGTATGCCTGGTGCCGTTTTACTTGATGCAGTCTGACCACCGGATTTCTGGATTTCTTCTTGAGAGAGGGCGTGTGCTGGTATCGCTTCCGGTAAGGGGGAGTGGGTATCAACGGGAACGGTTTGTAGTGGACTTTCATCGATACTCAATGCCTGTGGTATGGCGTCAACTTGCTCCTTGGGGGCAGGAGCAGGGTCCGTTACCGAGAGTATTGCTTCTGTTGCAATATCGCCATCACTTAAAGGGGAATAGGAGGTAGCAGAAACGGGTTGTTGTAGGCTTTCATCAACACTTTGGTGTGGTATGGGATCAGCTTGCTCCTGCGCAGTGGAAAAGGGATCGATGGCAGAGTGATCATCTTCTGCTGTGATAGTCCCTTCATTTTCAGGTTCTGGAATGCTTTTTTGTTTTGCCTCCTGAATAAATGGAGGTGTTTCAGTGCTAGTGGTATCGGTTGAATCAGTAGCCAGCGATCCACTCTGTGGTGAAACCACTCCTTTCTCTTCAGTCTGAGGGGGGACGATTGTTTGCGAAGTATTCACTAAAGGGAGTGGTACTGGATAAACAGGAGTTCCAGGTTGACTCGATATATCACCTGCTGGGGAGGAGGTTATGGGGACAGCTTGCTCCTGCGAAGTGGAATAGGTTGTCTTGGTTAAGCCTTCATCCTCTGTGTCAATATCCCCATTCTCATCATGTGAAAAGGCTTCTCTGGCTGTACCTTGCTCTGTTAGAGGTGTGCTGTATGGTGTCGTTTTCTCGGAAACTGGTGGTGATTCAGGGCTAAGGGTTCCTGGGTTTTTGAGGGGTGATTGTTCAGTCACCGGCAATGTTTCAGTATTTTCTGTATCTATTTGGGGAGTAGCCAGTTTTTGGGGAGAAGGTGCTAACTTCCGAATTTCAGTTCTTTCCGCTTGTCCAGACTCTGCTTGTGGATGCTCACTTGCTGAAGACTTAGCTAATGGGCTTGTAACATGGTGCTTGGCCTCGACATAGCTCTGCTCAACGGGAGATCGATGATGCACGGTGATTTCACACCTTCTGCCCTTGAGCTGGTCAAAAGCCTGAGCCCCTTCTCCCTGGCCTCTGGTGTCTCTACCTGCAATCTCGTTGTCGTTGGTAACAAGGGATTGTCTTATTTTTTCGGCTTTACTGATACTTGCTTCTTTATTTAAGTTCTTATTATGGTGATTTTTGAGGGTCTCTACGGTTTTGTCCATTAATCTGCCAAGTTTCTTCTGGCCTTTCAGCTCATCACCAGGAGGTATGAGGCTAAGTGGTTTGTTAGGTTGAGACTTCAGGGTGATTTGAACTTTAAGGCCCTCGGGGAACTTCATACTCTGAAGTGTTTCCAGAACCTGTTCAGCGCCATTTGCTTGAGCTATTTCCAGCTGTTCCAGAGAGATACCTACCACTTTCTTCTCATTAATGGTGCCAAGAAGCTTCTCTGCCTGTTCCAGCAAGTCAGAGCGCTCTTTCAAAAGCCTATCGCTATCCAGCTTATTCTTATTTAAACCAGACGTTTGATGTGCTGGAACGGATGAGGCTTCGGTATCTGTTAGCGGTGCTCTGCCTGCACCAATTACCGGTCTGTCCGGCTCATCCAAATATTTCGTGGCATCTGCACCTTTAATTTCCCGGCCTCTATCCGTGCGAACTGGCGTTTCTGTATGTTTTGGAGTCTGCTCAACATTGGGCTGGATAGAGCCTGGACCTGAACCCTCGACTCCTGGTGTTCTATGAAAAAGTGGATTTCTGGGTAGATTGAACATGATCACATAGGCTGGCCGGTTGTATTGTTAGTGGTATCGGCAGCAGAAAGAAATTGTTACTGGGCTGGAGTGTCCGGAAAGCTCAGGCCGAAATGTACATGTTGTACAGGGACAGATGGCAGCTCGCTTGATGACTTATAGCGTGTGTGGTTACTTACTTTTTTCGTTCTGAAACAAAAATATAACAGAATTGTCTAAAAAGCCTCTGTATGATCGCCAGCAATTTTTATACAAGCACCTAATTCGTTCTGATGATGGCTCGTCAGAGTTTTAAGGTTTGAGGGTATTATGCAGTTTCAGCTCAGCCGCAAGGTCATTCTCGCCTCTGCTATTGCACTGGCATCTCAGGTTTCTTTCGTTCAGGCTGCCGGTTACGGTATCAACGAACAGTCTGCCAGCTATCTGGGTACTGGCTTTGCAGGCCGTGCTTCCAATGCTATTGATGCGTCTATTTCTGCCACTAATCCCGCCGGTATCAGCTTTGTAGAAGGCACCCAGGTATCTGTTGGTGCGGATGTGATTCTGGAAGGTGGGGATTTTAACGGTAGTATTAAGGATGACCCTGTAAATGGTACCATTCCCGGTAGTGCAAGCGACTTCCAGAAAACAGCCTTTGTACCCTTTGGCTACTTTGTAATGCCAATTGATGATCAGTGGAGTTTTGGTCTGGCGGGTTATGCTCCTTATGGTATTGAGCTTGACTATGAAGATGGCTGGGTTGGACAGTCTTTTGCTAAAAAGACCAGCGTTCAGGTTATGAACATCCAAGGTACAGTTTCCTACAAGTTCAATGATGATTTGTCTGTTGGCTTTGGCTTGATTGGTTCTCATGTTAAAGGTGAGCTGACCAGCAAGGCTTATGGGCTTATCGATGGAAACATTGAGGGTGATGACAACACTGTAGCTTGGAATATTGGTACTATTTGGAATGTCACTGATGCGACCACACTTGGCCTTGCGTACCACTCTAAGCTCGACTTCAAATTGGGTGGCACTTATACCACTTCAATCAGTCCTGAAGAAAATGTCAACCTGTCTATTGTGATGCCAGAAAAATTGATGGCCAGTGCCACTCATAAACTGGATGAGCAATGGACTGTTATGGCTGATATTACATGGACTCGCTGGAGTCGCTTTAAAGAGTTTGATGTTGTTAAATCTGATGGGTCAGGCTCTGCTTACTATGTTCCAATGAACTGGGATGACACATGGGCATTGTCATTGGGTACATCTTATCAACTGAATGATCAGTGGTTGCTGCGTGCAGGCTATATGTTTGATGAGTCTCCAGTTAGTGATGAGTTCAGAACCGCTCGCTCGCCAGATGCTAATCGTAACTGGTTTACCTTTGGAGCGAACTGGAAAGTTGCTGATGATATGAGTGTTGACTTCGCATATGCTTACGTGAAGCTGAAAGACGGTGCCATTAGTGAAGTATCTCACGGTGGCCCTGATTATGGGATGCTAGAAGGTACATTCAGCAGCAGCTCCCATATTCTAGGAGCTCAGCTGAACTACAAGTTCTGATTAATTGATGCTTTGATGCAGGCTCTGATAGTCAGCTTAACTATGCAAAAATCAAAAAGCCGGTCAGCTATATTTCAGCAGACCGGCTTTTTTTATTTATTTTCTCTTTGTGTCCCTATACCCTTCTAACGATCGTCAGCAATAATCTGGCTTGCCCTGAGGAGGAGAAGGAATGTTTTGGGAGACGGTTTCAGGAAAGCAACTTGTTTTCGTGACCTTTTTGGCGGCTATGCTTTCCGGGTGCAGCTCACTGGCTTCAAAAGATTCATCAACAACAGGCACTCCTTCAAAAGTAGACCAGGCAGACTGTCAGTCGCTTTCTACCCTATTCAGAAAAAGCAATAATAACTTTGAGAGCATCCGTTATCGCCCTTCTTATAAAAACAAGATCACTCTCTGGGAGAGCCGTTATCAGCTGATAGAAAACAGCTGTCAGATATGGCAGTGGGGCGATAAATACAGCTATGTCTGCAATAAGGCTTATCCTGACCAGGAGACCGCTCATCAGGTGTATGAACAGGCTCAGACTTTTATCAATCAGTGCCTAGGGGAAAATCCAGGTGGGTGGTATGAACAGCAGGGCTTGCTTGAAGGGCGGGGTGAAGAGACGCAATATCTGCTCGAAGATCAGGTTCGAGGGTCTTTAAGGAAGCAGAATACCCCCGGCTTGTTTAAACACAGCTGGTCTGTCTACTTCTGGATTGACTCTCCCTCAATGCTGCGTTGATTTTTATACCATTCTGTTCTGAGAAAAGTAGGATCTTGCTCTATGCTTGAGTCTTTTAAGGCAAGCATAGAGTTATAAGCCAATGGTAGATTTCCGAGCTGGGCTACTGGCATTTTTCTGCCTTTACGCCCTATGCTCCGGGGCGTCCTATGACTACCCCATTAAAAATCCTTTTTTATCCACTGTGCTGGGTACACCAGAACATCTGTGGCCTGATTTGTCGGGGCCTGCAATTAATGAAATTAATCTGAAAATCTATCATCCACTGGTTTCTGGCCCAATACCTCCTGCCTTTACCAATTCCCAAAGAGCAACTGTCCGGTTTGCCTGGCAGAACCGGCCTGCTCCCCTTATATTTCTAATTGCCGGCACCGGTGCTCGCTTTAATGCCAGTAAGGTAGAGTTTTTGAAACGGGTTTTCTACCGGGCTGGTTTTCATGTCGTTCAGCTATCTTCTCCAACCAGCTCAGACTTTATGGTGAATGCTTCCAATACACATTTGCCGGGTATTTCCCGACAGGATGCCAGTGACCTGTACCGGCTTATGGAAGCCAGCCTGCAACGGATCAGCCAGTTTAATAAACGACTGATCATTAATGGTGTGTATCTGGCTGGCTACAGCCTGGGAGCCCTGGATGCTGCTTTTGTCGGGGCTCTGGATGACAGGAAAGAACGGATTGGTTTTCAGCGAATACTGCTGATAAATCCACCGGTATATCTTGAGCGATCTATTCATAATCTGGATCAACTGACAAGAGTAAAGGTTCAAGGCATAGATGATACAACCGGTTTGTTTAATCACTTTTTTGATCAGCTGGCGGAGTATTTTCGCAGGAATAATCATCTTGATGTTGATGACAGCCTGAAAGAGGTTATAGGTAGAGAAGTTGAAACTATGAGCGATGGTGAACTGGCCTTGCTTATTGGTGTTGCCTTTCGTTTCTCCATTGCTTCTCTAGTGTTTACCGCTGATGTTATGAACCGGACAGGGCTTATTGCTCCTGATGGTCAGAAAATGACGGTAACCGAGAGCCGTACACCATTCTTTCATCGATCCATGCACTGGAGCTTTCAGCAATACCTTGAACGTATGCTGTTGCCATCACTCAATGCACACCGTAAAGAACAGGGGGAATCTCTGATGACAAGGAGAGAGGCCTTCCTGCAGAGCAGTTTACCGGTTTTGGAGCGATGGCTGAAAAAATCTCAACATATTGGTGTGATGCATAACGCGGATGACCTGATTATTGACCAGCCAGGATTAACGTTTATTTACGATACATTTGGCCGTCGTGCCAGGATTTACCCTTATGGGGGCCATATGGGTAACCTTCAGTTTTCCACGAATGTGCAGGATATGGTTGGGTTTATAAAAACAGGAGCATTCCCGGATGCGTAGCTTCTTCCTGTTTCTCTCGTTTTCAATATCCTCAATATTTGCTCAGGATCGCATACCGTATTCCAACCCTATGGATCAATTGGAGTTTTATGAACAACACGGAAGTCAGACTCGAACTGATATAAGGCAATTGTCATTTATTAATGTCTATGACCCGCTGGAACCAGTCAACCGTGTGTTTTTCCGGTTTAACTCAACACTTGATCGTTACCTGCTCAAGCCGGCCCTGAATCTCTACCGTGTGACAGTCCCTTCTTTTATTCGCAAGGGTGTAGCAAATTTCTTTCAGAATATGCAGGATGTACCTAACACGCTGAACAGTCTGGTGCAGCTGCGGGCTAAGGCAGCTCTTCGTTCAGGAGCTCGCCTGGTACTCAATACAACGGTTGGTATTCTGGGCTTCTTTGACCCTGCTGATGCGGCAGGGCTGACCTATCAGCGCAATGATTTTGGTATGACTCTGGCCCGCTACGGTATCGGGGCAGGGCCATATCTAATGCTGCCGGTCCTCGGGCCCAGCAATATGCGGGATAGCTTCGGACTGGCTGGTGATATTCTTGCTCAAGATGAGGTTAACTTTCTGAGGGTGCCTGAGCACTACTATTCTGTCCCTGCTGTTTTTGCCATTTATGGCATTAATTATCGGTCAGAAATTCAGTTCACCTATGAAGACTTTGATTCACCTTTCAGCTATGACGTGATCCGCTTTCTGTATACCAGAAAGCGGGAGCTGCAGTTACAGTCGGTTTACTGAGAAAGGAACCTTATTTCAACAGAACGCTAACCTTGAGCGTCCCGGGTAAACACCCACTCCTTATCGGAGGACATGCCTTTATTGAAGGCGTAACCTTCATAGTCAAAGCCTTTGATCTTTTCTGGCTGGTCAATGTTATGGTCAATGTTATGGTCGATAATGTAGCGGCACATCAGACCACGGGCTTTTTTGGCATAGAAACTGATAATTTTGTACTGACCGTTCTTCCAGTCTTTAAACACAGGCGTAATAATCTGCCCGTTAATCTGTTTTGGCTGAACAGACTTGAAGTATTCATTTGAAGCCAGGTTGAGCAGAACCTGGTTTTTCTGACTGGCCAGCTCTTTGTTCAACTGTTCTGTGATCAAGTTTCCCCAGAACTGATAAAGATCTTTTCCACGCTGGTTGGCAAATCGTGTTCCCATTTCCAGGCGGTAGGCCTGCATCAGGTCTAATGGGCGGAGAAGACCGTAGAGGCCGGAGAGAATTCTCAGGTGCTGCTGGGCAAAGGAAAGCTGTTTTTCATTCAGCGTTTCCGCATCAAGGCCGGTGTAAACATCACCCTTAAAAGCCAGTATGGCCTGCTTGGCGTTATCCAGACTGAATGGTGTCGACCATGCCTCAAAACGGGCTGCATTGAGCTGGGACAGCTTATCACTGATGCTCATCAAGCCCCCAATATCAGCCGGGCTTAATTCACGAAGCTCTTCAATCAGAAGAGTGGACTGGTCAATAAAATCTGGTTGAGTGAATTTCTCTGTTGTGGATGGTGTTTCGTAGTCCAGTGTTTTGGCTGGAGATATAACGAGCAGCATTAAACACTCCCTGATTATTCAAGCTGGTGATATTGATGACAATAGTAGATCAGGGAGAGTTCCTTTAATAGGGTTGAAAAGGTTAATAACGCCTATCATGACCATTGATAACAGCTATCGCTGACATCCTGTCTGTTAATTCACCCTCATGAATGTGTCATTGGTAATGACCCTTGATTTCCAGGTTTCCTGACCATGCCACTGTATAAGAGCCATGGTATCGATTTTATCAGGTTCTCCCGCTGTTTCGGGTTTGCGCAGCAAGCCGCTGATGGCAATCGTAACAGGGGAACCGCAGCTTTTCATGCTCAGGCTTAATGCAAAAGAGTTGCTATTGTGTACAGCTTGCACTGGTACTTCCTTACCAATACAAGCCTGGGTATTGGCGACTGCTGTAGTGAAGTGGCCTTTCAAAATATCACTGCCTGCATTTTGCAGCGTTAACAGGGAGCCTCGCTGGTTCTTCCAGGTGCCTGCAAAATTGACATGATTGTCAGGGTTTGAATCCTGGGCAATGGAGGGTGGAACGCGTTTGGCTGCTTCAATAGAAAGTCCGGTAATCAGTAATACCACCATCAGTAGAAGAAGATATATACCTGATTTCATCATCATACTCCTTACTATGCCTGTTAAATCTAGACGATGTCAGTGAATTCTTCTCAGGCCGGTTTGAACTGATTCCGGCTTTCCTTAGGCGCTCCAATGCTGAAGAACGGGTTCCTGTATGGATCACTGTTTTCAATTTGACACAAAAACTACCTTCTTAATTCCATAAACCTGTCTAGGCTCTGTTTACATTAGATTGCAGGCTCAGTGACTCGTATAGCCGTTTTCCACAAGGCGGACTGGTGCAGGTGAAGTGGTGCTACATCAAACCAGTCCAACGCAGCTGGAAGGCGGCTATACGAACCAGACTGCGCGTCCCGCCCTAGGGCTCAAACCAGAGCTCGCGTGATGCCGTTCAAGAACTTGAAATACATTTGTATTCCAGCGTTCTTACGCCTGGTCACGAATACTCTGGTTTGAGCTGAGTCAGCAACTTTATGTCAACAGAGCCTGGTTTTAGACACAATTTTGAATCGCACAAAAAGAATGATCTAACGGTAGGTCTAAGGGGAGGAGAGCAAAGGGTTATGGAAGGTTTTCAGCTGAGGGAAGTGCTGGATCAAAGACGTTCAGAACAGTTACACCGTGAGCGGCTGGTACTTGATGGTCCTCAAGGGCCAGAGGTTCTGGTCAATGGCAAACGTTACCTTGCTTTTTGCAGTAATGACTATCTGGGGCTGGCTAATCACCCTGCGGTTATTGCACGGTTTCAACAGGCTGCAAATCGATACGGTCTGGGTGGCGGTGCCTCTCACATGATTATTGGTCATAGCAGAGCCCATCATGAACTGGAAGAAGCATTAGCAGCGTTTACCCGAAGGCCAAGAGTTTTGCTGTTCTCGACAGGCTATATGGCCAATCTGGGGGTCATCAGTGCACTTGTGGAAAGGGGAGGTCTTGTCTGTCAGGATCGGCTGAATCATGCCTCTCTTCTGGATGCAGGAAAACTATCGGGAGCGAGGGTGCTGCGATACCGTCATGCTGATTCAGAGGTACTGACGAACCGCTTATCGGACAGCAATGCGTATCGTAAGTTGATTGTGACGGATGGCGTATTCAGTATGGATGGTGATTTAGCGCCTTTGAGTATGCTGGCGAATGTAGCGAAGAACAATGATGCCTGTCTTATGGTTGATGATGCCCATGGTTTTGGGTTTCTGGGGGAAGGAGGGCGGGGGAGTGTCAGTCACTGGCAGCTTTCCATAAAGCAAGTGCCGGTGCTTGTAGGAACTTTGGGGAAAGCGTTTGGCACATCGGGTGCCTTCGTTGCTGGCAGTGAAGAGCTCATTGAAACATTAATACAGTTTTCCCGATCTTATATTTATACAACGGCTATGCCCCCTGCCATTGCCGATGCAACACAGGTCAGTCTTCAGATTCTGGAATCTGAGAGCTGGCGTCGCGAGCACCTTACCGATCTGATCAAACTATTCAGGGATGGTTGTCATGCCATGGGCATACCACTGATGGAATCGATGACTCCCATACAGCCTATTTTGGTGGGTAGTGTAGAAAAAGCGCTGTTGGTCAGCCGGAAGCTGGCAGAGCTTGGTATTTTGATTACGGCTATTCGTCCTCCAACGGTACCCAGGGGAGAGGCTCGCTTGAGAGTGACTTTGAGCGCCAGTCACTCCCGCAGGCATGTTGATTATTTGCTGACAGCGTTAAATCAGGTTCAGGGGGTGTTGAACACTTCAAACTGATTAAACGACACCGTACGAAAGCATGGCATCGGCTACCTTGGTAAAACCGGCAATGTTGGAGCCACGAACGTAATCAATGGAGTTATCCGATTGCTGACCATACCTTTTGCTCTGCTGATGGATTTTGAACATAATGTCTTCCAGCCGTTTTTCAAGCTCTTCCATTGGCCAGGAGAGGCGCATGCTATTTTGTGACATCTCCAGGCCGGAAACAGCGACGCCTCCGGCATTGGCTGCTTTGGCTGGTGCAAAAAGGATACCGGCTTCTCTCAGGTAGTGACTGGCTTCCATTGTCGTTGGCATATTGGCACCTTCTGCCAGTGCAATACAGCCATTGCTTACCAGCGTTTTTGCATCATTGAGTTCCAGCTCATTCTGTGTGGCGCAGGCAAATGCAATATCGCAGGGGAAATTCCATACCTTTTTATCCGGGTGGAAATCACAGCCAAAATGCTCTGCGAAATCGCTGATTCGTCCACGGCGCTTTTCTTTCAGATCAATTAGATAATCAAGATGCTCTTGGGTTATTCCAGCAGGAATATGGAAACTGCCAGCAGAGTCAGACATGGCGACAACCATAGCTCCCAGCTGCATGGTTTTTTGTGCTGTATAGAGGGCAACATTGCCAGAGCCGGAAACGACGCAACGTTTTCCTTCCAGCTCCCTGTTGTGAGCTTTAAGCATTTCCTGGGTAAAAAAAACGGTGCCATAACCCGTGGCCTCTTTTCGGATCAAGCTGCCACCGTAGGCTAACTCTTTACCCGTCAAGATGCTGCGAAACTCATTCTGCAGGCGCTTGTATTGGCCAAACATATAGCTGATTTCCCGTGAACCAACCCCAATATCACCGGCAGGAACATCTGTATGGGCGCCTATATGTTTGTGCAGCTCTGTCATAAATGATTGGCAGAATCGCATGACTTCCCGGTCACTTTTTCCCTTTGGGTTAAAGTCGGCACCACCTTTGGCTGAGCCCAGTGGCAGTGTTGTAAGGCTGTTCTTGAATGTCTGTTCAAACCCAAGAAATTTGAGGGTGTCCAGTGTCAGGTTACTGGTAAATCGAAGGCCCCCTTTGTAAGGTCCAATGGCATTATTAAACTGCACCCGATAACCACGGTTTACGCGAATATGTCCTTCATCGTCTTCCCAGCAGACCCTGAAGATAATGATGCGGTCGGGCTCAGTCATTCGCTCCAGAATTCGTGCATCAATATATTTCTGGTGGTGGTTGATATAAGGGATAACGCTTTCGGCTACCTCATGGACAGCCTGGTGAAACTCAGGCTCATTGGGGTTTCTGCGAGCCAGACCATTCATGAAATCATCAAGTTCAAGCTTTTTGGTGAACATGGAAGACACCTGCAGGAAAGAGAGATTAACTTTCTATATTTTGTTTTTCCGGACCACAAGATCAGCTTATCAGCTTCCTCATAACAGAGTCTGTAACACTTACTGAAAAAATAGAAAGCCCCGGCTGTTAAGTGCCGGGGCTTTGTAGAGATTAAGGCGAATTAATTAAAGGTGGGCTTCAGCATAAGCGGCCAGTGGTGACCTCGGTACACCCTGAAGCTGCATTGAACCTCCGTGGGGAAAATGCTTCAGTCGCTCTGTCATATAGGTTAACCCAGAGCTGGTGGCTGCGAGATAAGGTGTATCGATCTGGGCCAGGTTTCCAAGGCAGATCACTTTACTGCCAACACCGGCGCGAGTGATGATGGTTTTGATCTGGTGAGGGGTCAGATTCTGACATTCATCAATGATGATCAGACTCTGCTGGAAACTCCTTCCGCGGATGTAGTTCAGGGATTTGAAATGTAGCGGTACCCGATCCAGTATGTACTCCACACTGCTGTTAGTGGACTCGTCATCATTGTGAAGTGCTTCCAGGTTATCGGTAATAGCACCCAGCCATGGCTCCATCTTTTCAGCCTCGGTACCTGGCAGGAAGCCAATATCTTCATCCAATCCCCGGGTTGAACGTGTTGCAATAATTCTCCGGTACTGTTTGGTGGCAATCGTCATTTCAATGGCAGCTGCCAGAGCCAGAATTGTCTTACCAGAACCTGCGGCTCCATTGAGATTAACCAGGTGTACATCCGGGTCAAGAAGGAGGTTCAAGGCCATGGCCTGATTGATGTTTAGTGGCCTCAATCCCCAGGCTTCCTGATGCATCAGGCTTTCTCTGCTGTAGTGTTGCAGACTTACCTGGTCGTCTGATATGTCGATGACTTTTGCTACAAACCCTTGGTCGTCTAAAAGGAACTTGTTGAGATACAATTCTTCTGCAAACTCACTCTTATTCAAGGTGTGGATGGTTTTGCCATCAAGTTGTACGGTTTTTACTTCATTTACCCGATCCCAGAAATTACCTTCATAATGGATATAACCTTTTGTCAGTAATCCAATATCACTGACCAGCTGATCACTGTGATAGTCTTCCGTAAGAATGCCGCAGCCTCTGGCTTTGAGGCGCATATTAATGTCTTTGGTTACCAGTATGAACTGCCGGTCTGGATGGGCTTTCTGATACTGACAGATGTCGTTAATTATCTGGTTATCGTTATTGCTGGTGGGGAGTGTTGTAATTTTATCATCGGCATGACTCATCATGATAGAGAGCGTGCCGGACGTTTCATTGCTATGGTTTCTCTGGATGGGGACTCCCTGCTCTATTTCCGCAGGTGTTGCTGTACCCAAAATGTTATCGATTAGTCGAATGGCCTGGCGGCAGTCTGCTGCGATGGTTTGTTTGCCGTTTTTGAGTTTGTCCAGTTCTTCCAGGACGGTTATGGGAATCAGTACCTGATGTTCTTCAAAGTTGAGGATAGAGTTAGGGTCATGAATAAGGACGTTACTGTCCAGTATGTAGGTGGTAGTTATGGGTGAGTTATCTGGCCTGGTTTCCAAGGCATGTCCCATAGGCAGCTCCCTTGTCTGTTTTTGGGGTCACTCATATTTGATTCTTATCGAAAAGATTTAATCCGGCAAGGCTAAATTTCGATGAAGAATAAAAAAAAACTTTTGTCCTCCTAAAGGGTTTAAATTGATGTGTTTTACTTCTATGCTTAAAGAGATATATCGCCTTTTTTTATAAAAAATTTACTCTTTTTTTGATTTCTATTTCTTTTAATTATTAATGATTTAGCTTCTTTGAGCAGGCGAATGAGTAGAGTTCGCCTGCTCAGCGATCTTAATGACGCTTACTGTGTCGGGGGGCAACAAGAAGTTGTTCCGGTGGATAGTCTTTCTTCAGCTTATCACCCAGCAGCGCTTCAAGATCAGGTATAAGAAAAGAATCATCTTCACAGGCAAAGCTGATGCTGGTTCCACTGGCTCCAGCTCTCCCTGTTCTGCCAATCCTGTGGACATAGTCATCAGGATCTTCAGGCAGGTTGTAGTTGATGACATGGCTGATTCCATCAATGTGGATTCCCCGGCCTGCAACATCGGTAGCCACCAATACTGAAATTTTTCCAGAGCGGAAATTCTCCAGAGTCCTGAGACGTTTGTTCTGGGGAACTTCTCCAGAGATCTGGTCAGCTTTGATACCAACTTTTTGCAGCTTTTCGGTCAGTTTTCGAGTTTGGTCCCTGCGATTAGTGAAAACAATGACTTTTTCCAGCTGATGATGGTTAATCAGGTTTACCAGCAGGGGGAACTTCTGATCAGATGAGAGGATATAAACTTTTTGTTCTACTGTGTCTGTGGCAACACTGTCAG
The DNA here is from genome assembly GCF_001647025.1 of Endozoicomonas atrinae. Lineage (GTDB taxonomy): Bacteria > Pseudomonadota > Gammaproteobacteria > Pseudomonadales > Endozoicomonadaceae > Endozoicomonas > Endozoicomonas atrinae. The sequence goes on from NZ_LUKQ02000040.1 coordinate 20,347, forward strand.
GCTCAATCTCAACTTTTACCGGATTCCAGGTCCACTGTTCCCCAAGCCTTAATACATCATCAGTGAATGTCGCAGAGAATAGCAGAGTCTGGCGGTCTCCCGGCCTTGGAGTCATTCGGATAATACGCCGTACCTGTGGGATAAAGCCCATGTCCAGCATTCGGTCTGCTTCGTCAATGACCATGACTTCAACAAGATCCAGAAACAGGTCTTTACGCTCACAATAGTCCAGCAGGCGCCCAGGCGTTGCAACGAGAATATCAACATAATTTTCGCTGATACGTTTACGCTGCTTCTCATAATCCATACCACCCACAACGGTCACAACGTGCAGGGGAAGATACTGTGTCAGGGCTTCGGCGTCCTTACCAATCTGTAAAGCCAGCTCCCGGGTAGGGGCGATAATGACAGCGCGTGGTTCGCCCAGGTAGCGCGTATCGGGTGCGGGGGTTTCAATCAGCTGCTTGATCGTACTGATCAGAAATGCTGCCGTTTTTCCGGTTCCTGTCTGAGCTTTGCCGATAGCATCCCGTCCCGCAATAGTGCTACCCAGCACCTCTGCTTGAATCGGTGTGCAGTACTTGAAGCCTTGGTCAGCAATCGCATGCATCAGTTCGCTGGGCAGCTCAAAATCATGAAAGCGGGTCTTTTCGGGATCAGGGGCTACCTGAAACTGGTCAATACTCCAGTTTTCCTGTATCGGAGTATGATGGCCTGACTTTCTGCTGTGTGTTTGCTTCGGACGCTTTGATGATTTGCCCTGGACGTTGTTTCTGGAACGTGAAGCCTGTTTTTTGTTGCCAGAAAGCTCTTTCTTCCCTTTTTCAGGGGAAGAGTCTTTACTCGCGCTTCTTTTCTTAAAAAATCCTAGAAAACCACTCAATGCCTTAATCTCGTTCCTTTCAGTCCTGAAAAAATGGCTTTACCTATTGGAAGCCGGGTGGCCAGCTATAAGGATACAATCTTTATCCTGGTCGTCGCAGAGATGGGCGAGGAAGAAGTTAGCTGGTTAATACCATTTCCACTGTACAAACTATGGGGGTGGATACGGTATAGCGTGAAAGCATCCTGAAGACTTTTCAGAACATTCACGGTAAATGACACGGCGTATTATCGCGCCGATTTAATGGACAAATCAAACGAACTGTACGGATTATCGCGAATCATTGAAATAGTGTCTTTCCACCAAGCAAATTCCAGCCACATGGTGGAAATTGTGAAATGGCTTAATGGACCCCAAGAAAATTAGCAGTAACACTGTGTGTTCAAACTTCCTCGAATTTATCCCATTCATCCGATGGATCATCGTCGGCCTTTTTACTCAGCCACAGCTGTTCAGACTTGCCTTTCTTGGTAACTTTTCTTTTTTTCCTTTCAAGCCATTGCTTGTTAAGAACCATTATCAAAGCAGGGTCAGGCACGGGTCTTACCGAGAGGTGCTTGAACAAAGCGGCGAAAAAGCTGGCTTCTTCAGCAAAGTTCTGGTTTTTTGCCGCAACAGACTCTGCTCGCACAGGGTCAGGCATGCAGCGATTACCGATAAAGTTAGAAACTGGACAAGAACTCATAGTTATCACCCACTAACTGGCTGAAAGTTAAATAATAGTTAGATATTCAGTGTTTGGAAATTAGACATTGGTGGGATACGTCTGCTTGGGAGTAGGAAGTATTTTACTTTTTTGTTTAAAACAGTTGTTTTAATAAAGCAGGGATAAAAGGCGCTCTTTATCAGATCCTGAGCGCCTTGTTCTTGCCGCTATCTCAGCTCTGCCACAATTTCCTTACTAAAGGACTTTTCGCAGTAGTGGCATTTTAACTGGATATCATTACTTTTCTGACGCAGGTAGAAATAGCTCTCAACCGGCTCATTATGGGTAATGCAGTTAGAGTTGGGGCAGGCGAATGCTGCTCTCAGCGTTTTTGGAATGGCCATGGTGAACTTATCTACCACCCGGTAATCATCAATCACGTTGATGGTTGCGCTTGGTGCGAACAGTGCCAGTTCATTGGCCTCCTGTTCGGTAAACATCCGTCCTTCGACCTTAATAATGTCTTTGAAGCCCCGGGCTTTACTGGGTAAATTAAAGCCCACTGTAATGCGCGCTTCACTGTTCAGCAAATGAAGGCGGTCGAGGATTTTTACACCCTGTCCAGCCGGAATATGGTCGATGACAGTTCCCTGGCAGATGGCTTCAACCTGAAGTTTGTTACTCATCGATTATTCCTCACAGTGTTTCATTCAGAATCAGAGCCAGCAGTGCCTGACGGGCAAATACACCATTCCGGGCCTGTTCGAAGTAATAGGCATGCGGGGTCTGATCGACTTCAACGGCTATCTCATCAACCCTTGGAAGAGGGTGCAGCACTTTCAGGTGTGGTGGTGCTTCTTTCAGGGTTTCATTGTTCAGCACATAGTTTGATGCAATGTGCTTATACTCGGTTTCATCGAATCGCTCTTTCTGAACCCGGGTCATGTAGATGATATCCGTATCGGCAACCACCTCTTCTATGCTGTCAGCCCGGCGCCACTTGATACCTTTTTCATCCAGCTCCTGCAGGATGTAGTCCGGCATTGCCAGTGCATCCGGAGCAATAAAATTAAATTCAGCATTAAAGTGGGTCAGGGCCTGAGCCAGTGAGTGCACTGTTCTGCCATATTTCAGGTCACCAACAAAGGTGACTTTCAGGTTGTCCAATTGACCTTGGCACTCTCGAATGCTAAACAGATCCAGCAGGGTCTGCGTTGGGTGCTGGTTGGAGCCGTCACCACCATTGATAATGGGTACACTGGAGAATTCTGAGGCCAGCCGGGCGGCACCTTCCTTAGGGTGGCGCATAACCACGGCATCGGTATAGGAGCTGATGATTTTGATGGAGTCAGCAAGTGTTTCCCCTTTTTTTGCTGACGTGTTACCACCGTCAGCAAAACCAATCAGGGTGCCTCCTAGTCTTTGAACGGCTGTTTCAAACGAGAGGCGTGTGCGGGTGGATGCCTCAAAAAAACAGCTGGCAATCACTTTGCCTTGCAGTAGACCTGGACGTGGCGTTTGTTTGAGTTCAGCAGCCACTTCAAGAATCTGTTCCATATCTTCCCGGGTAAGGTCGGCTATGGAGATAATGTTCCTGTTAAAGAACCTGTTTCCCATGGGGGTAATACCTGTCGCCTTTGGTCATTTTTAAGTCAAAAAAAAGCCCCTGTGTTAAGGGGCTATTTTTTGAAATACAGATAAAGTGGTTAAATCAGCACCAGTAACAAGGATCCTGTTTTCTCTTTTGATTAACTGACGGTTCATGTGCAAGCGCAGTTTCATTGAAACCCTGTTCTGGACGAATCTCTTTCAGGTTAACTCTTTTTGGTCAAAGAGTCAGCTTTACCAACGAGTAAAAGCTGTCTGGTTGGCAAATTGTCTGGCATTCTACACTTCAACTGTCGTTGGTCAAGCGGTTTCCTGCTTTCTGGTCAGAGGTTGGCCTACTTGACCAGAAACCGGACAGTCCAGTCCCGATAATGTTCTGGATAACACTGAACAGAGCTGATGGGATGGCCGCAAGCACAGAAAAGTGTTTAACGGCTAGAGCCGATGCCATTCCGCTGTTCTGGGTGCCAACCTCAATAGCAATAGTCCGCGCAGTGATCCGGTCTTGGCCCATTGCGCGAGCGAGGGCATACCCTGCTGCCAGACCTGAGATGTTGTGTAGAACTACAGCGCATAGTACCAATATGCCCAGAGATGTGACTGAACCTGCATTCAAGGCGACAACGAGACAAATAGCGGAAGCAATACCAAGTACTGCAATTTTTGGCAGTATTGGCAAAGCTATTGATACCAGGTTTGGCAGTCTGGCCTTAATGAGTATTCCGGCAAGCACGGGAATGATGATCATTTGTGCAATGCTGATCAGCATTGCGCTACGGTCAACGTGGATAACCTCCTGTAAATAAAGAGCAGTAATCCAAGGGGTTAGGATGATTGAAGCCAGGGTAGATACCGTTGTCATACTGACCGATAGAGCCACTCGCCCCCCAGCAAGGTAGGTAAGGACATTGGAAGAGGTCCCCCCCGGGGCTGATCCCACTAGAATCATGCCAATGAGTATCTCCTGAGGTAAGCCCAGGATGGTACTGATTAACCAGGCGCTGGCGGGCATAAGCAGGAATTGAAGCAGAACGCCAATCATCAATGGCTGGGGTTTCCTAAAGGTTGTCTTCAGGTCTTGAGTAGTAATAGTCAGCCCCATAACAAACATGATCAGGGCTATTATCGGGATCAGTGTGTTCTTGAAAGGGGTCAGCTCAGGACTGAAAAAATAGCCCAGAATACTGGCTAGCAGGGCCCACAGTGGCAATAACAGGCTGAAGTAGTCTCTCATTCTTGATCCTTTCTCTACAGTTTCTGAAACTGTAGACAGTATTTCCTTGCTTATGGGCATGCAGGCTTCTGGAGGTGTAACTCTTGAGTCACATTTAGTGGAGTGAATAGTAAGGCGGTAAATAGACTCGGAGCAGGTAGTCAGGAGATAAGCCAGTGGCAAGCAGCTAATGTACTTGCCTGTGGCGCGGGTTAATTACCAGGGCAAATCAAGCTTTAAATGTGCCTCAAACGCCCTTAGAACAGACTCTTTTGAGTGTAAAATCCAGATGCTTGTTACATAGTTATAAAGGGCATCGAGCCAGCTATCATAATGGTTCAGCTTGTAAATATGTCGTATATGCGATTCAAGTCCACTGGATGGTATCTTCATACCAGCAACAACAACCTTGTTCGGGGGCAGCTTCCATCTGGAATATCTGCTGAGCAGGTTATAGTCCTGTCCATGAAGAAGGCTGCCCTCAACATAGGAATGATGAATTCTGGCCAGCTTGTTTTCGGACACGCCTTCCAGCCAACTTGGGTGAATACCGTAGCTGTTGAAAATGTAAGCTTGATCAATGGACTCGGATGCTGACATGGCTGCTTGTGCAAGAGCGCCACTGAAGGAATACCCGGTTATTTCCAATGAATGGTTTGGATACATGCTTTTAAGGGAGTCCGCCAGATCGGTAATATCCTGAAGGTGCTTTACAGCAAGAGAGCAGGCAGAGCTGACGGTTTTAGTGGGCCTTGGTTGCGTAACAAGGCACTGTAGAGCTTCATTGGATTTTTCACCGGAAAGCGCAAGAACGATTCTGCTTTCTGCGTGGGCTTCAGATGAGGAGTCTTCATCTACAGTCTGTTTAAATACTCTGATCCTTATATTCGAGTTTGGGATAGTGATTTGAACTACTATCTGGTGGCCGGCCTTGCCGGATGTTTGGGGTTGCTCTCGGGTGGCCATAAAATGGGGCCGCCATTTCTCGGGAATGGCTTCTGGGTCTTCCACGAATTGAAAATGTCTTGAGCCCAGGTAAGAGATTCTGAAAATAGCAAATATTTGCTTTTCTGGACTCTCGGATGTCAGGATTGCATCGATTTCGGATAAATAGCTCATCAAAGCATATGGGTAACGTTCCAATAGCAATTCAGGAGTGGCCCTGTAATCTACGGTTTTTCTTTTGTATGTCTGCTGTTGATCGTTTTCCTGGGGCTCAGGGGCATCGCTGGGCTCAATGCCTGAATCGGCTTGCACTTGCTCTTGGGGGAGAGTCAATTCTGCAATTATCCCAGCCTCCTGTGGGTCAGTGCCTGCAATGGAGAATAAGCTAATGCTGTATAACAGTATGGGAGCAGTAATTAATAGAAGAGGAGACTTATGATGCATGCGCTTTCCCGACCAATATCCAAGACTAGAAGTTGATATTTATGACCAGAAAAAGAGGCTTACGTTCAAATTTAAATGTGTGGAGGTTAAAGCAAAGTGCTTTGTTCATTGAAGGAGGGAAGTAACAGGCTATAAGTTGCTTTTCTTCAGTTTGCACCCGCCCGGGATCTCAATAGTTACATCGCTTTTGAGCTGGCAGCAGCATGCCAGTACTCTTCCCTCTGGGATGAAAGCAATGGGGTCAGTTGTATAGGAGACTTCTCCATCAATAAGGGTTACCTGACAGCTTCCACAAAACCCCTCACGGCATTGATATTCAACCTCGACTTTCTCCTGCTCAAGGGCTTCCAGAAGTGTCAGCTCTTTACGGGGAATAAAGCTGAAACCCTCAAGAATTTTAACAATATGAGCCATGGTATTTCGCCTGTATTAGCCAGTCCTGAAACAGGACTGGCTATGGGACGTTTTCTATTGAAACTGCTTACAATATTCTTAAACGAAGAACTTATAACGAAAAATTACTGAAGTCCTCGGACTGTACTTCACTGTCAATTTGCCCAACCAGATAGGAACTGACCTCCACTTCTTGAGGGGCAACCTGAACGTTGTCGCTGTTAAGCCAGCTGTTCATCCAGGGCAGAGGATTTTGTTTGATGGCAAACGCCGGTTCAAAGCCGACGGCAACCATTCGCTGGTTGGTGATGTATTCAACGTACTGGCCAAGGATGTCCCGGTTCAGTCCAATCATGGAGCCATCACGGAACAGGTAGTCTGCCCAGTCTTTTTCCTGTTCTGCCGCATCAATAAAGATCTGTCTGGCCTGGTCTTTCAGCTCACGGGCAATCACTGCCATTTCCGGATCATCTTTGCCGTCAGCCATCAGTTGCAGAATATGCTGGGTACCAGTGAGGTGGAGAGCTTCATCCCGGGCGATCAATTTGATGATTTTGGCATTTCCTTCCATGGTGGAGCGCTCTGCAAAGGCAAAGCTGCAGGCAAAGCTGACGTAAAAACGGATCGCTTCCAGTACGTTCACGGAGACAACGGTCAGGTAGAGTTTACGTTTCAGGTCAGTAATACTGATGTTAACTTCTTCGCCATTGACTGTATGCTTGCCTTCGCCAAGCTGGTGGTAGAGGCTGACGCCTTCGATCAGGGCGTCATAATAACGGGTGATATCCTTGGCGCGCTTGGTAATAGCTTCATTCGTCACGATATCGTCGAAAATACGGGCCGGCTCGGTAACAATATTACGGATAATATGGGTGTAGGAGCGGGAGTGAATGGTTTCACTGAAGGCCCAGGTTTCAATCCAGGTTTCCAGTTCCGGCAGGGAAACAATGGGTAACAGGGCAACGTTAGGTGAGCGTCCCTGCACTGAGTCCAGAAGGGTCTGGTATTTCAGATTACTGAGAAAGATGTGCCTTTCATGGTCAGGAAGCGCAGCAAAATCGCGACGGTCAGTCGATAGGTCGACCTCCTCAGGGCGCCAGAAAAAGGAGAGCTGTTTCTCTATCAGCTTCTCAAAGATAGGGTATTTCTGGACGTCATAACGGGATACATTGACATTACGGCCAAAGAACATGGGCTCCTTAGTGGCATTGAAGTGTTCCTGGTTAAATGTGGTGTATGTCATTGTTTGATTTGCCCCAATTCAGTGGTTTCCGCGCATGGTTTTCTGGCCGGCTTTTCAGCCCGGGCAAGAGTGAAGCGAACAGCGTTTTTTATCTATAAGCATTTACGCTACAGGCATTGTTGCTGTTCGCTTTGATCAACATTTCCGGCACTCTACAAGTCAAGAGTGGGGATGTTTATCAGATTTTGCAGGCGCCCCCTGCACAGCCATCATCCATATCGTTTTGAGCATCAGCGGCACCATCACGGGTATTGTGGTAATACAGTGTTTTTACGCCCAGTTTGTATGCGGTCAGCAGATCCTTCAGCAGCAGCTTCATTGGTACTTTGCCGCCTTCAAAGAGGCCAGGGTCGTAGTTGGTGTTGGCTGAAATCGTCTGGTCGACAAATTTCTGCATGATGGCAACCAGCTGCAGATATCCGTCATTATTCGGGATGTTCCAGAGTAGTTCATACCGATCCTGGAGTTCGGCAAAATCAGGAACAACCTGTTTTAGAATGCCATCTTTACTGGCTTTAACGCTGACAAAGCCCCTGGGTGGTTCAATACCATTGGTGGCATTACTGATCTGGGATGAAGTCTCAGATGGCATCAAGGCGGTCAATGTTGAGTTGCGCAGGCCAAAAGACTTGATCTCCCCACGCAGGCCTTCCCAGTCAAGGTGCAGGGACTCTTCACAAACTGTATCGAGATCACGCTTGTAGGTGTCGATAGGCAAGATACCCTTGGCATACGTGGTCTCGTCGAACTTGGAGCAGGTTCCTTTCTCTCTGGCCAGCTTGTTTGACGCTTTCAACAGGTAGTATTGAATGGCCTCAAAGGTGCGGTGGGTCAGACCGTTGGCAGAACCATCAGAATACCGTACGTTGTTTTTGGCCAGGTAATTGGCGAAGTTGATGACACCAACACCCAGGGGGCGACGGCCCATGGTTGAGTTGTAAGCAGCAGGAACCGGGTAATCCTGGTAGTCCAGCAGGCTGTCGAGCGCACGCACAATCAGTTCAGACAACTCTTCCAGTTCATTCAGGTCCTTCAGGGCTCCCAGATTGAATGCAGCCAGCGTGCAAAGGGCTATCTCACCCTCTTCATCATGGATATGGGTCAGAGGCTTGGTTGGCAGGGCAATTTCCAGGCACAGGTTACTCTGGCGAACCGGCGCTACTGCAGGGTCAAATGGGCTGTGGGTATTACAGTGATCGACGTTTTGCAGGTAGATCCGTCCGGTGCTGGCCCGTTCGGAAGCGAACAGTGAAAAGAGTTCAATCGCCTTCAGCGTTGTTTTACGGATGCTGCTGTCCTGCTCATATTGCTTATAAAGTCTTTCAAACTCTTCCTGGTCGGCAAAGAATGCATCATAAAGTCCTGGCACATCGCTGGGAGAAAAGAGCGTGATGTTGCCGCCTTCGATCAGGCGCTGGTACATCAGCTTGTTAAACTGAACACCATAGTCCAGGTGTCGAACGCGGTTATCATCAACCCCCCGGTTATTTTTCAGAACCAGCAGGTTTTCAACTTCAAGATGCCAGATCGGGTAGAAGAGGGTGGCTGCACCACCGCGGACCCCGCCTTGAGAGCAAGACTTAACTGCAGTCTGGAAGTGTTTGTAGAAAGGGATGCAGCCGGTATGGAATGCTTCTCCTCCTCGGATTGGGCTGCCAAGGGCGCGAATACTGCCTGCGTTGATACCAATGCCTGCGCGTTGACTGACGTATTTGACGATAGCGCTGGAAGTGGCATTAATGGAGTCCAGTGAGTCTCCGCATTCAATCAACACGCAAGAGCTGAACTGACGTGTAGGTGTGCGTACACCGGACATAATTGGGGTTGGCAGGGACAGTCTGAATGTGGACACCGCATTATAGAAACGCTCAATGAAGTCCAGGCGAGTTTCTTTCGGGTATTCAGCAAAGAGACAGGCACCAATAAGCATGTATAAAATTTGCGGGCTTTCATAGTACTCGCCGGTTACCCGGTTCTGTACCAGGTATTTGCCCTCAAGTTGCTTGACCGCTGCATAGCTGAAGTTCATGTCACGACTGTGATCGATGAAGCTTTCCATCTGGTCAAATTCAGCTTCACTGTAGTCCGTCAGAAGGTGCTGATCATACTTCTTCATCTCCACCAGTTTGATCACATGGCTAAACAGCCTGGGCGGTTCAAACTGGCCGTAGGCCTTTTTACGCAGGTGGAAGATCGCCAGACGGGCAGCCAGATACTGATAGTCCGGAGCCTGGGCTGAAATCAGGTCTGCAGCGGATTTGATCAGCGTTTCATGGATATCCGTGGTCTTGATGCCATCGTAGAACTGTATGTGAGACTTTAGTTCTACTTCGGAAACGGAGACGTTATCCAGGCCTTCAGCGGCCCAGGTAATCACTTTATGGATCTTCTCAAGATCCAGCTGTTCCTTGTCTCCGTCACGCTTGGTGACCAGGATGTTTTTGTTCATTCAGCCCTTACCTGTGTATTCAATGAAAACTCTCTATGATGAAAGCGTGGCTATCAATGATATTGCAGCACGCTCCATGATTCGATTGGTCTGTCAGCTGGCGGTATTTACTTCGCGTGCTGTCAATACAACCACAACGTCTACTACCCATCACTGCTTTGTAGCCACCCACTTTGCACTGCAGTGGTCGTGATGAATATGAGTCTGTCCGGGATAATGCCGGGAAATACCTGATGAATCAGATCCCCGCTGTTCTTCGCGAGACAGGCTTCAGTGTGAAGACCGCAAGGCCGTGCAGCTGAAAACCTGTATGAGCACTCTTCCCTGATCACCGTCCGCTCTTCCTTTTTGTGCTGCTGCCAACAGCAAATCCGCTGTCTTACTTGAATGTTGTCTGAGGCATTTTCGACATGTCGTCGTCCTCAGACAATGTGTTACTCAGCAGCGAGGGGTACCATATATTGTGTAGCGACCGTTTATATACACAAGATAATGCGCAGTTGGGAGAAATTCAAGCCGATTAATCTGGGGGGATGTTGTGGATAAGTTGTGGATTTCTTCCAGTGTTGGTGTCTGCTAACTCCCGGGTAACTTTTTCAGACAGAAGGAAAAATTTGCAAGATCAAGCTGGGATTTTCTCAAAATAAAAAAATATTCTGAGTCCGATTCTGATAAAAAAAAATAATGAATAATATGAATTTCGGGCGTTGACTAAGAAATGTTTGGGCCTGCTCCCGTTACGGGGAGGACGTTCGAACGTCGGTAGTGTAACATCTACGACCCATACGAGATTAGATTGCCTGCGAAGTGCCAGATTTTTGCCGCTTTGAATTTACAGCACTGGCTTAAGTACTTCGTCTCTTTAACCCTGGGGTGTAAAACAATGGCTTTGGATAATGCAGAAACGGGTCGCATCCTGATTGTTGAGGATGATGAGCGTCTGGCGACCTTGACCCGTGAGTATCTTGAAAATAATGGCCTTCATGTATCTGTTGAAGGTGATGGTGGTAAGGCAGTTGAGCGTATTTTGAGTGAGCGCCCCGATCTGGTGGTACTGGATTTGATGTTGCCGGGAGAAGATGGGGTTTCCATCTGTCGACGGGTGCGAAGCCAGTATCATGGTCAGATACTGATGTTGACCGCGAGGACCGATGACCTTGATGAAGTGCTGGGGCTGGAAATGGGAGCGGATGATTATGTTGCCAAGCCGGTTCGCCCAAGAGTATTGCTTGCCCGTATACGAGCCCTGCTAAGAAGAGGCCCTGCACCAGTAGAAGACGAGCCGGAAGTGAAGAATAGCCTTCGCTTTGGCGCTCTGGTAGTAGATAACTCCATGCGGGAGGCCTGGTTGGATGACAAGAGTGTCGACCTCACCAGCGCTGAGTTTGATCTGCTCTGGCTGCTTTGCTCGAATGCAGGCCGGGTGTTGAGCAGAGAAGAAATCTTTGCTCAGTTGAGAGGGATTGAATACGACGGTCAGGACCGTTCCATTGATGTCAGGGTTTCACGAATTCGCCCCAAGATTGGCGATGACCCAATGCATCCACGTCTGATCAAGACGGTGCGTAGTAAAGGTTATTTATTTGTGAAAAGTGAGTAGGCTGCTGGCATAACGTCATGAGTAGTATTTTTCTTCGAATCTATGGCGGCCTACTGTTTTCTCTGGTTCTGGTCTCAGTTCTTTCTGGCATCGTTGTCACTATTGTTAATGGTGTTCGAATGGCTGAGTACAGAGAAGATATGGCTCGAGGTACCTTCCGCCTTGTATCTGAAGTACTGGCATCAATGCCAGAGGATCAGCGACAGAAGTGGCTGGGAGAGTGGGGGCATAAACTGTCGATTCCTTTTTCAATGCTGCCCTTGGAGCGATCAGACTTCACGCCTAAAGAAATAGAGCTGCTCTCCCATGGGGGGATTGATGTCCAGATGCTGACCGAGAAGGCAGCGGTTATTACGTCTTTAATTGATGAGCGGTGGTTATTGCAGGGACGTGTGGCTGAGATATCAGAACAAATGGCGAGTGGTACCGTTGTTTTTCTCAGACACCTGCTTGCCCCTTATTCTCCAGATGAGCGAGTGACGATGCTGGCTCAGAGGTCTGGTGAGTCGCTGAGTTTTCCTGTGTCCATTGTCCAATATTCTGGTACCTCTTTAACGCCCTTGCAAAACAGCCAGTTGCAGCAGGGCGGCATTGTTACCGTATTGAACATAAGAGATGAATCGCTCCAGCTCTATGCTCAGATGAGGGACGGTGATCAGATACTCCATCTTGGTCCATTGAAATTACTTAACCCTTATCCTTTTAAACTGATCTTGACTCTGGGACTTTTCGTCTTGATTTCTCTGAGTCTTGCCATCTATATCCTGGTCAGGGGAATGGAGAAGCGGCTGCGAAAACTGGAAAGAGCGGCGACACGCTTTAGTCGAGGTGACTTTGAGGTGCGAGTTAATGTTGGGGGGGCTGATTCGATTGGTCGCCTCGCTATGGCATTCAATGCCATGGCTGACCATATTCAACGTCTGCTTAGTCTGCAGAAAGAAATGATTCGTGGCGTGTCCCATGAATTAAGGACTCCTGTTGCAAGATTACGCTTTGGTCTGGATCTGATTGCTGATGCGAGAACACAAGAGGAACGGGAAGCCCAGCTAGAGGGGATGGATCAGGATATCCAGGAGTTGGACCATCTGGTTGATGAGTTTCTGACCTATGCCAACCTGGAGCAGGGAGCTCCGACCATTAGTTTGAAACGTCATGATGTTGATAAAGTGGTGGCACAGGTTGTTGGCGAACATCTCAGATTACAGAATCGGGTTGAGATAGAGCATATTCCCTGCAATGTATTAAACCCCAGGCGATTTGTAGAAATTGATCGTCGATATATTCATCGGGCTATACAGAACTTGGTAGGTAATGCCTGCCGGTATGCGGACAGTAAAGTTCAGGTGCGATTTTCATCCACTCAGGATACCTGTCGCATTGATGTGGATGATGATGGGGCGGGGATTCCAGAAGAGCAGTGGGAAAGGGTGTTTTCTGCCTTTTCCAGGCTGGATGACAGTAGAACACGGAAATCAGGAGGCTATGGTCTGGGGCTCTCAATAGTCAGGCGTATTATGTACTGGCATGGGGGTCGAGCGTTGGTTAGTCACAGCCCTCTGGGAGGTGCTCGGTTCAGTCTGGTCTGGCCCAGAAAGCAGAGGCATTAGGCTATATGAGGGGGGAGCATCCTCTGGAGCGTCAAGAAGATCTTGAAGAATATCAAGAAAATCCTCCTCAATTCCCTCTTCTTTGAGAATATGAAATGCAACGTTCTGTGTTGAGAAGCCTGGTTTCAGGACATAATCATAGTGCAGGCGGCCTTCACTGTTAATGTCGGCGCTTACATGAAGATTTTGGAACTTATCCGGGAACTGGTCAGCCAGTGATGTCAGCCTGGCGTAGTGAGTAGAAGAAATGCTAATCGTTTCGGGTAAATCTCCAATCGCTTTTATGTAGGCCAGTGCACCGATCTCTCCTTCTTTGGGGCTGGTATTGCTGAAAATTTCATCCAGAAAGGCAATGCTGAACTGACCAGTCTTCAATGTGCGTAATTTCTGCAGTAGTTGGATCGCTCGTTTTGATTCTGCGCTGAAACTGGAAACGCCAGTAATCATTTCCGGTTCAATGACGGTATGGGTATGGATAAAGGAAAATGGTGTTAGCTTAAAAGATTCAGCAGGAGAAATTCCCATTGTCTGCGCCATCGTGACGTTAAGAGCTACAGCGCCCATGGCATTCGACTTTCCCGCTGCGTTTGGGCCTGTGATTATGATATTAGCCGGTGGTATAGACTGGCTGGCTGCAAGGTCATTGGAAATAGCAATGGAAGGGTGTAGCAGAGGGTTCCAGAAGCCCTGGATCTCAATATTCGGTTGCTCTGATACTTCATACTGTGCAAAGCATAATGGATTATTTTCCCGGTAATAAGATGACCTCAGTAACTTTGCGATGGTCAGCCAGGCATCAATTTCACCAGTGGCCTGCATAATCCTGATCAATGGTATATGGTTTCGGCGAAGCAGCATAAGGCTTCTTTTATAGCGTCCCATGTTGGTTGATAGATAGGAGAGTACGTCGGGTGCTTTCTCAGGAGCATCTTTTAGCAGTGTTACTATTTCCTGAATCTGGGTGGAATTTCGAAATTTCAGGAAGCCGCTGTAATGGTTCAGAATATCTTCGAGAACGGGGTGATACTGAGCCAGTCGTTTTAGTTCCCTCGCACTTTCCAGCGCTCTTCCGGGCCTGCGGCTACGCTCCATTACAAACGTGTAGGCGGCCCGGTTATCCTGAAAGAGTCGGTATGATTGATAAATAGCTATCATTTGCAGAACAACGAAGCTTCCGAGAGTGAAAATTTTGGCTGGTGGTGGAAGTCCCTGAAAGTGATGGTGCATTTCGGAAATGACCATGTTCATATTTGATGGCAGGTTTATTGCTGAATTGAGAAGCCCCTGAATAAATCCGTATTGTGAGTCAAATTTTCCAAGGAGGGTGGATCCGATAAGACCAATAGGAACATTTAATGCACTCATAACGCTAATAGTGTCGTTTAATCGGCGGGCAATTTCTTCGTATGATGCATCTGAGGTGAGCCCCGGGATGTATGTCTGGTAATCAATCTCATCAAAATGGGGGCTGTTCACTGCATCAGAAGGGTCGAGCAGGGCTATGAGTCCATCCTCATCCGCTGCATAACGGATAAGTTGTTCCTCTATCTGAAAGATGACTTTAGGGTGTTCTATTAGGTATTTAAGCGCTCTCTGGCGTTTTTGAAGGACCTCTATATCCGTAATGGGAGATATCAGCAGGTTTGCCAGCATTATTTCACCAGTGACTGTCATCGGGGAGCCTAAACTACTGAGAAGGCTATGCCCGGGATTTTGTATTGTTCCACTGAGAATATGCAGGTCTTTAACTGCATGATGGGTGATTATCTCATTGCCTGTTTTATGAGTTCGGGAAAAATTTTGCAAAAGAATACTTCGTCTTTCTCCCGGAGACAGGATGATTTCAGGTAACTCCTGTTTCTGGTTACGAGAGTTCATTGCATTCTTGTACTTATCTACTGAGTGGATTCTTGATAAGTGATCGTGTATCAGCTGATAAGTATTATTGATTTCCATTTCTGCAGTAACTTGAAGGCTTACTGTAACTGTTGTGATTAATATGAGTGTTAAATAACTATTGGCTCTTGATTTTTTTTGGTGTTTTCGATAGGTGGGAGTTATTTTCCTGCTTTTAATATGGTTATTATCGTTTGAAAGTTGCATGGGACACTCTTGATGAAATGGTCTCTGGTAGTTATTTGGTTTTTTGAAGAGTGTTGTCATAATAAAATAAAATATGTTTCTTGCTGTAAAATTGAAAAAGAGAAAAGTTTAATGTAAAAAAGAAGGGGTGTGATCAGTGAAGTCATTTAAGATGATAGACTAAATAACTGGT
>NZ_LUKQ02000400.1 GCF_001647025.1 Endozoicomonas atrinae
ATTGTTATCGATTCAACCGGCGCTTTGATTTGAAAGCAATGGTGTCAAGGTTGGGTTACATGGCTGCACGAACTTGCCCCATGCCAGCAAGGCTTCTCAAGCTGGCTGAGGTACAGTGGTAATCAGGTTTTATTTTGATGTTACTTGAGGAACATTGTTAATAGTTTCACCAGACCTATTCTGACTGAGACCAAGCCAGGAAGATAACAGCCCCGCCACCACTACCAGCACAATACCTGCCAGCGCAACAGTATCAGGAATATGCCCCCAGATAATCCAGCCCAGCCCCCCGGCAAATACAACACCAGAATAGTTGATTGGAGCCACAATTGAAGCTTTAGCCAAGGTATATGCCCGAGTATAACACCACATGGTCAGAGATATCGAGAAGCCAATATAAAGCAAATAGGGCAATGTCCAGAGAGGAATGGCCTGCCACTCCATGATCGCCAATGGCAAGCTGCAGAGAAACGAGATCAGATAATAATAAAACAGGATCACACTGGCTGGCTCAGTATTTGAAAGCACTCGTGTTCCAACCATGGATAACGCCAGGGATAATCCGGAAATCAAACCAATCAGGTGCCAGGTTTCAACACCCTCCAGATCCGGCTTCAGAATCAGGATCACTCCTATGAACCCAAGAATCAGGGGGTGCCAGTGGCTCTTTGGTATCTCAACCTTCATCCATACCCAAACCAGCAGAGGAACAAACAAAGGCGCTGTATTTCTTAACAATGCCGCATCCACCAATGGAATATGCTTGATAGCCAGATAGTAAGCATAAAAGCAGAGCCATCCAGCAACCCCTCGTAACAAATGCGCGCCAGGGCGCCGGGTAGACCAGTGGCTAAATGGATAACGCAGGAACATGGGCACCAGAAGCAGCAGACAAAGTCCATATTGGAACAAAACAATGGTGGTAACCGGCACTACATCAGCAATCATCTTACTGGCAGCTCCGGCTGTGCTGGCTACCAGTGATGATGCGATGGCGAACAGAACCCCTTTCAGCACTGCCCCATGGCCGTCCATTCTCAGAGCACCGGGTTAAGACTTACCGGAAAAAAAGGCGCCCATTACCTGACGGGCTTCCTCGGATATCATTCGCTCACCGAAGATAACACCTTCATCATCAATGCGTTGTTGCACATCGCTACGGCGGGTCTGCGTAATAAGCTGCTTGGTCAGCAACAGCGCTTCACGGGGTTTTTCTGCCAGCTCTCTGGCCTTTGCCAGGGCATATTCAAAGACTTCTTCATTGGCAATTACTGCATTGGCAATGCCATATTCACGGGCGCGCTGAGCATCAAAGAAATCCCCCAGCATCAACAGTTCTGAAGCCCGCTGACGCCCCATAATATCTGGCAGCAGCAAACTTGAAGCAGCTTCTGGTACTACCGCCAGATTCACGAAGGGTAAGCGCAGTCGCGTGCTTTCGCCCACATAAACCAGATCACAATGGAGCAGCAGGGTTACACCAATACCCACTGCAATACCGCTGGCAGCGGCCACAATCGGCTTTTTCTGCACCGCAAGTTGTCGTAGCATTTTCATGGCTTCTGGCTCTTCAGCACTGTTCTGGGCCAGAAAATCCTTTAGGTCATTACCTGCAGTAAACATATCAGGCTGGGCAGCAAAAAGAATAACCTTAACACTGTCATCCTGGTCAGCAGCGATCAGTGCTTCAAGAATCGAAGCGTACATGCCGGTGGTCAGAGCATTCTTTTTATCACTGCGGTTGAAGCGGATCGTCAGGATATCATCCTGCTGTTCGATCAGGATATGATTCTGCTGATCTGACATGGGTTAAGCTCCCTGAAATTCTATTGTCATTATTCTGTCGTCCATACTCTATTACAGCTTCTGTTTAATTGGCAGAATTTTCTAACCGCATGGAGAGAATCCAAAGGGAAAATGTCTAAACACAAGAGGTAAAAATCAAAGGTTCAAACAGCAATGAGCAGCCCGCTGAATACTATGCGTTCTTCTGGAATGTATCTTCCGGATCAGTTTACTGACCAGCAATATAAAGTGTCATCGACTTTATGGGATTCAGAGGCCTTCAGTATGAAGGTTCAGTTAACTTGTAAACATTGCCAGTATATCTCAGCAACAGAGTTCCCTTTGAGCAAAGAAGATGGCCGTTGGGGCTCTCCATGCAATACATACACCAGGCATTATGATAACCAATGTATGCCGTTAAAAAGTCGAAATGCCAGGCCTGTTGATTTTGGCAAACACTCTGTTCGTGAAAACTCTTTCACATCCAGTGATTGGAAAGATCACAAAACCAGCAAATACAACAAGACTGAAGAGCTTGCTGCACAAGGGCTTCACTACCGTGGTTTTGACGATGTTGTTAGTTGCTCAGACTGTTTTTCCAGTTTCAGTGATTGGCAAGCAGAGAATATAAGATGGCTCCATGCTCAAAGCTCAGATGTTTCATGTGTATTTACCGGCCAGCGTAAAGAAGAATCGTGGAAAAGTGTCTGCCAATGGTTGTGTGCTGATAAGTTTGATCAATGTAATAAATATTTTAAAACTCTCAGCTCTGATAAGAAGCATGCAGAGCTGAAATTATTAACCGGATGGGCAATCAGTTTAGGTAAAAATGAAGCTCTTCAATACCTTCTTAAACAAGCAGATAAACCTGTTGAATCTGCCAAAGTCAATGATCAAGAAGTTGGCATTATCATGCATGCCATAAATAGTGGCCAGAATGAGTGCTTACATACCCTTCTAGACTCTGAAAAGGCCCTCCGAAATTCAGGGACTAACTACCAATATCAAGATGAATATGGACAACTCTGGAGCCCATTAGGGCTTGCTGTGAGGCTTGGTCGTTTGGACATTATGGATATATTGATATCAAACCATTACAAACCAACAGGGGTTGGCTGTCTGGTGGGTTCGACACGTATTCCATTATGGAAATTATGTATGGAGCTTGACAATGTACCCGCATTAAAACTGCTTATTAATAGAGGCCTAAATGTAAATAGTGCTATCTATACATCTCCAGATGATCATCGTTTTTACCCTGTTCACTGCGCTACATATCAACAAGACACTGATGCTCTTGAACTACTACTCAGTCATGGTGCCGACATAAACCAGAAAACACCTTCAGCAAGAAAACCAAGGGTAGACTGTAACGACACGTTCGATAAACATAAGCATTCAGCTCACCCAATAACCCAACAAACACCTCTGCACATTGCGGCAACAGGTGTAAAGGAAAATTGGTGTGACTCAACATTTTATGAACTCCTTAAACGGCATGGAGCAAATGAGTCATTGAAGGACTCTACAGGAAATACGCCTGTTTTTTATTTGGGCAAGTCATAATACCAATTGAATTTTCTAACTACTGTATAACTGCCCAATCACGGGAGCACAGACTGAACAGTCGACCAGCTTCGCTGCAAAGGTTATTCCAAGCTTCACAGCAACAATCTACAATATTTTCATAACCTGAAAATGCTTTGTTTGATAAGTCATGCTCCCGCATCCACTCCCATAGCCTTTCTGAGCTGTTTAACTCCGGTGCGAATGGT
>NZ_LUKQ02000401.1 GCF_001647025.1 Endozoicomonas atrinae
GAAAATCAACATCATTAAAACCTTCGGGTAGCTGTGGTCGACGAGACATCTGTTCTAGATAATGCATGGTAATGATGCCTAAGCATAGTTGGCGGCAGCTTAAGGATTTAGAAAATGCGATTGGTATGAGGTACAAACGCTGGACCTCTACCAGGAAGATTTTGAGCCCAGAATGAGCACGGCAGAGCGAAGAACCTATATGGACAAGGACAACACGGCTACCGTAGAGAAATATGTTCAGCAGCTACAATGGGCTGAAGCCCTGATCATGATCTATCCCACCTGGTGGATGGGACCACCGGCAATCCTGAAGGGCTGGCTGGATCGCGTCTGGCTTCCTTCTATCGTCGCTGATTTTGGCCCAGACGGGGTAAAGCCAAAACTAACGAACCTGCAGAAAATTCTGATCATTACGACCCAAGGCGCATCACGCTGGCGGATGGCCCTGATCGGTAACCCTCCCCGCAAAATGATGAGACTGAGCTTAAAGGCCGTCACCAAATGCAGGGATATTGACTGGCTCGCCCTATACAGCATGGATAAAATTTCCAAGTCACAGTTAAGCCAGTTTCTGGACAAAGTCCGCCAGAAAATCAAACACTTTTAGTCATCGACCACTGACAGAGAGGGCACTGCAGGAGCCTGCTGATGACGTAACCATAGTTTTGCGGTCATGTGCCTGGCCATATCCCGATAGATCATGGCTATCTGGGATTCTGGTTCAGAAACCACGGTGGGTGCCCCCTCGTCTGCCTGCTCACGAATCATCATAGAGAGTGGCAAAGAGCCCAACAGATCGATTTCAAACTGCTCTGCAATCCGGCTACCGCCACCTTCGCCAAACAAGTGCTCGGTATGGCCACAGTTTGAGCAGATATGAACGGCCATATTTTCCACCACACCCAGCACAGGAACGCCGACCTTGCGGAACATTTCTACACCTTTCTTGGCATCAATCAGTGCCAGATCCTGAGGCGTTGTAACCACCACACTGCCAGATACCGGGATCTTCTGAGCCAGGGTTAGTTGAATATCACCGGTACCCGGTGGCAGGTCAATCACCAGATAGTCCAGGTCATTCCACATGGTCTGGGTCAATAATTGAATCAGGGCACCGCTGACCATTGGACCACGCCACACCACCGGGGTATCTTCAGTAACCAGGAATGCCATGGACATCACCTGAATACCATGGGCTTCAATCGGCATGAAGAACTTGTCATTCTTCACATCCGGCCGGCTACCATCGGGAATACCAAACATCTGTCCCATACTCGGGCCATAGATATCGGCATCCAGAATACCCACCCGCGCACCTTCTGCAGCCAGCGCCAGAGCCAGATTCGCTGCGGTGGTGGATTTACCGACCCCACCCTTACCGGAAGCCACGGCAATGATGTTCTTCACACCGGCCATGGTTTCCAGCTCACCTTGAACCGGAGCAGGATCAACTTTCCAGTTCACCGCAACCTCAACAGACTCAACACCATCAACATCCTCGATTTTACTGGACAGCATCTGGGCAACCCCATCGCACAGACCTTTGGCTGGGTAACCCAGCACCAGGGACGCACTGACTTTGCCATTATCAATATTCAGAGATTCAAGACAGCCAGCATCCAGCAAATTGTTTTTCAGATAAGGGTCCTGATAGCTGCGGATAGCCGCTTCAATATCAGCTCGGCTTGGATTCATGGCCACACTCCAGTCGGCGGGAAAATACTATGCGACTTAATGAGGGTTTAAGGCGACAAATTCAAGAGGTAAACCATTAGAAGCAAAGTAGAGCCGTACAATTTAGTACAAATACTCAAACCCCTGACACACTCAAATCATCGTTGGTTCATACAATGGCAATGCACTCTCACCCATGCAAAGGCGCATAAGATGAAGCGTTTAATTCTGCTGTTCAGTGTTATCTATATTGCCTGCCAACTGTTATTTATACCGGAAAACCCCGGATTCTTTTTCTGGCGTCATCAGATCGTTCTGTTCTCCGGATTTGTTGGTTTCGGGTTAATGACCCTTTGCATGGTTCTCGCTCTTCGGCCTGGCTGGCTGGAAACCCGGCTGCACGGTCTTGATAAGCTCTATCACCTGCACAAAAGAGCAGGCATCACCGCAGGAATCTTTATGATTCTCCACTGGCTGGCCGTAAAGTCTGGTCCGTGGATGGTATCTGCAGAGCTGGTCTCCCGCCCGATTCGCAAAGGCGGCGCAGGAGAGATGAGCATTTTCAGTCAATTCCGTGGTGAAGCGGTAAGTATGGGGGAATGGGCGCTTTATGCCATGCTGATACTCATCATCATTAGTCTGATTCGTAGATTTCAGTATCAAGACTTCAGCCTGAGCCATAAGCTACTGGGCATTGTTTATCTTCTCGGAGCTGCTCACAGCATAATGCTCACACCGCATAGTGGGGGAAATTGGGTTATTGCGATACTTGTACTGACGTTATCAATAACAGGCCTTTGGGCTGCCTGGGTTTCGTTATCCGGCCAGATTGGTCGTAAGAAAAAACACAGTGGACAAGTTATTCAGGTAGAAAGACCCGCAGAAGACATTATGGTTGTGACCCTGAAGCTTGATAACACCATTGATTATCTACCGGGACAGTTTGCATTTATTGACTTTCGTGATGGTGAGAAAGCGCACCCTTTTACCATTCTGCGTTACTCCCCAGACACTCGTGAGATGGAGTTTGCCATTAAAAAACTGGGGGATTACACCGAACACCTGATCACCTCTCTTCAATCTGGCTCTTCAATAATACTGGAAGGCCCATATGGTGGTTTTACCTTAGATCATTCACGTGAACAGATATGGATTGGTGCAGGCGTGGGCATTGCTCCATTTGTCGCGATGAGCCGATTTCTTGAAAATAACAGTCCCGACGTCAGCTACCCTGTCACACTCTACTATTGTGTCCACTCTGAAGTGGAGGCTATCTTTCTGCCTGAACTGAAGAGAGTTGCCGGCAATGTAGCAGGTATGACTGTAGTTCCATGCATTTCCGACAATGGCAGCCGTTTACAGACTGGTACACTCCAAACTAGGCATACACTGTCCCAAGCAGCGGTCATGTATTGTGGAACAACAAGCTTCGGTGAGTCTCTCAGAAGAACTCTCACTCAGTATGGACTGGTCAATAAACGCTTCGAGCAGGAGCGGTTTGATTTTCGTTAGAAATGGTCAACCCGCTCCCCTCTGCAAAACCCATTATCTGGAGATAATTTAGTTTGCCCTAAACGGATTGCTCTACGAATATAAGGTACTCAGACATCATTTCTCTGGAAGGTGGTTTATGTCTCTGGAAAGTGGTCTGGCTTTTTTTGCCGCTATTCTCATATTTTCGGTCACCCCCGGCCCAGGTGTGTTTGCAGTACTGGCCAGAGCCCTGATCAGTGGTGCTCGCAGCTGTTTTTATACCAATTTCATTTTCAAAATATGTCACGAATTCTGCGATTGCCTTTATACTTTAAATAGCCTGTTGTTCATCCCGTTAATGTCATGCCTAAAACTCCCGATTTTCCTGAAAACTTTCACGATGCA
>NZ_LUKQ02000402.1 GCF_001647025.1 Endozoicomonas atrinae
GAAAATCAACATCATTAAAACCTTCGGGTAGCTGTGGTCGACGAGACATCTGTTCTAGATAATGCATGGTAATGATGCCTAAGCATAGTTGGCGGCAGCTTAAGGATTTAGAAAATGCGATTGGTATAAGGTATTGCCGGGTTTTATTACTGCTATCTCCGCTGATTGGATGAACGGCGACAAACAGGGGGGCGTCCCAGTCGGTGCTGCGGATCTGGGTTAGCCAGGCATTCATACCAACGACCAGTAAAACGATGAGCAGTATGGTAATGCGGATGGCCTTGAACATGAATAAATCCCTTTGGTGTCCCGGTCGTTACTTCTTTTTTCAGTCAGGCCGCTATTTTACAGTCGTTTCTTCCTTGATCCAGTCAAGGTACTCTGTCAGGCCGTTTTCTATGGGGATCTTAATAATCTGTGGTACATCATAGCTGTGTTCGGCTTTCAGGTACTGTTCCAGCGCTTTATAACGCTCACAGGTGGTTTTAATTCGAAGCAGTATTTCCGGGTCAGACTGAACCTTGCCTTCCCACATATAATGACTGTGAACCGGGCTGCTCTGAACGCAGGCACCCAGATGTTTCTCTATAATTGCTCTGGCGTGGGCATCGGCTTCCTGCTGATTTGGGCACGTAGTCAGTACCATACAAAAGGTGTTGTTTTGATTCATGGCGGTTTGGCAACCAGTTAGCAGTGAATAAAGCAGAAATAGAGAAATCAGTGCTCTGTCTGCCTGATAATTTAACAGCTTCATGGCAAAGAGAATAGGTCAGTCAGTGAGCACTGGCGACCTTGTTTCGGAGTGTATGCCATGCCTTTTGGCATATCTGATGTGTAGATGACTGGCTAGTTAAGAGCCCCACTTAATCTCAACAAAAGCTAAAAATTCAAGATTTCTTAGAGCTCTCTGTGGTTATCACCTGGATAAAAAACAATTTTGCGCTGTCAGTTGGCAGCCTGTATGCTACTCAGCCCCTCCTCCGGTTAGGCCATCGTTATATTTTCGTGGCCCTTAATGAGACATTTCCATGACCTTCGCCAATCTCGGGCTTTCCCTTCCGATTCTGCAAGCCATTACTGAACAGGGCTATGAGCAGCCTTCTCCCATTCAGGCGGAAGCGATACCGGCTGTTCTGGCTGGGCAGGATGTCATGGCTGCAGCTCAGACAGGCACAGGTAAAACAGCAGGCTTTACCCTGCCGATACTGGAGCTGTTAAGCCGTGGCGAGCGGGCAGGGCCCAACCAGGTTCGTGCGCTGGTCCTGACACCGACCCGTGAGCTGGCAGCGCAGGTAGCAGAGAGTGTTGCCACTTATGGCCGGCACTTGCCAATACGTTCCTCAGTGGTTTTTGGAGGGGTCAAAATCAATCCCCAGATGATGAATCTGAGGCGTGGTGCTGACATCCTTGTAGCCACTCCCGGACGACTGATGGACCTCTACAACCAGAATGCGGTGAAATTCAAACACCTGGAAGTGCTGGTTCTGGATGAGGCCGACCGTATGCTGGATATGGGCTTTATTCACGATATTCGTCGGATTCTGGCGTTGTTGCCCAGGCAGAGACAGAACCTGATGTTCTCTGCTACTTTCTCTGATGAAATACGACAGTTGGCCAAAACCATTGTTCATCACCCTGTTGAGATTGACGTATCCCCACGAAACACCACAGCCAGAACGGTCAGACAGTGTGTTTATCCGGTGGATAAAAGTAAAAAGCCAGCACTGCTGACTCGCTTGATTAAAGAGAACAGCTGGAAGCAGGTGCTGGTTTTTACGCGAACCAAGCACGGTGCCAACCGGTTAACCCGCCATCTGGAAGGTAAGGGGATTCTGGCAGCGGCGATTCACGGCAATAAGAGTCAGGGAGCCCGTACCAAGGCCTTGGCTAATTTCAAAAATAATGAAATTACGGCTCTGGTGGCAACGGATATAGCAGCCCGGGGGCTGGATATTGATCAGTTGCCGCAGGTAGTGAACTTTGACCTGCCCAACGTGCCGGAGGATTATGTGCATCGGATTGGGCGCACGGGCCGTGCAGGGGCGGATGGCCATGCTGTTTCACTGGTCTGTGCAGATGAAACTAAGCAGCTTCGGGATATTGAGCGGTTGATTAACCAGCTGTTACCCAGAGAGATGATCTCTGGGTTTGAGCCGGTAAATGAGGTTCCTGTGACTCAGTTGTCCGGCAAATCACCGAAGCCTAAAAAGCCCAAGAAGCCAAAGACTTTCGACAGGTCCGGTCAAGAAAGTGAAAGGAAAGGCAAGACACCTGAAGGTAAACAGCAGGGTGGACGGAATAATGAAGGGAGAAAGTCCGGAGAAATGGGCTCTGGCCGTGTATTTACAGAAAACCGTCGCAGACCCAGAAGGCGTAAAGTGACTCGCCCGCAAAACTCTTCTGCCTCAGTGTAAATTAACCTGAGTTAATTTGGGTTAATATCAGTGCTTTTGAAGCCATGAGGTTTAACCTGTGGCTTCAAAGTCATCTTCTCTGAGCCTGGCGGTCCCGTCTTGTTGTAGAACCCATAGCTCTTTATGGATGACACCTGAAGCTTTGTTCATTTTCCAGCCGGAGGTGAGCAGGGCACTCTGCTCATCAACCGTCTCAAATTTCGGGTTGATGTACTCCACACTGTTAAATCCATCGTCAATCAACTTTTGCCAGAAAGACTCAATCTCACTATGACCTGTGAATGTGCCAAAGGGGCGGGCATGCATAATGGCATCTGGCTCATATTGGTTTGCACAGCCTTTGGCATTTCCCGAATTGAATGCTGCTTTCCACTCACTGCTGGCCTGTTTTACGGCTTTGATCAGAGGCGTATCCTGCTCATTGGTCATATCAGACACTCTTCGTCAAAGTACTTAGACAATTATAGGTTATAGCAGTTAGAGGCTGATCTGTGAGTAGCTATCTATTTTTTCACTACACAAGCTCTAAAGGTGCAAAGAATACTAAAACAGCTTTCTCTGTGTCTTCGTGTCTTGCGTCTTTGTGGTAGAGAGAAAATCTCAATAGGGACTAATGACCGCCATTCTGGATATGATTACCACGTCGTTTATCACGAACGCACATCTGATTATTGTCCATAACCTGGGTTTCAAACAGGTCAACAGCCCTGATCAGATCTCCCAGTTTTTTGTAACCGTAATTTCGAGGGTCAAAGGAGGCCTGGTTGGAGATAACCGCACCGATTCTTCCGAGGTACGCCCAGCCATCATCATCCTGCTCGGTATCGATGGCATTGCGGATCAGGTTCATCAGCTTGGTATCGGCTTTCAGCTCATGGCCGCTTTTTTTACAGTTTGAGGTGACTTTCTCCGGATCATTTTCTGGTTCATCCAGGTAGAGAAAGCGTGAGCATGCATTCACGAAAGGGGAGGGGGCTTTTCGCTCACCAAACCCATAGACCACCTTATACCAATCGCATTTTCTAAATCCTTAAGCTGCCGCCAACTATGCTTAGGCATCATTACCATGCATTATCTAGAACAGATGTCTCGTCGACCACAGCTACCCGAAGGTTTTAATGATGTTGATTTTC
>NZ_LUKQ02000403.1 GCF_001647025.1 Endozoicomonas atrinae
ACTATGAAGATATTATCAATAAATGCTGTGAGGCATGGAATGAATTACTTTCTGAAGTTGGCCGATTGAAAAGTCTATGCTCCCGTTCATGGGCTGTTATTTCATAATTTAAAAATGGAATTGGTATTATTGGGGGTTTGTGAGGATCAAGGTGAAAGACAGTTTTTTTTGACTGAACTGGGAAAGAAAGCATTAACCAGTGCTCAGGGGAGGCGGCCTGTAGCGGATGGGAAAGAGCATGCTGCCAAGGCTTCTTCGGGTGAGCTGGGGGAGGATGATAGAAAAGCTAAAGAGCGGCAGCAGAAAGTCTCAACTTTTCTTGAAAACTTTTCTCTACGGGACTGGCAGCGAATGACTGTTACACAGAGGCTATCGTATTTGAGTCAAACCTATCTGGTCTTAAAAGATGAAGGTCATTTCAATGATTTTCCCCAATTAAGAACACTGACTGGTTACACTTTTCAAAAGATTGGAGAAAAGGTAAAAGCTGTTCTGGGTCATGGGAGTGCAAATATTCATCCGCGGTTATGGGAAATACATCAACAGTCTTTAGCGAAGCATTCTGATAACTCGTCTGGACTTGCAATAACCGACAAAACAATGAAGCAGGCAATGATGCTGTTTGGCTTTTTGCACTCTGGTCGTAAATTCTCGGATATGAAGGGCACTTCTATTATTAATTTTGTTCGAGAAATTGATTTATCGGTGTCCAGTGACGAGTCCATGGCTGTCCGGTTGGATAAAGAAAAAGTATATACAGAGCTTAGGTTATTGAATGAGGGGCTTGGTAAACGAAAAAGTGAGAAATTAAGTCTGGCCCTGGATCAGGAACTTGATAAAGGTAGAGAGGAAAAGGTGCTGGCAAGCCTACCTTATGGTGATGGGGCTTCTGTTAATCAGCAGTTGAAAGATGCTCTTCGCAGTCGTGATGTTGATGGTGTTATTAACATCTTTCAAGGCTGTAACCGTTCACTTAGAACAAGTCCAGGCTTTCCCAATATCAGTCAAAGAGTGTCTGATTTTCTTCAAAAATCCGGTAAACAGGATTTTGTTGATCAACATCCGAGTCTTTTCTGAGACACGTAAATATAAAGCCTTAAGCATTCACATATTGCTTTATCTTGTAATAAAGCCACAGCTGGTTATCATTGCTTAATCCCCCTCAAAAAACTGAAGGATTAACTTGCTCAATGCATTGTCCATTCTGTGGTGCTGCTGAAACAAAAGTGATCGACTCGCGTCTGGTTGCAGAAGGCAGTCAGGTGCGCAGGCGTCGTGAATGCCTGTCCTGCATTGAACGTTTCACCAGTTACGAAACAGCAGAACTGCTGATGCCAAGACTGGTTAAACGGGATGGTACCCGTGAACCTTTTAATGAAGAAAAGCTGCGGGCGGGCATGTCCCGTGCCCTGGAAAAAAGACCCGTCGGTGTTGAGCAGCTGGAAGAAGCATTAAGCCGCATTATTCATCGCCTTCGGGCCATGGGGGAGCGGGAAGTCAGCTCCCGGATTCTGGGTGAAGAAGTCATGCGGGAGTTAAAGCAGCTGGATGAAGTGGCCTATATCCGTTTTGCTTCCGTGTATCGCCATTTCAAGGATTTAAATGAGTTCCGGGAAGAGATTGACCGACTGGAGACCGAGGATCGGGAATAAATGCCCCTGATTCTTTTATTACTGGCGATTCTGGTTCTGGTTTTTGGACCTCAGTTCTGGGTCCGGCAAACGCTCCGTAAATATGGCAAAGATCGACCGGATCTTCAGGGAACCGGTGGTGAGCTGGCCCAACACCTGGTTGAGCGTTTCCAGCTGGAGGGTGTATCGGTTCGCGAAGGCATGGAAGGTGAGGATTATTATGATCCGGAAAACCGGGTAGTTTCACTCTCCTCTTCGCACTATCGGGGGAAGACCATCGCAGCGGTCGCCGTTGCTACTCATGAAGTCAGCCATGCCCTGCAACATCAGGAAGAGCATCCCGGGTTTATGCGCCGCCAGAGACGGATAAAAATGGCCATGATGATTGAGCGATTCAGTGTCATGGCCTTGATGGTTACTCCTTTTATTTTCTTATTAACCCGTCTGCCCCAGAGTACCTTGATTACTTTATTACTGGGGGTATCGGGGATGGTTGCATCGCTCTGGGTGCAATTGATGAATCTGCCAGTTGAGATGGATGCCAGTTTTAATAAGGCGCTGCCGATTCTGGAGGAAGGGTATCTTTCCAAAGATGATATTCCGGGGGCAAGAAAAGTCCTTAAAGCGGCTGCAATGACCTATGTTGCTGCTGCGCTTGCCAGCCTGCTAAATATCGGACGATGGATCGCTATTCTGAGGCGGTAGGTAAGTACCTAACTATATGAAATCATATTTTCTGATTCAGTGGTCAGCCACTCCCGGCAACTGCTCCATGCGTTGCTCTAACTCCTGCATCCATGCAGTTGTGCAGCGTTACAGCTACGATCACATAGCTACGGCTATGCTCACTCCGCTGAGCCTTGCATAGTAACTAACCACTAAGCCAGAAATATTCGATTTCATATGATCAGGTACTTATTCAATAGTGGATGCCAGAGGCTGTTCATATATCTAATTGTGAATACCTCAGGTCAGAACCTGTAAATTTTTTAATCATTTTCTGGAATTGAGTTGATATGGTCAGTTCATCTCTGCTGGCTCTGTTTGTTCCTACGTTTTTCTTTGTTTCTGCAACCCCGGGCATGTGCATGACACTGGCCATGACGCTGGGTATGACCGTCGGCGTTCGACGAGCGCTCTGGATGATGCTGGGAGAACTGCTGGGTGTTGGATTGATTGCAGTACTTGCCGTGATTGGTGTAGCCGCTGTGATGTTGAATTACCCGGCTGCATTCACGGTGTTTAAGTGGGTGGGCGGCGTGTATCTGTTTTATCTGGGATTCCAGATGTGGCTTTCCAAGGGGAAAATGGCTATTCCTCATGAGGGTCATCAACCCAGAGAGACTGCCCCCAAAGAGCTTATGGTTCAGGGGTTTGTAACAGCCGTAGCTAACCCCAAAGGATGGGCGTTCTGTATCTCACTGCTGCCACCTTTTATTTCTGCAGACCTGCCGGTTGCCCCACAGCTGATCGTTCTGGTTTCCATTATTTTGATTATTGAATTTATCTGCCTGAATATTTACGCGGCAGGTGGAAGAACGCTGCGACATTTTCTGCAGAAAAGCGGCAATGTTCGGGTGATGAACCGTATTGCCGGCTCTCTGATGATGGGGGTTGGTATCTGGTTGGCATTTGGTTGAATAACAGTAGCAGTGAGTCAACACCCCCTAGGGAGGACATTTAACATTTACTCCCTGTTTCCATGAGTTAAAGACTGAACCACAGAGACACAAAGGGGAATGTAATTTAAATTGTGTAAACGCTTGTCGTTAATACTCCAAAATGGAGAATAACAATGAGCGTTGAAATCAACGAAAAACTGGTAGATCAAATAGCCAGTCAGATTAAAACTCAGGATGATC
>NZ_LUKQ02000404.1 GCF_001647025.1 Endozoicomonas atrinae
GAAAATCAACATCATTAAAACCTTCGGGTAGCTGTGGTCGACGAGACATCTGTTCTAGATAATGCATGGTAATGATGCCTAAGCATAGTTGGCGGCAGCTTAAGGATTTAGAAAATGCGATTGGTATAAGTTTACAAACTACCAGGCATCTTTATTGTTGTTATTGACTGACAGATGTCTGGTATGTCCTGTTGCCTTCCTGATGGTGCAGTCTTCCGAAGAAGCTGCGGCAATCTTTTAACATTCCATCAATTTGCCAGTTGATGTCCTTCAGTATCCTGCAAACTTATCTGCTTTAATCGCTGACCTGTTGTTTTTGTTATTGATGGTCAGGATGTGCCATGTTGTTGTTATTGTTTGGCATTTTTTGTTTGCGACTGGACATATACAAAGGGTGTGCCAAAAATGGTTTGTTATCGATAACTGATTGATATTTAAAGATAATGTATTTTATCTGTCTTTCGGTCTATGTTGTGGGCGAGAGATGATCTGTTACTTGTTGAGTACTGGGTTGTGAAGATTGTAACCAGGGTAACAGGTTTGAATGGTTTAAGCTTTATGCACTTCTATACGACTGATCTGTCCTTCGTTAGAGAAAAAGATCCTTTCTATACCTGGTATTTTTACCGGCTCATCCGACTCAATATCCGTACCCGTTCTAACAAACTCAAGTTCTACACAACTGCCGTTCAGGTTTCGGTAGCTGTTGACATGCCAGTTCACGTCGGGGATTTTTGAAAAAAAAGCGGCCATCATATCGAGAATGGCACTCTTTCCCTGGAAGTCACCAAGAAATGCAGAGTAGTAACTGGCACTTTCATCAAGCATCGGAGATATCCAGTCCAGCCTGTGGGCATTGGACAGAGCAACATAGGCTCTGGCGGCTTCAACCTGTTCATCGTTTGTCATAATGTGAGATGCCAATGGTTTGTGAGTAGATATCCAAGACTCACAACATAGCACTAAGTCGACATATCGGCCTGCTTCAAGTTGTCACAGGCAGGATAGTTCCAAGCGAATAAAGTAGGTAGTTAATCCAAAAGGGGGAAGAGGTTTATGGAAATAGGAAAATAAACAAACAGACAGGTTTACAGATACACAGAAGCTCTTTATTTCTTCCTTGTCGAATGCCCGCGCTGCCTTTTGTAGCCTGTTACCAGACTCAGTCAGTCTTCTCGGCTTTCTTGTCCCTGTTTGTCGGCTACCTTGAGGTACCGTGCAAACCTGTCTGCTTGAGTCACCCGACCTTATATTATTATTTTTGTAGGCTGGGAGTCGTCATTATTGTTGTTGTTATATTCTGACGATTTTTGTTCTCGCCTGACATAATACAATTGACGTGCCAGTTTTTATAAAAATCTTTGCAGACCTTGGTAAACAGGGGGGTAAACAGGAAATTACTATTTTATAAATAGATGTCTGGTGTTGTTTTCCTGTTACTGCGTTTACTCACTGAATGTAACCTTCGGAATATACGTAACACATATGGACTAGCATACTCATGCTAGTAATTTCAGATGATCAAGAGGGTTGCTCATGTTGCGTTATCGGTATCAAATGCACATTGATACTTTAAATCAGGCAGTTTGACCTTATAGAGTACTCAGAGATTTTCCCCAGCAGGCTTTTGCCAACTCTGCAATGATCAGGACAATAAAATGACGACATCAAACCACTTTGATTATCTGGTAATCGGCGGTGGAAGCGGTGGTATCGCTTCAGCAAATCGTGCAGCTATGTACGGTAAAAAAGTGGCGCTGGTAGAGGCTAAGCACCTGGGAGGTACCTGCGTCAACGTGGGCTGTGTTCCTAAGAAAGCCATGTGGTTTGCCGGACAAATTGCTGATGCCTGTCGTTATGGGCCTGACTACGGCTTTGATATCAGTATTGAAGAGCAGTTGAAGTCGTTCAGCTGGAGTAAGCTTGTCGAAAGCCGGGAATCCTACATCAGTCGTATACATGCTTCTTATGAACGAGTTCTGGGTAACAATAAAATTACCGTAATAAGCGGCTATGGACGTTTTATTGATGCCAGAACGGTAGAGGTGAATGGTGAGCACTACACAGCAGACCATATCACCATTGCAACCGGTGGTGAGCCGCTGATTCCAGATGTTCCCGGAGCAGAGTACGGTATTGACTCCGATGGTTTCTTTGAGTTGACTGAGCGCCCTGGTCGGGTGGCTGTACTGGGTGCAGGTTACATAGCTGTTGAGCTGGCCGGTGTTTTACACGCACTGGGCAGCGAAACGCACTTGCTGGTTCGTAAACACAAACCCCTGCGTAATTTTGAAGAGATGCTGTCGGATACGCTGGTAGAAGTGATGGAGTCCGAAGGTCCTCAGCTTCATACTCATTCAGTACCAAGAGAAGTTGTAAAAGAAGACGATGGGAGTCTGACTGTTCATTTGGAAAACGGTAATTCAGTCAATGTTGATACCGTGATCTGGGCTGTAGGCCGTAAGCCGCATACTTCTGGCATCAACTTGGGCGCAGCAGGTGTTACGGTTGATGCACGGGGTTACATTCCTGTTGATAAGTATCAGAATACCAATGTTGATGGAGTTTATGCCGTGGGTGACAACATCGGTAAAATTGAGTTGACTCCCGTTGCTGTTGCCGCAGGTCGTCGTCTGTCGGAGCGCCTGTTCAATAATAAGCCGGATGAGCATTTGAACTACGACAATGTGGCCACAGTTGTTTTCAGTCACCCCCCAATTGGCACCGTGGGTTTAAGTGAACTGGCTGCCCGTGAGGAGTACGGTGACGAGAATGTCAAAGTGTACACCAGCCAGTTTACGGCGATGTACAGTGCATTGACCAGTCATCGACAGCCATCACGCATGAAGCTGGTGACCGTTGGCCCAGAAGAAAAAATTGTCGGTATCCATGCTATTGGACATGGTGCGGATGAGATGCTTCAGGGTTTTGCCGTGGCTTTAAAGATGGGGGCTACCAAAGCTGACTTTGATAATACCGTTGCCATTCATCCAACTTCTGCTGAAGAGTTTGTCACAATGCGGTGATGGTCTTTTGGAGGAGTATAATTGTTTTGACAACTCATAAATGTTTTGGCAACTCATAAATATTCTGGCAACTTTTTATAACTAGACCATACTCTGATTTGTACAAAACGACAGTGTATCGGAGTATGGTTTTATGTCTTTAGTACCACGCTGGAGTTACAGCGATTGGCAAAAAAGAGTGAATAAATTTGGCTATGAAGGATTTCTTAATCCACGAAATTTTAGCTCCTCGGCGACAGCCAGTGATACCAATTGAATTTTCTAACTACTGTATAACTGCCCAATCACGGGAGCACAGACTGAACAGTCGACCAGCTTCGCTGCAAAGGTTATTCCAAGCTTCACAGCAACAATCTACAATATTTTCATAACCTGAAAATGCTTTGTTTGATAAGTCATGCTCCCGCATCCACTCCCATAGCCTTTCTGAGCTGTTTAACTCCGGTGCGAATGGT
>NZ_LUKQ02000405.1 GCF_001647025.1 Endozoicomonas atrinae
AGTCAGCTTAGTAAAATATTTAACTTTCTGGAACTATCAGACTTGCAGACCACCCCAAAAAGCTATACTTAACGACAGGTCATTTTGGACTGGTGTTTTGAGGACTTTTTACGCCGGTGATGACATACAGGGAAAGCCCAGGATAACCAGCCCCTGATCCTTGTATTTGTTGTATAGCTCTTCAAGGGTTTGATACTGGGGAGTGAAGCCACATTTGCTGGCTGTATTGACAATTAAAATGACCTTTTTTTCATAGTCAGCGAGTTCTTTCATTTCCCCGCCAAGCAAGGGCATTTTGTACTTCTGTAGTTCCATGGTTGAACCTCGGTAGCGGCTCTTCTTCTGATTAGACCCATGCAGCACAATCTCCATACAAAAAGTATTGGATAACCAATACCGTGCTGCATACTCAACAAGCGATTTTTCAGCTTATCAATAATGGACAGGATCGGGTCAAGAAACAACAAAAAAGCGGCCTGAAACTCAGGCCGTAAAGATGAGGATTTGCGAATCACTGGCATTAGCCAGTTAGTCAGGTCTGAAATTTCGTTCGATGGCAGTCCCTCCATAAGTCAACAGGTTAAGTGCTTGGGTAGCTCAACAAGGGCTTGGGGAGAGTCAGGTTGAGCCGGAATGTAAATTATTTTCGATCTTAATGAGAATGGTTATCATTCTAGTATCGCTTTCCCGAATAATGCAAGTCCTGAATGCAAAAATATTTAATTATTTGTTAGGTTCTGTTGACGTAAGGTTTCTTTCTAAGCTCAAGCCAGAATGCTTCTGACTAGGCGCAAGGACGCAGGAATACTCACGTCTTTCAAGTCGTTGCAACAACGGCAGAGGCATTCTGGCTACGCGCCCTGCTGGGTTTGGAACCTCATGTCAACAGAACCTAAAGTTTGTTGTGACCTCATCATGAGTATGACAAAGATGGGACCTCAGTCTTTTGAGACTCTAAAGGCAACATCGATATGGGTTTCTTTTAATAGGGAGATCTTGAGACTTGCTCTGAGTTGTCGACTCCCCCTGATTCTTGTTGATATAGACTGTATTAGGGGGCGTTCTCAATTAGCCATGAGACCAGTTGCTAACACAAGCTTTCAGGCAATACCCAAAGGGCATAAAGGCGAACGACGCAGGGCATGGTGGTTCCATGTTCAAGTCGTTCAACGCAGCATGAGTGCCTGAGTTATCAACCCAAAGGGCCGCCCACGGTTTGCGCCATTCTGCGTTGCTCACTGCTTATGTGGAATACCACATAAGCAGTTTACGCCTTGTCTGGCACAAACCGTGGGTGGCTGGTCACATGTCTAATTGAGAACGCCTCCTAGGTGAACAATAGAAAATAGTTTCGAGGAAGCTGGAATTGAAGAAGCGACTGGGTATTTTACTATGCGATGAACATCATCCTGACTCTATTAAGAGTTTTGGAACCTATGATAATGACTACAAAATGATGATTGACCGTGTGATGCCCGGTCAGTGGGGGTACGCTGTATGGCGTTGTTATGAAGGCAGTTTTCCATCATCTGTTGACCAATGCGATGCATGGATCATCAGTGGCAGCAAGTCTTCTGCTTATGACTCAGAGCCGTGGATCCATAAACTTAAGCGTTTGATTATAAAGCTGGCAGATAGCGATGCCTTGCTGGTTGGAATCTGTTTTGGTCATCAGATTATCCATCAGTCCCTGGGAGGCAGAGTTCAGAAGTTTCCAGGAGGATGGGGTTTAGGAGCTTATCCAGTCAAAGCACTGTCTGATTTTGGGTGTTTTAAGTCCGGTAGCATCATTCGAATTCTGGCAGTTCACCAGGATCAGGTTAGCCAGTTGGCTCCCGGCTTTTCTGTGCTGGCAGCATCGGATTTCTGTGAGAACGCCATTACTCGAAGGGGGACTTCAATTCTTACCTGGCAGGCGCACCCTGAATTTGTGGACGGTTTTTTTGTGGATGTGTGTGCAAGGCTTCGTACAATGGTGGATGATGACTTGATTGATAAGGCATTGGGGGAGGTTGGATTACCTGATGACCGGAATCAGGCAGGAAAAGTCATCGTTCATTTTCTTGCTGGAAAGGGTTTAGGCTAGTGTTGTAGCAGTTCAAGCAGGGTTAGTTTGCCATAAGGATCCCTGTAGAGTTCTGCTTGCCACTTTGCACCGCTGCTCATTTGAAAGGCAAGCATATAACAGGTTCCAAGAATATTCTGGAGCTTCGCCTCCGTTACTTTCAGTACAGAGTCGTGTTGAAAATCCCTGGCAGCAAATTTTGCCATGTCCAGCATCTCAGGGTTTGGCGGTATTGCCAGCCAGCCGATGGCACTCTTTTTATTGCCATATACCGGCTTTCCTGTGGAGCAGGCAGATAGTAACGTAATCAATAACAGAGTAATGACGGAAAGCTTGAACATTGCTATTCAAATCGTCTGGTTGTTTTCACCTGATAAAATTTTAGATTAACTTTGTTGCTTCAGCAGGAACTTTTAATTTTTTTCCCAGTACTCCGACAGAGAATATCCAATAATAAACCGCAATTACCTTCAGTGACCTGATCTCGGGGGATCATCTCGACCCAACCACTTTTTCCTGATACCACAATAATATTGTCTTCTACCGTGATCATCTTTACTTGCTTATAAGGGCGAAATGCCGGTTTCAATAGTGAGGAGCTGATTTTGATGCCTTTCTCATCAAGGGTAAGGGTGCGGGTTTCCAACTCAAGGTCTGGTTGGTAGTGGAGACTAAAGCGCTTATGAACGGCATACTTCAGGCCAAGGTTCAGTATCCAGAAGGTAATAAAGGCAGAGCCAAACAGGCCAGAAAGCAGAATAGTGCTCAGACTGTTCCGAAAGATAAGAAGCGGAACCAGTAAACAGGCAAGTGAAGCAACCCAGATCACCAAAGTATGCTTTGGGCTGTACTTTATCATTAACTGATTTATACGGTTTTGAGCTTGACCAGTGATGCTATAAGTCATGTGCATAAGGGGTAAAAGTGTTATAAATAAAGAAGAGACTTTGTTCTTTTTATCAGGGAATCACAAGCATTCATAGAGCCTTGGTCAGAAAAAAGCTTCTTGTTATTTATGTGTAGAAGTTCATAGCCTGAATTTGACCTGACGAGCCTGTAAATAATTCTGTGTAAACGCCACCAAAACTATTACTCCTTGAACCGGTCAGGAAACATAATTTCAAACCGGTTCATGGCTGCTTTCCAGTTCCTGATCGGCATGGTCCATTTCTCGGAAGCTTTTTCCATGGCCAGATAGATTACCTTCATGACTGACTCATCAGTCCGAAAAATCTTCCGGTACTTGATCGCCTTACGAATGACGCTATTCAAGGACTCATGTCATCACCGGCGTAAAAAGTCCTCAAAACACCAGTCCAAAATGACCTGTCGTTAAGTATAGCTTTTTGGGGTGGTCTGCAAGTCTGATAGTTCCAGAAAGTTAAATATTTTACTAAGCTGACTC